>CAJFFD010000047.1 GCA_904373255.1 uncultured Clostridia bacterium | reverse complement strand
GGCGTTCGGGCTTTCCGACAGGGAGGTGGAGATCGCCGTGATGATCTATGAGGGTTTCAACAACCGCCAGATCGCCTCGGCTCTCAATCTGTCCGACGGTACCGCGCGCAACTATATCAGCGCCATTTATCTCAAACTCGGCTGCGACGGCCGCGCCGATGCCATCGCAAAGATGAAAGAGACGATCGGCGGGTAAAAAGCAAAATAATACGATAAACGAGGGAGAAAGTGATGAAAAAAGGTCTTTTGGCTGTGTTTTTTGCCTGTATTGCGGCGGTATGTTGTTTTGCCGCGGCAGGTTGCAGCAATTCCTCCGGCGTCGGCGTGGCGCTCAACGAACGCTATATCCAGTATTACAGCAAAGATAAACCCGCCGAAGAGCAAACATATTATATTTTTCTTTCAGAAACAGAGGGGGAATACCACGAATATTCGTCTGCGGGCAGCGATTATACCGTGCATTTCCGGTATGAGATCGTCGGGGATACCCTGTACGGTTTCTATGATTCGGTCGAATACGGCGACGGGCATACGCAGCCGGAGAGCGTATCCACGCGCTGGGCGCTGGTCTGCACTCCGTCCGAAAAATTTCTGGATAAGGGCAGTGAAGAGCCTTGGTTCAACGAAAATTATCTGAAAAATACCATTCCGAACTACGGCGCGGGAGAGAATATATAGTTTATATCCCGAACGTTGCCGTATGCCTCGCCGCGCATATGTTTTGCCCTGCAAGCGGCGGGTTCGGGTGCGCCGCCGTGCATTTGTTCCGCCCGTTTGTTTCCGGCGGAAATTTTTCTTTTTGCCCGTATATGTCTTGACACCTGTCAATTTTTCGTGTATAGTATCATGGAATCAACAGAGATAAGGAACACGAAGGAGTACATCGGTATGGTTGCAGAGGAGCTGCAAAGGCTCAAACAGCGGGAGAATGCCGTCATTCTGGCGCATTACTATGTGGACGGGCAGGTACAGGCAATGGCGGACTATGTGGGCGATTCCTACTATCTCGCCAAAATCGCGGCGCAGTCGGACAAGCAGACGATTGTCTTTTGCGGGGTGCGGTTCATGGGGGAGAGCGCGAAGATCCTCAACCCTTCCCGCCGCGTGCTTCTGCCAGACGCGCAGGCGGACTGCCCGATGGCGCACATGGCGCGGGCGGAGGACATCCGCCGCCTGCGCGCGCAAATTCCGAACCTTGCGGTCGTCTGCTACATCAATTCGACGGCGGCTTTGAAGGCGGAGAGCGACGTGTGCGTCACTTCGTCGAACGCTCTCAAAATCGTTTCGGCACTTCCGAACAAAGATATCTTATTTATTCCCGACGACAATCTGGGGCATTATATTGCGGCGCGCCTGCCCGAAAAGCGGTTCCATTACCTGGGCGGGCATTGCCCCGTGCATTCCGTGGTGCTTGCGCAGGATGTGGAGAGCGAAAAGCTCGCCCACCCCGCGGCGAAGGTGCTCACCCACCCCGAGTGCCGCGGCGAGGTGCGCGCGTTGTCCGACTTTGTCGGAAGTACGTCGGAGATCATTTCGTTCGCCGAAAAGAGCGACGCGAAAGAGTTTATCCTCTGCACCGAGCCGGGCGTGCTGTACGAGCTTTCTCTCCGCTGTGCGGGCAAAAAGTTCTACCCCGTCACGCCCCTCTGCCTCGACATGAAGCTCGTTACGCCCGAAAAGGTGCTCGCCTGCCTGAACGGCGGCGGGTTTGAGGTGAAGATGGGCGAGGACGAGATGAGCGCCGCGCGCCGCCCGCTCGAGCGCATGCTCGAACTCGCAAAATAGGGCGTCGCAAAAAAGGGAACACGGTATGAAGAATTCGGTACAAAAATACGATGTGCTCATCGCGGGCACGGGCGTGGCGGGGCTGTGCTGCGCGCTGAACCTGCCGCGGGACATGTGCGTTCTGATGCTCACCAAGGCGGCTGCGGACGAGAGCGATTCCTTCCTCGCGCAGGGCGGCATCTGCATGCTGCGCGGCGAGGAGGATTTCCGCGGTTACTTCGACGACACCCTGCGCGCCGGTCACTATGAGAACGACGCGGCGGCGGTCGAGCAGATGATCCGCCTTTCCCCCTCGATGATCGCCGAGCTTGTGGAAGACGGGGTGGAGTTCGCGCGGGACGAAGAGGGGAATTTCCGCTTCACGCGCGAGGGCGGGCATTCGCGCCCGCGCATTCTCTTCCACGACGACGTTACGGGCAAGGAGATCACGAGCAAGCTTCTGGCGCTGGTGCGCGCCCTGCCCAACGTGGAGATCCGCGAGCATGCGGAGCTTGTCGACATCATCGCCGAGGGCAACGAGTGCTTCGGCGGCGTGGTGCGTTCGGAGGACGGAAAACTGACGGACGTGTACGCGGATTTCACCCTGCTCGCCACGGGCGGCGTGGGCGGATTGTATGAAAATTCCACCAATTTCCGCCATCTTACGGGCGATTCGCTCGCTATCGCCCTCATCAATGGCGTGGAGGTGGAGCATCTGGACTATGTGCAGATCCACCCGACCACCTTCTATTCGGAAAAGCAGGGGCGGCGGTTCCTCATCTCCGAGTCGGTGCGCGGCGAGGGCGCGGTGCTGCTCGACGGGGAGGGCAAGCGCTTCTGCAACGAGCTGATGCCGCGCGACGTGGTGACGGGCGACATCCGCGCGCAGATGAAAAAGGAGGGGAGCAAGTTCGTGCGGCTGGATATGCGCCCCGTCGGCGAAAAGACCATCCGCGAGCATTTCCCCACCATCTGCGCCCATTGCCTCGAAGAGGGGTACGACGTGCTCAAAGAACCCATCCCCGTCGTGCCCGCCCAACACTATTTCATGGGCGGCATCAAGGTCGATTTGGACGGCAAAACGAGCATGAAGCGGCTGTATTCGGCGGGGGAAACGGCGTGCAACGGCGTACACGGCAAAAACCGCTTGGCGAGTAATTCCCTGCTCGAAAGCCTCATATGGGCGGAGCGGGCGGCAAAGGCGATGGCGGCAAAGCGGGCAGACGTTCTCACAAAGATGCCCGTTCCCGACCATAAAATGTACGAGGACTATGCAAAATTAAAGAAAAAATACGCACAGATCATCCGCGAGGAAGCGGAGAGGGAGGCAACCATTGATTGACGAAATTACCATGAAGATCCGCGCGGACGAACTCATCCGCATGGCGCTCGCGGAGGACGTGACCAGTGAGGACGTATCCACGAACAGCGTGCTGCGCGGCGCCGCCTTGGGCGAGGCGGAACTCATCTGCAAGCAGAAGGGCGTTATCGCCGGTCTGCCCGTATTCGCGCGCGCCTTTCAGCTGCTCGACGCGGGCGTGAAAATCGTATTTTATGCCAAGGACGGCGACCGCGTGGAAAAGGGGCAGAAGCTCGCTACGGTGCGCGGGGATATGCGCGCCATTCTCACCGGCGAGCGCACGGCGCTCAACTTTTTGCAGCGCATGAGCGGCATCGCCACCTACACGGCGCAGATGGCGGAGCTTCTGGCGGGCAGCGGTTTGCGGCTCGTCGATACCCGCAAGACCACGCCGAACATGCGCATCTTCGAAAAGTACGCGGTGCGCGTGGGCGGGGGCGGCAATCACCGCTGGAACCTTTCGGACGCGGTTCTTTTGAAGGACAACCACATCGGCGCGGCGGGCGGCGTAAAGCAGGCAATTGCTGCGGCGAAGACGTACGCGCCCTTCACCATGAAGATCGAGGTGGAAACGGAAACGCTCGCGCAGGTGGAGGAGGCTGTCGAGGCGGGCGCCGACATCATCATGCTCGACAACATGACGGCGGAGCAGATGAAGGAGGCGGTACGCCTGATCGGCGGCAGGGCTTTGGTCGAAATTTCGGGCAACGTCACCAAGGAATCGGTGCCGCAGCTCCGCGAGATCGGCGCGGACGTCGTGTCCAGCGGCGCGCTCACCCATTCCGCGCCCATCCTCGACGTGTCGCTGAAAAACCTGCACCCCGTGGAGGGTTAAAGGCATGGCGGGGGAAGAGAGACGGGCAAAAATTCGGGAACGGCTGGGCAAAAATCCGGTTGCGGCGGGCGAACTCGCCAGGGAGCTGGGCGTTTCCCGCCAGGTCATCGTGCAGGACGTGGCTCTTCTGCGCGCGGAGGGGTTGGAGATCGTGGCGACGAATCGCGGATACGTTCTGCCGGAAACGCGCATAAGCCGGGTGTTCAAGGTGCGCCATACCGACGAACAGGTGCGCGAAGAGCTGTACCTCATCGCGGACATGGGCGGCTGCGTGGAGGACGTGTACGTCTGGCACAAGGTCTACGGAAAAATTGCCGCGCGCATGGGCATCGATTCCCGCCGCAAGGCAGACGAGTTCGTGCAAAAGCTGGAGAGCGGCGTATCCGTGCCCCTCAAAAACATCACGGGCGGGTATCACTATCACACCGTTTCGGCGGACAGCGAACAGACGCTCGACGCGATCGAGCAGAAGCTGACCGAGCGCGGATTTTTCGTTTCGCGGGAAAGTTAAAGGCGCGCGTTTTCCGCCCTGGCGTTCAGGGTAAAAATTGCGGTAACAACGGGGCGGCGCGCAAGTGCGTGGCGCTGCGGAAAACGCCGGATTTTTTACAAAATTGCGACAAGTTTTTGCGGCGTTTCGCTTGACAATGCGTTTCCGATTTTTTATAATAAAAACACAATTGAACGGAACGGAGGAGTAACCGGCGCAGAGCGGAAAGCGTTGCGCGGCAAGTCTACAATCACGTGCAGAGTTCTGCATAGGCTTGCCTTAATCGGTGAGATTCGGTCAATTTCGCGCCGCAGGCGGCGCGGGTTTCGGCGTATCTCTTTCTCCGTATTTTGTATGGAAGGCTTTGCCCGCCCGCGCTTTTGCGCGGGCGGTTTTGCATATTCACGAAAAAAGTTTTAAGCAGATAAAACTTTTTTCCGTGCGATTGGAGGGGAAAACCGTTCGGGTTGCCCCTTAAACTCACGACATTTTGTTTCATCAGCTTGAAACAAAATGTGTGAATGAATTATGGAGGTAGGTATGGAGTCTTACAACAAGTCTGCGCAGGAGGTTCTCGAAAGTCTGCAGACAGACGCGCATAAGGGTCTGACGGAACATCAGGTCAAAGAAAACGGCGAACGGTACGGCAGAAACGAGTTCACCAAAGCGGGGAGGAAATCTCTTCTTCGCCGCATCTGGGAAGCGGCTACCGAGCCGATGCTCATTCTGCTCCTCTGTGCGTGGGCGATCACCATTGCCGTGAACATCGTCAACGTAACGCAGGGCGAACCCTTCGATTGGGCGGAATGCGCGGGCATCCTCGTCGCCGTACTCATTTCGGTCGTGCTCACGGTCGTCATGGAGGGGCGCAGCGCCAAGGCGTTCGACGAACTGAACAAGATCAAAGAGGGCATCGAGATCAAGGTCGTGCGGAACGGCGTGGTGCAGTACATCCCGCAGCAGGAGCTGGTCGTGGGCGACATCGTGTTCCTCGAAACGGGCAACAAGATCGCCGCGGACGGCAGGCTCATCGAGAGCATTTCGCTGATGAGCGACGAATCTTCCCTCACGGGCGAATCGGCACCCGTCGAAAAGGATGCGAACGCTGTCCTTGCCGAAGGCACGCCCGTCGCCGAGCGGATCAATATGGTGTATTCCGGCTGCTTTATCACCGGCGGTACGGGCAAGATGGTCGTGACGGACGTCGGCGACTTTACGCAGTTCGGGCTGATCGCGCGCGAAATTCAGGGCGGCGGCGAGGGGCAGACTCCCTTGCAGGAAAAGATGGCGCGCCTCGGCAAGGTCATCACCGTCATCGGCGCGGTGTTCGCGGTGCTCATCTTCATCATCCAGCTCATCTTCGTGCTCGCCACGGGCTCCGCATCCTTCGAAACCATCTCCGAAGCGTTCATCGCCAGCATCGTGCTGATGGTCGCGGCGGTGCCGGAGGGTCTGCCGACCATCGTTGCCATCTCCCTCTCCATCAACATCGCGCGCATGGCGCGGCAGAACGCGCTCGTCAAAAAGATGATCGCCTGCGAAACCATCGGCTGCATCAACGTCATCTGTTCGGATAAGACGGGCACCCTCACCGAAAACCGCATGACCGTCGTCGACGTATGGTCGGGCGGCGGGTTCGTCGAGGAAAACGCCTTCTGCGACAGGGTCATGCTCGAAAATTACTGCCTCAACAGCACGGCAGATTTGTATTACGAGAACGACATCGTCCGCTTCGTCGGCAACCCCACCGAGGGCGCGCTGCTCGTTTCGGCGAAAAAGTGCGGCGTCGACTACAAGGATTTTCGCGAAAAAGCGGAGATCTGCGAGCTGTATCCCTTCTCTTCGGATACCAAAAACATGACCTCGTGTATCAAAAAGGGGGACGGCTACGTCGTCTACACCAAGGGCAGTCCCGAAAAGATCATCGCCCTTTGCTCCCTCACGGAGGAGGAGCGCGGCATCGCGGAGGCAGACATCGTGTCCCTGCAAAAGCGCGCCCGCCGCGTCATCGCGTTCGCGCATAAATATGTGAAGGAACTGCCCAAGGACAGGGCAGACGCGGAGAGCGGCATGTCCTTCGACGGGTTCGTCGGCATTGCCGACCCCCTGCGCGCCGAGGTGTACGACGCGGTGCGCGCCTGCAAAACGGCGGGCATCGAGGTCAAAATGCTCACGGGCGACAACATCGTCACGGCGACGGCGATCGCCGAGGAGCTGGAACTTTTGGGCGAGGGCGGCAAGGCGGTCGAAGCCTCCTACCTCGAAAATCTTTCCGACGAGGAGTTTGCAAAAGTCCTGCCCGCCGTGCGCGTCATCGCCAGGAGCACGCCGCTTCTGAAGATGCGCGTCGTCAAGCAGCTCAAATCGGAGGGCAACGTGGTCGCCGTCACGGGCGACGGAATCAACGACGCCCCCGCGCTGAAAAACGCGGACGTCGGCATCGCGATGGGCATTTCCGGCACCGAAGTCTCCAAAGAGGCGGCGGACATCGTTCTTCTGAACGACTCCTTCTCCACCATCGTCACCACCGTCAAGTGGGGCAGGGGCATCTACGAAAACTTCAAGCGCTTCATTCAGTTTCAGCTCACCGTCAACGTCGCGTCGGTGCTCACCGTGTTTATCTGCGCCATCGTCGGTCTGTTCGTCGAAGGATTTCATTCTCCCTTCTCCGCGCTCGATCTGCTGTGGATCAACATCATCATGGACGGCCCGCCCGCGCTCACGCTTGGCTTGGAACCCATCCGCGACGATCTGATGACCCGCAAACCCACCGCCCGCAGCGAAAGCATCGTGTCGAAGGAGATGCTCCGCCGCATCGCGGTAAACGGCGTGTTCATGTGCCTTGTCTGCCTCGCGCAGCAGGGGTTCAATTTCCTCGGCGTGGAAGAGAACATGGTGCAGACTTCCGTGTTTACACTGTTCGTCATGTTCCAGCTGTTCAACGCCTTCAACTGCCGCGAATTGGGGAACAAGAGCGTATTCTCCAACCTGTTCAAAAACAAGCTCATGCTCGGCGCGTTCGTCATTGCCTTCGCCCTGCAGATCGTCATTACGCAGTTCGGCGGCGCGGTGTTCGATACGGTTCCGCTGGATTTTCTCGCGTGGCTGAAAATCATCGGCATGGCACTCACCGTCGTTGCGCTGGACGAACTGGTCAAGCTTTTCCGCCGCGTCGCGGCAAAGCGGAAATAAATTTCGTTTGAATAAATAGGCGCGCCCGCCTGCAATTTTGCAGGCGGGCGCATTTTTGGTTTCTTATTTTTTTTACATCGTCCGCACGAGAGGGAGCAGAGCCTTCAGCTGTGCGTCCGAAAGTTCGGCGATTTTTGCCGCCAGTTCCTGTTCCATATCGCTTCGCTTTTCGTTGTTTTCCTTTTCCTCTTCGGCAAAAAATTCGGCGAGCGAAATCCCGAACGCCGAGCAGATCGCCCGCAGGGTGGAGAGCTTCGGCTCCGTTTTGCGGGTGTAGAGGTTATTCAGCGTCGATTGCGTAAGCATGGCTTCCATGGCGAGGTTGTTTACCGACCACCCGCGCTCCTTGCGCAGGGCGTCTATTTTGTTGAGTATATTCATACGGTTCTCCGTTTGCCGCCGCTGCAGAAAATGCGGCGGTTATTGTTTTTGAGTTAATCCATTCTCTTCTTTTCTCACCTGTCATCGAAAAACTCCCTCACTTTCCCCTATTATATAACCAAATTGAGTTAAAATAATAACCAAAAATAGTTGACAAATCAACTCAAATGAGTTATTATACTGCATGAAAAAGTTTGTGCGCCCCATGCAGGCGCGCAGCTTTTAAATGAAAGGAGTCAAGGAGGAGGTGCCATGGGTAAAAGAGCGATTTGCCCGAAATAAAGGGCAGCGGCGTACGACGCCGAAAGGGGCTATTAGGCTAAAAAATCTAAAATATAAGGAGAACAAAATGCAAAACAAATCGATTTTGAAAAGATTTCTGATCGTCGTTTGTATGCTTTGCTGTGCGCTTGCGCTTATATTCGGTTTCTCCGGCCTATACCGACGGAACCACCGAGAATCTCGGCAAGGTCACGGGTGACAAAGGCGACAAGGGCGATAAAGGTGATCAGGGCGAACAGGGCGAGCAAGGCGAACAAGGCGATAAAGGCGAGCAGGGCGAACAAGGCCCGCAGGGTGATAAAGGCGAGCAGGGTGAACAAGGCCCGCAGGGTGATAAAGGCGAACAGGGCGAACAGGGGCCTCAGGGCGTCGGCATCGAAAGCATCACCGTCGACGAAAACGGCAACCTCGTCATCAAGCTGACGAACGGCGAAACCATCCCTGTCGAACTCCCGTCTGTTTCCGACGACTGCGACCATGCGGACGTTTCGACGTTAGTTATCGAAGAGCATAAGATGGAGAAGGGCGAAGTTGTAAACGGCACCTATCTCGATGTCTGCAACGACTGCGGTTGGACTAGCATCGTTAAGGACGAAGCGCGCCACGAATACAAAGAAACGGAAGCGCCTGCCACCTGCGAAGAGGCGAAGTATGTCGGCAAAGTCTGCACGATCTGCGGACATAAGACGGAAGGCGAATACGTCGGCGATCCTCTCGGGCACGACTGGAGCGAAGGCGCTCTCATCGCCGATGAAGATGCGAACCCTTGCGAAGAGGGCGGCATGCGCATTTATATCTGCGAGCGCGAAGGCTGCAACGCCACGAAGATCGAGGCGCAAGAGGGCAAGGGTCACACCGTTACCAACTGGTCGTTCAATCCTGAGCCGTCGGACAAAGCGGAAGGCGTGCTCACCGGCGAATGCACGGGCTGCACGAAAACCATCGAAATCAAACTTCCCAAGCTCAGCGACGCGAGCGTGGCAGACGGCACCTACACGAAGACGACCAAAGTCGACGGCGGCTGCGCCAATAAGTCTGTCTATACCTATACATATACGATAGACGAGGGCGAAGTGTTCGAAATTGCAAGTTTCGTCAACCCCGAAAAGAAGACGACGGTCACGTCCGCAAAGGCGTTCGAGGCTACCTTTGACGTTGAGGTTGAGGGCGGCTTCCATTACACGAAGGGCATCGACGGCGCGGAAGTTCCGATCGACGATAGGCAGACGTTCGAAATCGAACAGTACCCCGACTTCAAGCCGTTTGGCAACAAGCGCGATGAGTTCGCGGCAGCAACCTGCAAAATGACCATCGAAAAGGGCGCGTACTTTGTCTGCACGCACTGCAACGAAGTAATTTCGATCAATGTTAAAGGCTACCACGATTACGACGAAGAGAAGGTCGTATACCACGAAGCAACCTGCCAGGAGCCCGCTTATACCTCCGTATACTGCAACACGCAGGAAGAGGAAATCATCCTCAGCAAGGGCACCTTGGTCAATCCCGACAATCACGTCTGGGGCGAACCCGAAATCGAGCCTTCCGAAGACGGCAAAACCGCTACGGTAACTTTCGCCTGCACGGAAGACGGCTGCGACGAGGTGATGGTCATTAAGAATGCGGAACTCGTCAGCGAAGATGTCAAGTATGAAAATGGTTTTGCCTGCATGGGCGCTACCATTACGATCTCCGTGTATAAGGATACCGCCACGGGCGAGCTGTACACCTTTGAGCGCAGAACCGACAAGGTCGCGCACTACCTCACGTTCGACGGCGAGCGCATCGAAATCACCGACGTGGATATTGCAAACCGCGTATTCACCGACGAAAACGGCGCATTCCTGAAGAAGGTTGAAAATATTGACCCGACCTGCGATGATAAAGCTTCGCGCTGCAGATACTTCGTCTGCGAATGCTGCGGCGAACTGTACACGGTTCTGTACAAACAGGCGCATCAGAAGAGCGAAAAACCCGTTTCCCCCGCCGGCTGCACGACGGATGCCGTATGGCACTGCGACAGGTGCGGCAAAGACTGGAGGGAGGAAGGCTCCGCTCTCGGCCACGATTATGTGCTCGTCGAGTTCGAGTACGACGTTGAGGAGAACACCTTCACCCTCGAAATCTATTGCTCGAGGTGCGGCACCGAAGAAGCTCCTACCAAGCTGAGAGGCGCATATAACGACCTCAAGATCACGCCCGTTCAGGAGCAGAAGTGCAACCAGGACGGCATTATCGACATCGAATACACCGATCCCGACACGAAAGAAGAGTACAGCTTCGAAGGCGTGAACATCGGCAAGGCTTCGCACCACTACGGCGAAATCGTAATGGATGACTCCAAGACCTACAACCTCACCGAGTATCCGTTCCTCACGCTTACGGGCAACAGCCCGGAGAGCTGCCGGGGCGAAGGCGAGGCATGGTTTAGGTGTGACGGATGCGGAGAGGTCATCGTGGTCAAAGTGACCGGCCCTCATACTCCGGAAGGCAATCCGGTCGAAGAGGCGGACTGCGACCATCCCGCGAAGTATCATTGCTCCGTCTGCGACCAAGATGTCTATATCGGCACCCCGAACGAGCACAAGTGGGAGCTTCAGTCTGTAACGCCTGCCACCGAGTCTGCGGATGGCAGCATCACGTTGGTGTGCTCCCTCTGCGGCGACACGCATACGGAAACGTTGCTCAAGCTCAGCGATGAGAGCTGGAAGAAGGAGATCGTAAGCTCTTCCTGCGAGAACGGCACCGTGTACAAGTACAGCACAGAGCTGGCTTTCGAAATCACGGTCAACTACACCGGCGGAAGCGCGACGTTGAAATACACGTTTGCATACTCGTTCAACACTGACCCCGCGAATAAAGGACATTCGGGAGCGGATACCTACTACGAATGGACTTATCCCGAAGGTGAGGGCGGCGTTACGTACGTGGGCTATGTCTGCGAAAAGTGCGGCAAGATGATCGTCGTGTGGCGCTCGGATAAGGACGCCGCCGAGGATAAGCCCGCCGATACGATCGTTCTCGACCCGGAAGTAGTGGCGGAAGCCGCGTAAAAATGGCCGGGCGAACGATACAGAATACCTATTTACATACCCTTCACTGCACTTTCATTTAGGCCGCGCGGCCTTTCTCCCGTTAAAAAACGCGCAAGAATGCCCTTTCACCGGCTAAAATGCCGGCGGAAGGGCATTATTAAGTTTTGCTTATATCTTCCATTCAAAATAGCGAAAAATCGAATTTTGCCCGCCTGCTTGACGGTAAAGCGCATGCAAGTTTATAATAAAATCGTTATTGAAAATTTTGTTCAGGGAGAGCAACAGTATGCTGCCGAAAGAAGGACAATTCAGAAATCCGTCCGGCTGCGCGGTCACGGGCGTCATCGACCGCAGCGGCAGGGGAATGACGGGCGAGGGGATGATCGAGGCGATCTCCGTCATGCACGACCGTTCCAACGGTCTGGGCGGCGGGTTCGCCGGCTACGGCATCTACCCGCACTACAAGGACTTTTACGCCTTCCACCTCTTTTACGACAAGAAGGCTGCGCAGGAGGGCGCGGAGGCGTTCATCCGCCGCCATTTCGAGATCGTCTATTCCTCCGAAATTCAGACGCGCAAGCTCCCGTCCGTGACCGACGAGCCGCTCATCTTCCGCTACTTTCTCGCGCCGCTGCCGCAGAAACTTGCGAACAGCCACCTCGACGAGCGCGAGTATGTGGCGCGGTGCGT
>CAJFFD010000046.1 GCA_904373255.1 uncultured Clostridia bacterium | reverse complement strand
GCGCTTTACGAGCACCTCCTCGCCCTCGCTGAACCCGTATTCGTCCACGGTTTCCTCGCAATCGAAGCCGAGCGCGCGGCGCAAAAGCGCGTCATGAATCTCGTCGCTCATACCTTCTCCCGTCTTAAATTATGGCGGCCGCGCCGCCCGCACGTTATTTTCCATATCCCCTCCCCCGCATGCGGCGGATCAGCCGCTCCTTGTCCCGCTGTACCGCCGTAAGCTCCGCCGCGGGCGGAGAATTGTGCGGCTTGGTCATCAGATAGTAGCGCATTTCGTCCAACGCGTGGTCGTCCCGCTTTTTCGGCACGTCCCCCTCACCCCAAAAGTACCCTTTCAGTTCCCGGATGAGGTTGACGCACCCCTTAAAAATAAACAATTTCGGCACCCCGTTTTCGCCCTTCAAGTAACTCTTGACCCGCGCGATGCCCGCAAACAGGTCTTTGTTCACGTTCGCGTTGACGTTGATGCCCTGCTCCCAGAACAGCTCGCTCACGCTCTTGGAGGAGGCGAGGGTGCGCTGGTTCGCCGCCGAATCGATGAGTGCGCATATGCGCCCCTGAAAGTCGGTGTGCCAACCAAGCCGCGCGCTCATCTCCTTGATTTTTCCGGCATGGTAGCCGATGTCGCGCTTCGCCTCGTAGTGCTCGGCGACGACGTACACGTTCCCGTCGAAGTCCACACAGTACCAATGCGCGGAGAGCGGATTGTTCAGCCCGGGGTCGATGGAGATGTTGTCCTGCCACTCGGGCGGCACGGGAAAAGGCTCGATAACGTGGATACGTTCGTCGAATTCTGGGTACACAAGCCCCTCGTCCACGCCGAAGCGACCGTAGCGGCGGCTCTCCAACTCCTTTTCGTCCATCGAGCTTTCGAGCAGGGCGATCTCGCTCTTTTTGAGGTACGGGTTGTCGCTCCATTCCATGAACTCGTACCACACCTCGGGGTTGTTCCGCTTGTTCATATAGATCTCGTCGAACACGAAGGTGATCCCCTTGAGCGGCGTCATCGTGCCGAAAATATCGCCCGCGCGATCCATCACGCGCATGCGGCACTCGTCGTAGATGTCCTTGGGCGGCTCCTCGTCGAACCACACGAAATCGAGCGAGGCGCCCTGAAACTTCTCCCGCCCCTGGTCGCAGCTTTTAAACCCGATGACGGAAATGCCGCCGAACACGTTTTTCACCCGAATCTGGTCGACGATGCCCGCGTCCGAGCCTTTTTTCCCCGAGAGCATGACGATGTCTTCGATCCATTCGGGCGCAAGGTAGTGCAGAATTTTTTTCTGCGCCACGTCGCGCTGGACGCGCTGGGTGAGCGAAACCACCCAGCCGAACACCTCCCTGCGGTTTTTGCGGTACGGGTGCACGCCGCGCGCCATGTATACGCACTCGACGGCGCCGCACTCCGTCTTTCCGCTGCGGTTGCCGCCGAACACCCAGCGGTTGCGCTTTTTGCATTTGTGGAAGGCAATCTGCTTTTTATGCTTTTTCCGCCCCGTATTATAAGCGGCGAGCGGGTCGGCGGCTTTGCGCCGCGCCTGCTCCCCTTCGATCTCTAAAATTTTTCGTATAATTTCATTTTCGAGCATATGACAAAATCCGCGCAAATCCCCCCGCATTTCCCCCGAAGCGGCGCGCTTTTTCCGCTATAATGACTGCTACACAGTATGGAGGACTATGCGATGTTTCTGAAAAAATTGTTTGCCGCCGTTGCGCTCGTCGCGGCGCTGCCGTTCGCCTTCGTTTCAGGCTTTGCGCCCGCCCATGCGGCGGAAACTTCGGAGGGCAGCTACGCGCGCGTCATGCAGGAGGAAGTGTACCTGTACTCCCAGCCGCAGGAGGAGAGCGGGCTGTTCATCCTGCCGCGCACCTACTTCGTGAAGATAACGGGCGAAGCGGGCGACTATTTCCGCGCGGAATACCTGACGGGCACGAACGCCGCCCCCGTGCGCGGCTACTGCCGCATTGACGAGGTGGAACCCGTCGAATACGTTCCCGAAACGCCCTACCTCCTCTACGATACCGAGGTGACCTTTACGGCGGGAAGCGCCGACCTGCCCGACGGATTTTTTACCGAATACACCGTTTCCGCCGCCTTTTACGGCACCTTTTACTACGGCTCGTCCGTCTATTACTATGTGAACATGAACGGCGAATTCGGCTACGTCCCCGCGAGCGCCTGCCCGCCCCTCGACTACCCCGAAAACACCGAGCATATGCAGGCGGAAACGCCCGAAACGCCCCAGGAGAGCGGCGGAAACGCCAACGTCGTCAACATCATCCTCATCTGCGCCCTTTCGGTGGCGGCGCTAGGCGCGGTGTACTTTTTGTTCCGCCCCGCAAAGCCGTCCTCCCGCCCCGCGCCCTTCGACGACTACGAACAACCCGACTGATCCCCGCCGGAACGCCCTGCGCAGGGAATGCCCGCGCGGATGCGCTTGTCCACCATCCGCCCCTCTGCCCTGCGCACGCTCTCCAATGCCGACATGAAGAAGGAAACGCCCGAAAACGCTTCAAAGAACCATTCCTCGGTGAGACCGCGGCGGACAAGCTCCGCATTGACCGCGCGCGCCAGCCGCTGCTGGCGGCGGAAATAGGTGCGCTCGCTGCAGGAAAGCCGCAGGTCGGCATAGGCGATCAGTTCTCTTTTTCTGCGGAAGTATTTGTATTCGAGCAAAAAACGTTCCTCCCGGCTGAAGCACGAAAGCATTCCGTCCAGTTCGTCTTTCAGAAACAGAATCTGACCGCGCAGAAAATTGTACCTGATGAGCTTTTCCGCACACGCCAATGCCGTTTCCCTTCCCATGACCGACGCCCGCGCCTTTGCCAGCACGATCTGCCCGATGTCCTCCGCCATGCGCTCCAACTTCGGATACGCATACAGCAATACCTTCTGATAATCCTTCATTCTGTTCGCTCGCCTCCCCGACACACTTTTATCCGCCGCACGCGGCATCCTGCCGTATGGCTGCCGCTCCGCACGCAGCGCCGCACAGCCGCCGGAGCAGCCATGCCCTTTACCCTGCCGCAGAGGAGTTTCCCCGCAGCCAAATCTATTATCGCATACACGGGCAGCGTTTTACAGCATGTCTGTCAAAAAAATATAAACATATGTTCGTATTTTTTATAAATACAGTATACAGAAAAAAACAGGCATACGGTTGCCTGTTTTTTAAAATTTTTCCAAAAAAAGGATTTTTTATGTACGGTCGCGCACCCTTCGGCTGCACCTTTGCATTCCCGCACCGCCCTGCCACACACTCCCGCCAAGGGCGGAACGCCGCCAAAATTGCGGTAAAAAAATTTACCAGCCGAAGAAATTAGCAAATTTTGTCGACAAACGGCGGAGAATGTGCTATAATCGTTTATAATAGACAGCGTGCGCATATGTGCGCGCGTGCAGGCGGAGAAAAGCGCGGGGAACGCCCGCGTATCGGGGAAGCGAATGAAAAGAACACTTGCAGCGTTTTTAATGATCTGGATATTGGCTGTGTCCGTATGCGGCGCGGCTCTTTCGGCGTCGGCAGAAAATACGCAAAACGGCACCGCCCTCTCCGCGCAGGAATCGCAGGTCGCGCTTGCCGGCGCGGATACAAATGCGGAAGCCGAATTGGAATTATTCCTGCCCGAAAGCTACGAGCAGTACCTCGAACTGGAAAACCCTTCCGACTTTGCGATCAGCGAAAACTACATCGCCGTTGCGGACAGAACGACCGGCAACACGGATTCCGTCATCTATATCTGCGACCGGACGCAGCGCTCCTACAAAGTATTGCCCAATGCAGGGCAATCGCCGAAATCGCTGAATTTTTACACGGACGGCGACGGCAAAACATACCTGTATTATGTTCTTTCCGACAATACAGTGTTCAAAGTAGATCTCTCTGCGGAAACGTACGAGCAGGAGCTTATTGAAGGCTTTACCTGCTTTTCCTTGATCATCTGGGGGGATACGGTACTTTCCTCGCGGACGCAGGGCGACGCGACGATCTACCGCAGCGACATCGATACGATCGGCGAAAGAACGCAGATCGCGCAGTACCAGGACTGCAATAACCCGGTATTCGCGCTTTACGGCGATTCGGTATACCTTGCGGCGAATACGGACGTGTACATCTACAACGGAAGCGAATTCGTTCCGCAGGGCAAATCGATCAATATTATCGATTCGTTTGCCGTTTACAGCGCAGAGCCCTCCTTCTCCTTCTACTACACGGCGGGCAACGGTTCGCTGTTCCGGAATATCAATGAAAGCGAAACGCCGCTGTTCGACTCGGCAGACTGTTTTTCGGAACTCGGATATTCGGACGGGAACGTCTATGTACTCAATTCCCTGCACGATTCGGTTTGCGGGATAACAAACGGCTCCTTCAACGGCTACGAAATCGGAAAATATTCGGATAACGCCAACCGCATCGGGCAAGGCGCATCTGACATCTTTCTGACCGACGACAAACTTCTGATCGCCGACACGAACAACAGCCGCGTTCTGATCGCCGATCTGCAGACGGGCAGCACGATCGAAGTTTCCGCCTCCGAACCGAAATTCGTATGCGGCGGGGAAGATAACTTTATCGTATCCGACTCGCGCTATGTATATATTTACTCCTACGAAGGGACGAGGCTGTATTCCTTTACCGCAGATACCTTCGGCAACGGTACGCTTGCCGGCTGCGCGTATTCGTACGGGAAATATTACCTGGTAGGGAGCGGCTCCTCCGCCAACGGGATTATCGAAGCGGACGGCAACGGCGGGTACAGTTTTACCCCGTCCTCGGCAAGTTTTTCCCCGACTGCCGTCACCTGCGACGTTTACGGGAACATTTATATCCTTTCGGGCAATTCCGTCTTTAAGCATACGGAAGAAACATTCCTTTCCGGCACGGGCGGCGGCCCCGCCTTTTATGCCCCCGAAGGCACGTTGAAAATCCTCCCCGACTACACGGGAGCCATGTATGCCGTTGCGGCGAGCGGCGTATACCTGCTCGACGCGACCAGATATACCCCCGTACTCGACTCGCAAAGCCTTTCCTCCCTCGTTTACGGCGAAGAGGCGGATCTTTCCGCCCTCTCCTTCACCTTCGATTTCGAGAGCGGAGAAATGTACATCCTCTCCGACGGGTTTATCGCCAAGGCTGATCTGGGAGCGAACGCGCCCGCCTCGCTCGAAAACATCGCGGCGGACGGGTTGTACGGGTTGCTCATCGGCGCCCCCGCCGACGCAGACGCGGCGAAAAATATGCTCGTCAGCGTCCCTGCCGGGAGCGTGCTTCTGCCCGTTGCCGACGCCGAGGGCATCGACGGGCAGACGTCCGTGTTCCCCTATTCGGGATACCTGCGCACGGACGACCGGCGGACGGGCGTGGCGCTGGGGCAGCTCGACGCGGGAACTTTGGTCGCCTTTTATGAATACACCGCCTCCGCCGAAAGCGGCGTTCCTGCCGGGCGCGACTATACGCTGGCACTCGTTCTGGACGACAAGCAGAGAACGGACGACGACCCGACGGTACTCACCGATTGTTATACCGAAGTATCCTCCTACACCGGGTATACGACAAACGACGTAGGGCTGTACCGCCTTCCGCTCATGCGCGCGGGAAATGCGACCGTCTTTTCGAACGGAATTGCAGACCGCCTGGACAAATCGTCGCGCGTCATCGTATACGGAATCGTCGGCAGCGTTGCAGACGAAAACACCCCCGGATACGGAACGGATTGCGAATACTATTTTGTGGCGGCGAGCGTCGGCGGCGAAACGGTGTACGGGTTTATCCCGACGAACTATGTACTCAATTACGACGCCTCCGTCGATTGGAGCGACAGCGACGAATTTACCTTCCGCAACGTTGCGCGCGGCGAGACGATTACCCTCTCCCGCACGGAAGGCGACAGCACCTTTACCCTCGACCTTTCCGATGAGGAACAGGTAAAAGTATACGGCGAACCAAACGAAGAAAATCTGGTATACGTCACTTATACCGATGCGGACGGCATTCTCTGGTCAGGCATGGTGAATGCAGACCTCCTGTACGAAGCGGGCCCCTCCACCCTCGTCATTCTGGCGGTGGTCGCGGTCGTCGTTGCGGCGGTATTGGTAAGCACCTGTTACCTGATCCTGCGCAAACAGCCGATGATGCAATAAGCGGAGGCGCGGCATGGATTTCATCAAAACGCAGGAAACGCTCATCAAACTTCTTCCGCTGTGGCAGAACAAGATCGCCCGACCCTTCAAACAGATCCTGGACGAAGGCATCACCTGCGAGATGTATAACTGCATGCAGTTCCTGGTCTGGTTCGAAGACGGCATCAATTGCACCCGCTGCACCGCCTGCATCAACGGCTGCCCGCATGGGGCAATCGAGTACAAGGACAAGACACAGGGCAAGGAGCGGTACTTCTTCGGGCGGTGACCCCTCGCGGAAAAGACCTTTACATAAGAAAGCGAGGCGAACGGACGCCATAAGGCACCGCACCACACCGCCCTCCAAACAGCAACAAAAAGCGAGGCACGCGTTGCCCCGCTCTTTTTTGCTCCTTTTTCTCCGCCCGCCGCTACCGCGACGGACATTCCGTTTATTCCCCCTCGGTATGCTCGAACGCGTGCGCCGCGCCCGTGTAGAGGTTGAATTCCTGCTCCAAATCGAACTCTTCCGCGCTGTCGAAGGCGGCGAGTTTGGAGATGGAAACCTCGTAGGCGGTCATGGTTTTGACCTCGTATTCGGAAATCTTCTTCTGATACTCGCGGCTTTGGATGCGCCCCGAAAGGGCGATCTTATCCCCCACCTGCAGATTTTTGACGAACCGCGCGTTCCTGCCCCAGGCGATGCACGGGATATAGTCGGATTTGTTATAGGCGCGGTTGACGGCGACGAGCAGGTCGGCGATCTCGCGGTTGAAGGGGGTCGTGCGGTAGACGGGCGGCTTGCAGATATAGCCGCTCAGAACGATACTGTTCGGGTTTTTGGCGGGCGGCGCGTCGACCGGCTCGCGCACGAACACGGTGAGCATCAGCCGCGAGCGGCCGTTTTCCAGTTTATTATACGAGCGGAACTGCCCCACCGCGCACAGTGTGGAGCCGACCTTCAGGTCTCGCTCGGAAATCAGCCGTTCGGAAACGGTGACGGGCAGAATATCCGCCTGCCCCGAAAGGCGCATCACCTTTACCTTGAGGTCGTAAAACCCCTCCCCGTACACCTCATGTGAAAAGGTCGCCTCGCTGACGATCTCGCCCATGATGAATACCTTGTTGTTCTTCTCGGTGCCGTTCATAAAAATCCTCCTTCAAGTCGTACCGAAATCAATTTTATCTTTGCAGCGAATTTTCGCCGTATTTCAGCTCTCCGCGGGGCATTGCCTGCCGCGCGCGTCGATGGTATAGTTATCGCGGTAGATGAGCTCGCCGATGGGTACAAATTCATAGCCGCTGTTTTTGAGCGTATCCAGCACGATGGGCAGCGCCTCGGCGGTGTGCAGACCGTTGTTGTGGCACAAAATGATGCTGCCGCTCTTGACATTGTTGATGATGCGCATGGATATGTCGGTCGCGGAGAGATCCTTCCAATCCAGGCTGTCCACGTCCCACTGTATGGTGTACAGCCCCATGCTCTGCGCCGTTTCGATGAGAAGGTCGTCGTAATCGCCGTAGGGCGCGCGGAACAGCTCCACCTTTTTGCCCGTCACCTTTTCGATCGCCGCCGAAGAACTCGCAAGCTCCGCGCGGATCTCCTCCCCGCTCAGTTTGGACATGTACGAATGCGCACGTTTTCGCGCGCCAGAACGTCCAAAATTTCCTGCGTGTAGTCGACGCCCCACGCGCAGTCGAAGGAAATGGCGATTTTTTTATCCTCCCGCTCCACGCTGTACACGGGGAGCTTTCGCACCGTTCCGCCCGTATACACGGCGTATGCGCCCGTAAAATGCAGGGCGAGCGCCAGGGCGAGAAATACTGCCGCCAGCAAACAGGGCAGCAAAACTTTGTGCAGGCGAAACACGCGGAATTTCATTCCCTTTCTTCCTCCTGATTATAGCGTATCCGGTATCCCGCCGTATTTTTTCATACGCGCGGGCGGCGAAAACCGACTGCGGACGAGCTTTCACCGCAATAAACAGCGGGTATGCTCGCGTGTAAATCGGCGACGCCCCCGAGGAAGGGCGGCGCATATGCGCAC
The DNA here is from genome assembly GCA_904373255.1 of uncultured Clostridia bacterium. GTDB lineage: Bacteria > Bacillota > Clostridia > Christensenellales > Borkfalkiaceae > Borkfalkia. The sequence continues at coordinate 3,101 of CAJFFD010000046.1, read as the reverse complement.
ATACGGCACACGAAAAGCGCCCTGCACTCGCATTTTGGAGCGCGATTGCCGCAAAATGCACACCGCTTCCTCGCCTTTTCCGCCCTTGCCTCTCCTTTTCGCAAACGTGCTATATGTATATTCGCCCGCCGGAAAGAATATGCACTGCACCTGCAACCGAAAAAGGGCAGCAAAAAAGCCGCCCTTATCGGGCGGCTGAAAGCAGATTAACGAAAATCTCGCGCGCCGCGCTTTCCCGTAAGTTTACGGTTTTATAATAATCAAAAGCGCGTCCGAAAACCACGCTTTTCGGAAAGCGCACTCTATTTGCCGCATACCTGCGGCATTTTAATAATTTCCTCGCGCAAGCAAAACCACGCTTTTGCGCCGCGCTCCCCTATTTGCCAATACTTTGGCTTTTGAGGAAAGAGTGAATTTGCGGCATTTTATAATATGCGTGCCCTTAAAAATGCCGCAAAGAGAGAAAATCCCGCCGTTCGGATTTACTCCGACGGCGGGTTGTCTTTCCAATCACGGAAAATCGCAGGCGTCAGCTCGCCGAGATTTTCGTGAAAAAACATTTTAGCTCTTTATATACTTCATCGACCAGAAGGCGACCGCCTTGCAGCCCTTTTTCAGCTTGATGTTCTTGCCCTTGGTGTTGCGGTCTTCAATGGTGATGTTCTCCTCGGTATCCGCCTGCACGAGCGAGCCGTCGTCCATTTGCACGGCGAACTTGTACGGCTCGGTGACGTAGTCGGAATAGGCGACCTTGCGACCCTTGCCGAGGTCGACGATGCGTACGCCCTTTCGATAGCGCGCCATCGGATCGATCTGCGAAGCGATGACCTTTTTGATGGTATTCCCGTCCGTCGCGACGATGATCTCCCCTTCGCCGTCGATCTGCCCCGCGAATACGACCGTGGGGATGTCGTTCTTGTACGCGTTCAGGCACATGCCGCCCGCCGTGACGAAGAACAGCGTCGTGGTCGGCTCGGGGTCGTCCTGCTCGATGCCGATGATCTCGTCGCCATCGTTGACCTTGACCGCCTGGAATGCGTATTTGAGGATGTTGTACTCCTTCCAATCGCTCTTTTTGACGTAGCCGAGCTTGGAATAGAACAGCAAACTCCCCTTGGGCATCTTGTCGCCCACCTCGGCAAAGTAGACGGGCTTTTCGCCTTCCTGCGCGTCGGGGCAGAGGTCAGAATACTTCATACCCTTGTCCTTGAGCTTGCCCGGCTCGATGTCCTCGAAGTCGATCTTGTAGCAGTTGCCCATGTTCGTGAAGGAATACACGACCTTGTCCGTCGAGGTGTGCAGCTGCAATTTGAGAACGTCGGACAGGGTGGAACGCTCGCCGAGGTTTTTATCGGACATATTGAAGTTCTTTTCCTGCACGACCTTGATCTTATCGTCGGCGGTGTAGACGAGCACGCACTTTTCGACGGGGCGCACGTCGTCGAACTTCTCCACCTTGATATCCGCGATGTCGAACACGAGGCTGCTCTTGCGCTCGCTCTTGTACGCCTTTTTGATTTCGCGCAGCTCCTCTGCCACCACGTCCATCTGCAATTTTTTGCTCTCCACGATGGCGGTGAGGCGGGCGATGAGCTTTTTCAGCTCTTCCAGCTCCTGCTCGAGCTTGTAAATTTCCAGCTTGGTGAGGCGCGCGAGCCGCAAATCGAGGATCGCCTGCGCCTGCCGCTCGGACAAATCGAACCGGTCGCGCAAACGCTGGCGCGCCGCGGGCACCGATTCGCTCGTCTTGATGATCTGGATGACCTCGTCGATGTTGCGCACCGCGATGATGAGACCCTCCAGGATATGGCAGCGCTCCTTCGCCTGCGCCAGATCGAACTTCGTGCGGCGCAAAACGACTTCGCGCTGATAGGCGACGTAGTGCTTGATGATGTCGAGCAGTCCCATCTGCTGGGGCTTTCCGTCCGCAATGGCGACCATGTTGATGCCGAAGGAGCATTCGAGGTCGGTGAATTTATACAATGCAGCCAGAATCTTATCGACGTCTGCGTCTTTTTTGACCTTGATGACGGCGCGCATGCCGTTGCGGTCGGACTCGTCGGTGATTTCGGAGATGCCGCCGAGGATGTCCTTTTTCTCCTCGCGCAGGTCGGCGATCTTGGTGAGCAACTTCGCCTTGTTGACCTGATACGGGAGCTCGGAGATGACGATGAGCTTTTTGTCGTTGTCCCCTTCCTCCACGCTCACCTTGGCGCGCAGGGTGATCTTTCCGCGGCCCGTTTCATACGCCTGCAAAAGCTCGTTGGCGATGATGTAGCCGCCCGTGGGGAAGTCGGGCGCCTTGATGTACTTCATCATCTCGAACAGCTTGATGCGCGGGTTGTTGATGTAGGCGACGACGCCGTCGATGACCTCGCCCAAATTGTGCGGCGGGATATTCGTCGCAAGACCGACGGCGATGCCCGAAGCGCCGTTGACGAGCAGGTTGGGGAACCTGCCCGGCAGCGTTTCCGGCTCCTTCAAGCTGTCGTCGAAGTTCAGTCCGAAGCGGACGGTGTCCTTTTCGATGTCGCGCAGCAGTTCGAGCGCGAGCGGTTCCAGCCTCGCCTCGGTGTAACGCATCGCGGCGGCGGGGTCGCCGTCGACGGAACCGAAATTGCCGTGGCCGTTGACGAGGGTCATGCGCATATTGAAATCCTGCGCCATGCGCACCATCGCGTCGTACACGGAGGAGTCGCCGTGCGGGTGGTATTTACCCATGCACTCGCCGACGATACGCGCGCTCTTTTTGTGCGGCTTGTCGGGAGTGAGACCCATGTCGTACATGGTGTACAGGATGCGCCGCTGCACCGGTTTCAGACCGTCCTCCACGCGCGGAAGGGCGCGGTCGAGGATGACGTACTCGGCATACGGCAGCATCGAGCTCGGCAACACCTCCTCCAAAGGGGTGAGGAATACCTCGCCCTGGCTCTCCTGCTGCGGGGGAAGTTCGTTCTTATTCTCGTTTTTCTTTTTCCTTGCCATACTCTTCCCCTTTTCAGATATTCACGCGGTCGATGAAGGTATCGACCTTGTTGAAGTTCGCGTTCTGCGCCAGAAATTCCTTGCGCGCCTCGACGCGGTCGCCCATCAGCGCCGTG
>CAJFFD010000045.1 GCA_904373255.1 uncultured Clostridia bacterium | reverse complement strand
TTTTGCCTATCCTTTTCCGGTTTGCGTCGGTTATCTCCACAGTCCGAAAGGGGAGGAACTGCAGCACAAGAGGGTCAGTTCGAACAGCTTGCCGTGCCGCATGGCGGTGCGTATCACGTCCGCATTGACGACCGTCCCCGCCCGCGCAAGCACGACCCCGCGCGCATCGGGCAGATCCTGCGGCAGTACCTTTCCCGTCAAAAGCCCTCTCCCGGCTGCCTTCCGCGGGCGGTTTGCAGGCGCCGCGCCGCTTGTTTCCGCCGCAGTCTCCGCGTTTGCCGCGTCGTCCGCCGCGGATTCGCGCTCCGCCTCGTCCGCCGGGGAAAACGCCGCGCGAACGGTCAAAATTTCCGCTTCGTCCGCGGGGAAGATGTCCGCATTCGCCGCCGGGTTCTCCGCTTCGTCCGCGCCTGCGGGGGCGTGTTCGCCGATTTCCGCGGGCAGTGGGTTCGCCGCGCCGGAGTCCGCTGCGGCGGTTTTGCCCTGCGCCGCCTTCCGCTTTGCCCGCGTTACGGGTTTGGGTACGAAGTCCTCCGAAAGGTCAATGAGCACCGTGTCCGTCACGCCCGCTATGCGCCCGGCGGCGAGTTCCCGCCCGTCCGAAAGCACGAGCGTCTGAATTTCCGCGCCATCCCGCCCGAAATCGCGCACGCGGCCGAGCGGCGCGCCTTCCGTGGAAAACGCCTCCATGCCGAAAGGGGCGGGCAGGCAGTTTTTGCACCCTTTCGCCGCAGGGCTTTTCACGACGATCGCGCCCTCGCCGAAGGTCGCCGCCGCCGACAGGGGGAGCGCGAATTCCTCCTCGTCCTCGCCGCAGCATTCCAGATTGCGCACGCGGGTCAGGTTTTTATCCGTCTGTACGTTTTTTACATAACCGATCCGCTCGCCGCCGCGCGTCAGGAGCGGCAGTCCGATATAATCGCTCACATATTCTCGCATGTTTCACCTCAAAAAATGCGCCGATGCGCTTGTCTACGCAATTACTATATTCGCTTGTCCGCGCAAAAATGTATAAAAAGAGCGGGGTATTTTGTCGTTTGCCGTCCGATCGGGCAGATTTTGCGCCCCTCCGCGTTTGACATTTCCGCCCGGAAGGGTTACAATATTTTTATCCGGGCAATGCCCGCGGGAGGAGTGCAAATGGAAAAAACAGAGTTCAGGCTCGTGCCGCCTGAAGAGTACGGTGCGCTGGAAGGGGAGATTGCCGCCCTCTGGCATTCGGCGTACGATGCCCTGCTCGGCGTCGGGCAGGTGGAATACATGACGCAGAAATTTCAGAGCGCCGAAGCGATGCGCGCGCAGGCGGAAGGGGAAAATTATCTCTATTTTCGCATTCTGGTCGGCGGCAAAGTGTGCGGCTACTGCGCGCTGAAACCCGAAAAGGAAAAGCTGTTCCTTTCCAAGCTGTATTTGTGCGAGGATAAGCGCGGGCAGGGGTTGGGGCAGAGCGCGCTCGCAATCGTCGCGGAATACGCGCGGCGGCTGGGGTTGCGCGCCGTGTATCTGACCGTGAACAAGGGCAACGCGCGGGCGATCCGCGCCTACGAAAAATTCGGGTTCGTACGCTCGGGCGAGGGCGTCACCGATATCGGCGGCGGCTATGCGATGGACGATTATTTTTACGAATACGCCGTACTTAGCTGAATTTCGCAAAATATTACCCTTTTTTCGGGGTTGTTATCCTTTCGAGAGCAAAATATTACCGCTTTATAACAAATAAATCGCTATCATTTTGAATTTCGGTGTGTTATACTATAACAGGATAAGGCGGGCGGGCAGCCAATCCGTTCCGCGTTGTTTTGAAATAGCAAAAATAGGAGTTATCCATCAGGAACAGGAGGATTTTATGGCAAAATTTGAAGAAATTTCCACGCTGTTGCAGCGCGGCAAGGCAAAAGATCTGGCGGCTCTCGTGACCGAAGAGCTGGCTGCGGGCGTCGCCCCGAAGGATATCCTCACCGAAGGACTGATCGCGGGCATGGGCATCGTCGGCACGAAATTCAAAAACAATGAGATCTTCGTTCCCGAAGTTCTTATTGCGGCGCGCGCGATGAACGCGGCGCTTGCGGTTCTCAAACCCGCACTGGCAGATTCGGGCGTTGAACCGGTCGGCACGGCGGTCATCTGCACCGTCAAGGGCGATTTGCACGACATCGGCAAAAACCTCGTCAAAATGATGATCGAGGGTACGGGTATCCGCGTCATCGACCTCGGCGTCGACTGCTCTGCGGAGAAGATCGTGGAAGCGGTCAAAGAAAACAATGCAGACATCGTCTGCCTCTCCGCTCTTCTCACCACCACGATGATGTATCAGAAAGACATCATCGATGCGCTGAAGGCTGCAGGCCTGCGCGACAAGGTGAAGGTCATGGTCGGCGGCGCGCCGGTAACGCAGGCGTTCGCGGACGAGATCGGCGCGGATGCGTACACGCCGGACGCAGCGAGCGCTGCGGAAAAGGCGCGTTCCTATTTCGCGTAACCGAAACGAATCCGAAAGAAAAAAAGGCAGCGCTTTTCCGCACTGTCTTTTTTGTTCTGTTTTCAGCATAAACATGCGGAGGGGAAGGAATATGCGTATCACCATTCGCTCGGGAGAGCGGGAATTTACGGTAAATTGCGCGGCGGGCGAGGATTTGCTCACCGTTTTGCAGTCGGCGGGTCTGAACGTCCCTGCGGGCTGCGGCGGCAGGGGCGTCTGCGGCAAGTGCAAGGTGCATGTGTGCGGCGGCTCTTTCGGCGCGGAGGAGCGGGAGGCGCTCGCCTGCCGCACGGAAGCGGAAGAAGGGCTGACCGTCCGCGTGGGCGAATACGTCGGCGGCGGACTGACCGAGGGCGGAAAGGAAGATGTCGCCGGAGGGTGCGACGGCGAAGAGGGGTTCGGTCTTGCCGTGGATATCGGCACAACCACCGTCGCCTATGCGCTTTGCGATTTGCGGAGCGGAAAAACGCTCAAAAAGCACGCCGAACTCAACCGCCAGGCGTCGTTCGGGGCGGACGTCATCTCGCGCATCATGAGCGCGGAGGCGGGCAACGCGCAGCTTCTTGCGGAGGCGGTGCGCGGGCAGATCGCGGAAACGGCGGCACGGCTGATGTCTGAATTTTCCGTACCCGTTCTAAAAAAAGTGACCGTCTGCGGCAATACGACCATGCTTCACCTGTTCTGCGGGGAGGACGTTTCGGGCATCGGGCGCTATCCCTTCACGCCCGCATTCACCGAATTCCGTTCCATGCCCGGCGGGGCGCTGGGGTTGGCGATGGCGGAGGAGGTTCAGCTTCTGCCGTCCGTCTCGGCGTATGTGGGCGCAGACATCGTCGCCGGCGCAATTGCCGCGGGGCTGGATAACGAGGACGCCCTGCTCGTGGATATAGGCACGAACGGGGAAATGCTCGCGCATTCGGGCGGCAGGTTTTTCTGCACCTCCACCGCGGCGGGGCCGTGCTTCGAGGGCGCAAACATCGAATGCGGCACGGGCGGCGTTGCGGGCGCCGTCGACAGCGTGCGCACGGAGGACGGAAAAGTCGCATTCACCACGATCGGCGGGGAACCGCCGCGCGGCATCTGCGGCGCGGGGTTGGTCGATGCGCTCGCCGTCATGCTCGGCACGGGCGCCATCGACGAAACGGGCGCCTTTGAGGAGGGCGACAAATTCGTCATCGGCGGCGGGGTATATATCTCGCAGAAGGACGTGCGCAACTATCAGCTGGCAAAGAGCGCTATCTGCGCAGGAATCCGCATTCTGGCGGAGCGCGCAGGACTTGCTCTGGCTGAAAAAAATCTGTATATCGCGGGCGGATTGGGATTCTATCTCGACGGCGCAAATGCGCGGAAAACGGGGCTTTTGCCCGCCGAAGGCGCGGAGCGTCAGAAGGTCATCGGCAATGCGGCTCTCGCGGGCGCGCGCCTGTGCATGATCAGCCGTGCCGCGCTCGAACGGGCAAAAAAACTCGCCGCGGAAACGGAATACATCGATCTTTCCGCCGACGCGGAGTTTATGGACGAATACATCGAAAATATGAATTTTTGACCGCTCGCAGATTTTGTTTTGAGCTGACAAAACAAAATCTTGCGATATTGAGGGGAAACCCGAGCGGCTTTCCCCTTACAGCGGCATTTTTTAAGGGCACACATATTGTTTAATGCCGCTGTTTCACCCTTTCCGTGAGCCGAGGTATCGGCAAATAGGGGTGCGCAGCGCAAAAGCGTGGTTTTGCTTGCGCGAGTAATTGTGTTCACAAATTTTTTTGAGCTGACAAAACAAATTGTCGAGAGTTTGCGGTGGAAACCCTTTACCTCTTGCAAAATGCGGCAAAATGGTTTATACTGTAATGCAGTAAGCAACAGACGGGGAAAAAGGGGCGCTCCGCAAATTGTGCGGCGCAGCCTTTCGGAGAACGATGAACATTAAAGACGTGAGCCTGCGCGAGATCCTGAACTTTCGCGAGCTTGAAAAGCTGTTCAAAAACTATTTCAAAACGAGCGGACTGGATGTCTCTCTCTATGACCTCGGCGGCGCCGAGCAGATCAGCGTGCGCGGCGAGCGGTCGCTGTGCGAAATTATGCGCGGTTCCTGCATTTGCCGCGAAAAGATCGAGCAGAGCGGGCGCAAGGCAGACGAACTTAAGTCCAGCTACATATACGAAACGCCGTGCGGTCTTGTCATGTGCATCGCCGCCGTGCGCATAGACGGGCAGGCGGTAGGCTACATCACCACCGGCCCCGTCGTGCTGTGGGAAAAGGACGAGTATTTCTATTCGGAAATGCGCGATAAGTGCCTCGGCATGGGCGTTTCGGTGGAGCAGGGCGTCTTCGACGCGGTGCGGCAGGTAGACTGCGACTTGATGACGAGCATCTCCGAGATGCTGCGCGTTCTGGTCGAATACATGGCTGGGGAGGAGCGCAAATACCTCGAACAGCGCCTGGAAATTTCGCGCATGAACCTCGAGCGGCTGCGCATTCAGCGCGAAATGCAGATCAAAGAAAACCAACCCTGCTACAACAAATATCCGACGGAACTGGAAAAAGAACTCATCGCCTATGTGCAGCTGGGGGATAAGACGGGTGCGCGAGGCATCATCAACCGCTTCCTGAACGAAATTTTCTCCTATGCGAGCGGCGATCTGGAGATCATCAAGGCAAAGCTGTACGAGTTTTCCGCCTTCCTTTCGCGCAGTGCGGTCGAGGCGGGCGCGCCGACTTTTGCCCTCACAGACATCGTCAAAAAGAGTTCGCGCCTTTTGTTGGATAACATCGATTTTCAGGATCTGTGCGCAAGCACTATCGAGATCATGGAAAACTTTATCGCCGCCGTGTACGAGAGCCGCAGCAAGCGGGTATCGAGTGCCCATCTCGCCGCGGCGATCCGCTACATCAACGCCAATTACAGCGAAAATATCGACCTCGAGTCGCTCGCGCAGAACGTGTTCGTCAGTTCCTGCTATCTGAGTCACCTTTTCCGCAACGAAATGGGTACAACGTTCAGCGATTATCTTACGCGCGTGCGGCGCTGCTCATGGAGGGGGCATCCGTCGATAAGACCGCCGAGGAGGTCGGCTACAACGACGGCAACTATTTCATCAAGATATTCAAAAAATACGTCGGCGTCACGCCCGCAAAGTACAGGAAATCGCTGATGCAGAACTAAAAAGTTCACGCTTTTTGTTTCAAGCTGATGAAACAAAAAAACGTGAGTTTGAGAAAGACACTGCCGCACGGCACTATTGCGCCTAACGGCGGTTTCTCTCTCGCCGCCCGATTTTAAGGGCACGCATATTTTGTAATCGGGCGGCTCACTCTCTTCCCCAAAGCCAAAGTTTTGGCAAATTTTGTTGCGCTAACGCAAAAGCGTGGTTTTGCTTGCGCGAGTTATTATTAAAAATATAAAACCGCAGACTCACGGAAAATCGTAGCGAGCGAGAGCGGCGGAAAATGCAAATAAAAAAGCGGAGCTTCGCAAACGGCGAAGCTCCGCTTTCGGCTCTTATTTTGTTATACGTCTGCCGTTTTTGCGGCGAAACGCTTACTTTTTATAAAATTCGTTCACCGCTTCGAAGAAGGCGTCGATGTTCTCCCAAGGGGTCGCGGGAGGAATGTCGCAGCCCGACGAAATAACGAAATTTTTATAGCCGCAGCAGGCGCCCATGATTTCTTTCGTCGCCTTTTTCACCGTTTCGGGGGTGCCGTTGCGCAGTACGCCGGCGGGGTCTACGTTACCCATCGCGATTTTGTCGGCGGGCATGTGCTTCATCATCTCCGCCATGTCGATGGCGTTGCCGAAATGATACGCGTCCGACCCCGTTCCGAGGATGGAATCGATGGTGAGGATGGTCGTGTTTCCGCAGTTGTGGTAGATAACGATAAAGTCGTCGCTCTGCACCGCTTGGTTGATCTTTTTAACGTATTGCGAGGAAAATTCCTCCGCCAGGTCGGGGGAGAGCAGACCCGCCAGAGGCTCCGCCATCACCACGCCGTTCGCGCCCGCTTCCTTGTATGCCTTGATGTATTCGATAAGGAATGCGGTCGCTTTTTCCAGCACCGTATGCATCATTTCCGGTTCTTCGTAACAGTAGATCATCGCCTCCGTCACGTCCACGAGCCTGCCCGTGAGCGAGAAGGGGCCGATCACGCCCGCAAACACCGGTCTGTCTTCGATGAGCTTTGCCGCCTTGCGGATGGCGTCGATATAGATATCCGTCCTGCCCGCGCCGACGGGGGGAACTTGCAGCGCCTCCGCTTCCTCGGGCGTGCTGACGACGCAGCCTGTTACCGTAGGCACCTCGTCTTCGGAAATGTGGATGGGCGCGCCGAAGCATTCCGCTTCGACGGAGAGATCCATGAGCGAAACGGACGCGGAAGCATCCGTACGTTTTGCAACGGCTGCCATCGCGTTTGCCTGGTTGTCGGCGGAAAAGATAAGCTCCTTCACGTCGATGCCCAAAAGGCTCGCCCCGGGGAAGGAGAGCACGGGCATCGCCTTTTTGGTTTTAGCGTTCAGCATATCGCTGAGCCATGCTTTCATATTTCTTTTCATAAAAAGGTACTCCTTTTAATTTTCGGTACCCTTATTATAACAAAAAATTTTTAAATTTTCACGATACGCCTTTGCGCAAATATAGCAAAATTTTGCGCGGTTTTCTTTCCGGGTGCGGCGCGCTTTGTTTTTCGCCTGCGGAAAGAAAGCCGCCCCGCCGCAAATGCGGTGGGGCGGATGTTTCGGGGAGTTATTGCAGTTTCGTGACCCTGATTTCAAATTTTTCCCCGTTCGTGAAGGTCGCGAGCAGCGTTCCGCGCCCCGTTTCCTCCGCTTCGGCTGTAAAATAATCTTTTACAAGGGGCAAAAGCTCCCGTGCCAGTTCGTCCTCAGCCACTGTGTAGTTGTTTTCCGCTTCAAGGGTTGCTTCGTGTTTCATGTGTTTTCGCCCTCCTTCGACGATATATATAGTATAAACGCTTTTTTTCGCGCCGTAAAGCATTTATTCGGGAAAGGGCGTGTCTAGTTTTGTCTACGTTTGTCTGTGTTTGTCGAATCCTGTCGAACGCCCGAAAAAGGGCAAAATTTGCGCCGCCGCGCCCGCCTTCGCTTGCGCATTTTCCGCATTTGTTTTATAATGAAAGCATGAACACGCCCGATCGCAACCGCGAAATGCTCGCGCTTATGCAAAATCTGCCCAAAGGCACGCCGCTCCTTCTGCACAGCTGCTGCGGGCCTTGCTCTTCGCGCTGTCTGGAAACGCTGAAGGAAACATTCGCCGTCACGGTGCTCTATTATAACCCTAACATCACCGACCCCGCCGAGTACGAAAAGCGCAAAGGGGAGCAGATCCGCTTTTTGAAGGAAACGTATTGGGCAGATTTTTTGGACTGCGACTATACCCCCGCCGAATTTTTTGCCGCGGCAAAGGGGCTGGAAGGGGAGCGCGAGGGCGGCGCGCGCTGCTACGAATGTTATAAGTTGCGGCTGGAGTATACCGCCCGCACCGCAAAGGAGCGCGGATTTGGTTGGTTCTGCTCCACCCTCTCCGTCAGCCCGCACAAAAATTCCGTCTGGCTCAACGAACTCGGGCAAAGCCTTTCCGCAAAGTACGGCGTAAAATGGCTGCCAAACGACTTCAAAAAGCAGAACGGCTACCTCCGTTCGGTCGAGCTTGCCAAGGAGCATAACCTGTACCGCCAGAATTACTGCGGCTGCGTCTTTTCCGATTGGACGAAAAATCCGCCGCCGAATAAGGAGCAATAAAGCACGTCTGCCCGCCCCCGCAAAATTTTGCGCGGGCGGAATTTTTTGCAAAATATTTTCGGAAAACTGCCGCAAAATATTTGACGGCGGCGCACCGTTCCGCTATAATAAATACTACTAAAATAGTTGCAATTAAAAACCGCCGCTGTGCGGCAGAAGGAGGCAATCGTATGCGTTTATCTTCAAAGTCACAATACGGGTTGAAGGCGTGTTTTATCCTCGCGCAGAACTATCCGCAGCGTTGCGTGAGCGCTTCCGCTCTGGAAAAGGAGATCGCCGTATCCGGCAAATACATCGAAAAGATCATGCGCATGCTGTCGGGGCAGGGGATCGTCACGGCGGAGCGCGGGGTCACGGGCGGGTATAAACTCACGCGCGAACCTTCGCAGATCACCATCGGCGACGTCGCCCGCGCCCTGGAGGACAACATGGAAATTGCAGACTGCATAACAGCCACCTGCCAGAAGTGCGCCACGGGCGCGGTATGGCGCAAGCTGTACGCGGGCATCAACGCCGTGCTTGATTCGATGACCCTGCAATCCATGCTCGACGACCATGGCGAAGTGGGCGTGTGCAAGTGCAATTCGGCGGAGAAAGAGCACGCGTCCGGGTGCGGCTGCGGGGAGAAGTGCGATTGCGCGTAAAGTGGCTCACGAAAACCTCGGCGAGCTGTCGCCTGCGGTTTTCCGTGATTGGAGGGCGACACCGCCGTTCAAACGCATTCGCATTTTTTGCGGCGGTTTCTCCCTCTTTGCGCCCTTTTTCAGGGCACGCATATTATTTATGGGCGCAAATTCACCCTCTTCCCGAAAGCCGTAGGTATGCGGCAACTTGGGTGCGCTAATCCAAAATTGCGATTTTGGAACGCGCATTGAATTATTTTAATTATTACTCGCGCAAGGAAAATCACATTTTTCCGCCGCGCAACACAATTTGCCGACACCTCGGCTTACGGAAGGAGTGAAGCGGCGGCATTATAGCAATATGTGTGCTCCTAAATATGCCGCCGCGAGGGGAAAACCGTTCGGGTTGCCCCTCCAATCTCGGCATTTCGCAGGCGACAGCTCGCCGAGAAATGCGAGAACTAAATTACTCGCGCAAGGAAAACCGAACTTTTGTTTTCCTAAAATGAGGTTTACATATGTTTTATTTCGACCATGCGGCGACGACGCCCGTCGATCCCCGCGTTTTACAGAAAATGCTGCCGTATTTTACGGAAAATTTCGGCAACCCCAATTCCCAGCACGCCTGCGGCCGCCGCGCCGCCGCTGCCGTAGACGAGGCGCGCGATACCGTCGCTTCCCTCATCGGCGCAAAGCCGAGCGAGATCTATTTCACCTCGGGCGGCACCGAATCGGACAACTGGGCTCTGCGCGGCGCGGCGCACGCGAATGCCGAAAGGGGCAAACACCTCATCGTCAGCGCCGTCGAACACCCCGCCATGATCTCCACCGCCAGGGAACTGCAAAAGGAGGGTTTCGAGGTCACCTTCGCCGCGGTGGACGAATTCGGCAAGGTCGATTTGCAAAAGCTGAAAGATTCCATCCGCCCCGATACGACGTTTATCGGCGTGATGACGGCAAACAACGAGATCGGCACTATTCAGCCGATCGCGGAAATTTCCGCCCTCGCCCGCGAGCGCGGCATCGTGTTTTTTACCGACGCGGTGCAGGCGGCGGGCGCGCTGAAACTGAACGTAAAGGAGCCCGCCGTGGATATGCTCTCCTTTTCGGGGCACAAGTTCTACGGCCCGAAAGGGGTGGGCGTGCTGTACATCCGTTCGGGCGTGCGCGTGGGCAAAATCATCACGGGCGGGCACCAGGAGCGCTCCATGCGCGGCGGCACGACCAACGTGCCGGGCATCGTGGGCCTGGCGGAGGCGTTCCGCCTCGCAAACGAGGAAATGGCGCAAAATAACGCGCACGTTTCGGCAATCCGCGACCGTTTCATTGCGCGCGTTCTGCGCGAAATACCCTATGTCAAGCTCAACGGCCACCCGAAGGATCGCCTGCCGAACAACGCGAATTTCTCCTTCCGCTATATCGAGGGGGAATCGCTCCTGTTCAGCCTTGACCTCGCCGGTATCGCCGTTTCCAGCGGCTCGGCGTGTTCGTCCGGCTCGCTCGAACCCTCGCACGTTCTGCTCGCCACGGGTCTGCCCGAGGGACTGGCGCATGGTTCCATCCGCTTTTCGTTCGGCAAGGAGAATACCGCCGAGCAGATCGATATCGCGGTGGAAAAGCTCAAGGAGATCGTCGTGCGGCTGCGCAACCTGTCTCCGCTGTTTCCCAAGGAGCTGAAAAACGAAGTTTACGACAAGGAGATACAATAGATGCAATACACCGAAAAGGTCATGGAGGCATTCCAAAACCCCAAAAACGTGGGCGAAATCGAAAATTACGACGGCATGGGCATGATCGGCAGCGAGGCCTGCGGCGATATCATGCAGGTGTTCATCAAGGTGGAGAACGGCGTCATTGCCGACGCGAAGTTCAAAACCTTCGGCTGCGCGGCGGCGATCGCCACCTCCTCGACCGCCACGGAGATGATCAAGGGAATGACGGTCGACGAGGCGCTGGAAGTCACCAACAAAAAGGTCATCGAGGTGCTGGGCGGGCTTCCGCCGCAGAAGATCCACTGTTCGGTACTCGCCGAGCAGGCAATCAAGGCGGCGATCGAGGATTATAAAAAAAGGAGTTCACACAAATAATTTTGAGCTGACAAAATTATTTGTCGTGAGATTGAGAACAACCCCACGGCACGCGGCATTTGCCGCTGACCGTCGGAGTTTTCCTCAACGCCGCGCTTTTTCAGGGCACGCCATTTATATGCGCGGCGTTTCACCCCTTCCGTGAGCCGAGGTATCGGCAAATAGGGTGCGCTGGCGCAAAAGCGCGGTTTTACTTGCGCGAGAGATTATTATAACAAATATAAAACCATAAACTCACGGAAAATCGAGTCATTACTATAGTCGGTTATTTATCACAGAGATTTCTCCACGCGCTTCGCTTGGTCGAAATGACAGTGCGGGTATTTCGCTCGTTTTCGGCTTTGGTGCAACCGAGCGCCTCCGCTATTGCGCGAGGAAGCCTCGCGCATATTCGAAATGACAATAGCAGCGTTCTCGTCCCCTGTCATTTCGAGCGGAGCGCGGCGAAAGCCGCACGGAGTGAAAGGCGTTGCCGCGCGCGGTCGAGAAATCTCTCAAACAAATTCGTCTTTTTATACCTTTCCTTTTCACAACAAAATTTGAGATATGCACAGAGGACAAAATGCGGAAATCTGAACGCGAAATTGCAGACGTACACGAAAAATTCGCGGCGCTGTTGCGCTGCGGGTACATGACGCTCGCCGTCGAAGGGGAGGGCGCTCCCTACTGCGTGCCCCTCAATTTCGGCGCGGAACTTGCGGGGAATACCCTCGTTTTGTACTTCCACTGCGCCAGGGAGGGCAAAAAGCTCGATTTATTGCGCAAAAATCCGCGCGTCGGGTTTTCGGCGGCGAATATGCTGCGCAGCGTCTGCGGCACGGGCAGGGCAGAAATTCTCGAGGACGAAACCGCCCGCCTGCACGCCCTGCAAGTGCTGATGAAGCACTATTCGGCGGAGGATTTTTCCGTCGAATCCTTTTCGCCCAAGGCGCTTTCGCTCACCTGCGTCGTCAGAATTTCCGTCGATTCCTGGTCGGGCAAAAGGCTCGTGCGGCCGTAAAGCTGTTGGTCGTTTTCGAGAATATCGGCAATGTGCCGCATGTTCTTTGCCGTTTCGAGCAGAACGCCCCGTATTCGCCCCAGAACCCGTTCCCGTTTGGTACTCTGTTCCCACCGCTTGCACGCGGTGGGATAATTTTTTTGAAAGGTCGCTTCCCGCACATAGCTGTTGCCGCAGAACCCGTTTTCGGTAGGGCGGTAGTGGGTGTATATCAAGGTATAGTAGCGGTGGAAATATGCACAGTTTTTGCAGGAAAAAGTATATATTTATTTTAACCGTAATTTTTACGGTTGTCAAGACTTTTCCGTAATATTTACGGTATAATGTCGGCATGGATATATTTGCGATTCGTTTGAAGGAACTGAGAACGGAAAAGGGATATACGCAAAAGCAGTTGGCGGAATTGATCGGAACGACCGACGACAGTGTTTTTTCGTGGGAAAAGGGTAGGAGTCAGCCGCCGATTGAATTTATACGGCTTTTATGCAAGGCGTTGAGCGTAAGTGCCGACTATCTTTTGGGGTTGGAGGACGACACGGGTGCAAAACAATAATAAATCAATAATGCAATCAACGGCGGGTGTATTTACACTCGCTGTTTTTATTTTCATGTTATATTATAGAGAGAGGTTCATGCTTTATGAACCTCTCTCCAATAATATAGTTCATATTTTATGAACTGTCAAGTATTTTTCTCAAGAAGTTTATATAATATGAACTATAATGCCAAAAGGTGCAGGAAATGGAGATTTTTGGAAAGAGAGTTAAAAAGGAATTGAAAGAGCAGGGCAGAACACAGACAGAGCTTGCCGATTTTTTGAATGTGCGCAAGTCCACCGTTTCCGAATGGGTAAACGACAACAATGAGCCGCCGATGGAAGCAATCGTAGAAATCGCAAAATTTTTGCGTGTTTCCACCGACTACCTTTTGGGGTTGGAG
Source organism: uncultured Clostridia bacterium (assembly GCA_904373255.1). Taxonomy (GTDB): domain Bacteria; phylum Bacillota; class Clostridia; order Christensenellales; family Borkfalkiaceae; genus Borkfalkia. The sequence continues at coordinate 10,440 of CAJFFD010000045.1, read as the reverse complement.
GACGACACGGGGACAAAGCAACAATAATAAAAAGGCGCGGGAAAGGCGGGTTTAATTTGAAATGTTTCCTCTATGGACGCGACTGTTGCTATGACGCATTAGTTTTGGTTATATTATACTACGCGTTTCGCGTAATGTCAACGCAAAATGCGTAGTTCATGATATAATCAAAACATGAATTTTGGAGAAAGATTGAAAGAGTTGAGAATACAAAGCGGTTTAACGCAAAAGGCGCTTGCCGAAAAGCTGGGAGTATCACCGACAGGTTATGCGGGATATGAGCAGGGTTATAGGGAGCCGGATTTCAAAACATTAGTAAAGATTTGTAAAACGTTCAAAGTAAGTGCCGACTACCTTTTGGGGTTGGAGGACGACACGGGCGCAAAGCAACAATAAAAAAAAGGGCGGCGGACGCGATTGCGTCCGCCGCCTATCTGTATTCTTATTGTTCGGGCTGCAGGTTCTGCCGCTTCTGCATACGGTTCCAGTTGATAAAGCCGTATAAATCGTTGATCAAAAACATTATAAAGCAGATGACGACGGAGAGGTAGGCAACGTTTTCCAGCGTGGCGAGCACCCACAGCACGATGAGCACCACGTCGTTCGCCGCGTACCCGAGCGCGTACAGCGGACTGCGGCGGAAGGTCAGGTACACCGCCACAAAGCTGGTCGTCACCGAAATGGTGCTGGGGATGATGTTCGCGGTGTCGAAAGCGTCCAATATAAAGTAGAACGCCGCCGTCACCGCCGCCGCGAGCAGCCACATGAAGATGTGTTCCTTCACTTTCAGGCGGTTGACTTTCACCTCCGACTTGTTGCCGTTGTAGGGGTTTTTCAGCCACGATACGAGCGCGACGATCGCCATGGGCATGGTCATGCCGAGGTAGGTGATCATCTCGCCGTAGTACGCGAACGTAAAGGAGATGATCGCGTACAGGATGCTGAAAACGATCATCAGCGCCTGCCCTGCGGGGTTTCCCTTGGCGCAGAAAATCAGCGACGTCGCGCCGACGAGGGACGCTGCGAGCGTCAGCCAGTTCGTGCGGTCGAAGATGCAAAAGGACACGACGATCAGCGCGACCGACGAGCACCACAAAATCAGCTCGCCCGCACTGAAATAGCGCAGCATTTTTTTGATTTTTTCCATGTTACCTCCCGTTTGCCGCGGCTGTTTCGTTCCGCGGCGCAACAAAAAAATAGACACCCGCTCGCGCATCTTCTAAGACCTAACGATGCGCATACGAATGTCCGTATCCGACTACCCGGTGGCAGTAATTTTTATTCAACTGTGCAAGAGTATAGCAAACGCCGCGCCCTTTGTCAAGGAATTGAACGGGCGCGGAATAAATTTTTACCCGCGGGGCGATGTTTGCAGAAAGGCGCTTTGCCGCAATATTATGGAATGGAATACGTTCTGTTAATATTGACATATTCTGGCGAAATTGATATAATAACGTCAGTTGTTTCCGGCAGAGTTGTTGCCGGGAACGGCAATGCCATCAGGCGAAGCGCAGATGCGCAGACGAGGGATTCACTCAAAGGCAGGAAGTCATGAAAAAAATCGTTCCCCGAATTATAAGCGTCGACGAACTTCTCAGGGAGGAGCTGCAAATTCCTCCGTATCAGCGCCCGTACAGATGGACGCGCAAAAATGTCGCCGCTTTGCTGAATGACATAGACAACGCGATAGCGGACAGCAAGCGACCCGGCTACAAAGAATTCCGGTATCGCATCGGCACGGTCATCGTACACAAAAAGGATGCGGACGGGCGGAAAATGGATATCGTCGACGGGCAGCAGCGGCTCATCACGCTTTCGCTCCTGATGCTGGCTCTGAATTTTCCGTATGCGAAGGAATGCTATCCCTTGGTTCGCTTTTCTGCCTGCGGCGATCAGGACGCCGACCATTACCGCTTCGACAAAGATTCCCGCATCAACATTGCCGATAATTACCGCTTTATTCGGGAATGGAAATCGGTAAACGAGGGTAAAATTGCGGATTTCCGCAACGCGTTCGGAGAGATTCTGGAAGCCGTCCTTATAGAAGTAGACGATATCTCCGAGGCGTTCCAACTCTTCGATTCGCAGAACACGCGCGGCAGAGAGCTTGACCCGCACGATCTGCTCAAAGCCTATCATCTGCGGAAGATGAATGAATATTCTTTCGAAAAGTTCAATCTGGTCAGGCGTTGGGAGGATATTCCGCCGTATCAGATCAGAGATTTGTTTTCGCTGTACCTGTATCCCATATTGAACTGGTCGCGCAAGGAAAAGACAAAGCCGTTTACCCGCAAGAACACGGACGCGTTTGAAGGCGTAAATGCGGATTGGACGTATACCTATGCCGAGAGGACAAAAAAGGCAATGCCTTGCTTTCAGATCAATGAACCTTTTATCGCCGGCGGCGATTTTTTCAGGATGGTCGAGCATTACATCGTTCTGCTTGCAGACCTGAAAAGGGAGATCGATAAAATTATCGACGGCTGGAAGGTCTTCCAAGGGGATATTGCCGGACAGTATAGTTCAACCGGGTTCCGGTATGCGCTGAATCTGTTTTACTGCGCGGCGCTCTTTTACTTCGACCGGTTTCATTCGCTCGATGAAATGGCTGTGAAGAAGCTGTTTGCGTGGGCAATGATGATACGCGTCGATATGAAAAAACTGGGGTTCGATACGGTCAACAACTATGCGGTCGGGGACACGGACGACACATATCGGACGAACAGTATCCCGATGTTTTTCAGGATAGCGACCGCGCGGAGCAGCCGCGATATTTCCGATCTCCGAATTGCGGTAAAGAGAGCGAACGATTGCGCGGGTGCAGAGGGCTGGAACACGCTGTACGATTCGCTTAAAAAACTTATGGGGGTATGACGATGGACTCTGAAAATTCGCGGCAGACGGTCGAATCGCTGCATATTATAGACGGCGACGGGAAAACCATTTTTTCGGGAAACAACTATATCATACCTCTGTATCAGCGCGCCTTTGCGTGGTCGGATAAAGAAATATCCCAGCTCATTGACGACGTTTACGGCTTCGCCGCCGAAAATTATTATATCGGTTCGCTGGTCGTACAGAGCAGAAAGGAGGGATATGAGGTTATAGACGGGCAGCAGCGCCTGACCGCGCTGTATCTTCTGCTGAACTATCTCGGTTACCGCTGGCAAAAAAACAGCCTGTGCTATGAGTGCAGAGAAAAGTCAAACTATACGTTGAACCGCCTGAACGAGACTTCTCCCGGTTCAGACTGCATGAGCGAGCTTGCCGAGGAGGATAAAATCGAGCAAACGCTGCTCAAGGGGAGAAGTATCATAGGCCAGAAGCTGGCAGGAAAGAAGGATGTGCAAAAGCTCAAAGAAAAATTGGCGCGGGTCGTTCTCTTTCGCATCGAGGTTCCGGAGCATACTGACCTGAACCGCTACTTCGAAACCATGAACAGCAGCGGCGAGCAGCTCGAACAGCACGACATCGTCAAAGCTAACCTGATGAAATTGCTGCAGGATGACGCTAAAGAATCGCAGGGTGAGGATGAAAGACAGCGGAAAAATTTTGCCTGCGTCTGGGATGCCTGCCGCGATATGAACGGCTATGTGCAGATGCATTTTGATAAAAAACAGCGCGGGCCAATGTTCGGCACAAGATGGAATGATTTGCCCGCGAATATCTTCGCGCCTGTTGGCGGGGCGGGCGAGGAGAAAAGCGCCTCCGCCGAAAGCGATCGGGGGCGGCAGGATCTGTCTATCCTCGGCATAATTGAGGGAAAGATCGATGACGATAAGCCGGCTGAGGGCGGAGATGAGGAGGGCTATGGCAGACCGCGGTTTGAGAGCATTACAAACTTTCCGTATTTCCTGCTGTACGTTCTGGACGTATTCGTTTCGACGGAATTCAAAGAATATTCCGGCTCCGTTTCGTATGACGACCATAAACTTCAGCAGATCTTTGACTCCGCCGTGAGGGAGTGGAAAGAGAAAAGGGGCGGGAACGGCAAAGAGTTTTCGCTGGCGTTTATTGAATGTCTGCTGAAGTGCAGATTCCTTTTTGACAAATACATCATTAAAAGGGAATACAAAAACGAGGATTCCGACTGGAGCCTGAAGACCCTGTGCAAAAGCCGCGGAGAAAAATATTCTTATTGGGATACCGATTTCGGCAAAGGCGTTGACTGCTCGCAGATCTGTATGCTGCAGGCATGCCTGCGGGTTTCCTATACTTCGCCCAGAAGCAGCTGGATCCCCGATTTGCTCAAATGGCTGATTGCGGACGATAAACTGGAACAACTCTCTCAATATGAAGATCGGATCGAGAGCATCGCCAAAGAGCGGGTTCGCGAATTTTTACTGGAGGGAAATTACCGCCAGGGCGTCAACACGCCGCATATCGTTCTGAATTACCTCGACTATCTGCTCTGGAAAGAAAGGAAGAAGGAGGAGTATAAAAAGCTGGGATTTGAGAAATTTACTTTCGAATTCCGGAATTCGGTGGAGCATTGGTATCCGCAGCATCCTTCAAGGCAGTCGTTTGAGCCGTGGGACGATTTTGACCGGTTCGGAAACCTGTGTATCTTACAGCGAGATGTGAATGCAAAGTTTTCGAATTTAAGTCCCGTATCCAAAAATAACAGCTACCGGCAAATGATTGAAAAGGGCAGCTTAAAGTTAAGGCTGATGAGTTCCCTTACAAAGGACGATCGGTTATGGAAAGAAGAAACCTGTGCCGACCATGAGCGGGAAATGCTGAATCTGCTGAAAGAGGCTTGCGGCGTGCGCTGACCCGTCCGCCCGGGGCAGCAGGGATATATCCGATGGTGCAGCGGGCGCGCACAAATTCTGTAACGAGGTAAAAAAGAGACAGCCGGCAGGCTGTCTCTTTTTTTGCGAACCGATCCGGGCATTGATCGGAATTACTTCACGGCTTTAATTGTGCAGGTCGCGCCCCATTGCGCCGATATTTCGGCGCATGAAAATCCCGCCTCCCGCAAAACCTGCATTTCGTGCTCGGCTGTCAACGGCGTATCGTAATGATAAAGCGCATTATCAATTATTCCTTGCGCTGCTTTCAGGCGCAGCAACTCCTGCCTGAAAAAGTTTTCTTCCTCTTCCGTCCGTGCAAAATAATCGGTTAAGATAAAGAATCCGTCTGCGGCTAACGCCTGCAATACTTTCTTATACAGAGACGTTTTCTCTTCTTTCGTGAAATGATGCAAGGACTCAACGGATACGGCTGCATCGTAGCGATTCTTTTCAAACGGAATGTCGAAATACGAACCGTGAATTGCGGTAATTGCCTTCCTGGAAAACTTTTGCTTTAAGGCTGCCAGCATATCTTCCGAAAGGTCTATGCCGGTAATCTTTGCGGCGGGGTTGAATTTAAAATAGTATTCGAGCTCCAAACCCGTTCCGCAACCCAAGTCAAGAACGGCTGCCCCGTTCTGCACGGGCAAAAGACTTGCGGTAAACGGATAAAATTCGCGCGCACCGTCTATCGCGTTTAATTGATGTTCTTCGTATCCGTCCAATCGTTTGCTGAAAAATTCGTTCATCTTTTCAAGCATAGCTTTCTCCGATCAACTAGTATCGATCGCTCTTTCAGGCAGGTAATATTATACCTCAAACAAACGAGTTTTTCAATTATATGGCGCTGTAAAAACGAACTTTGGCACCGTGGCGCGTGCCCGGCATAGGCAGAAGGGCTGCGGAACTTTCCGCAGTCCTTCTGCCGAATCAAAAAAACAAACCCGAACAGAAGTGTTCGGATTTGTTTGCATCTGGTGACCCCTTTGAGGGAAAAGGCGAACTGTTTACCTCATCAAAACTTACCGTCTTGCTGCGGCCCTTGTAGTTGTATGTAATGACGAAATGGTCGTCATACAGGTAAATGCTGTTCACAAAGCCGTCGATGAGCCGCTGCTTGCCTTCCTGCGTGGAGATGTCGATCTTGCGGAAGTTGTGGAGCGCAAAAAGTATTTGCTCCTTCGTCAGGACGGGATTGCGCGTCTGCGCCTCGAACAGCTCAATTTCGAGGTTTCGCTTGCGCTCTTCCAGCTCGTCCAGCGCTTTCTTCGTCGCGGAGGAATAGATGCCCTGCGTGATCGCCTCCACCAAGTTATTCAGCTTGGTCTCCACGCCTGTGAGCTGCGCCTGGATCATCGTCTCCGCACTGTCCTCCTGCAGCTGCAATTCATAGACGCGGTCAGCAAGTTCCTCGATGACCTCATCGCTTGCAAGCAGCTCCTTGATCTCATCCAGCACGAGTTCCTCCAACCATTCCTTTCGGACGGACTTTTTGTCGCACTTATTTTGCTTTGCGTGATTGCACTTGTAGTAGCGGTATTGCCGCGTAGTGTGGCTGGTGCCGATGACGCCCGTCATCATTGCCCCGCACTTCCCGCAAAAGAGGCGCGTCGTGAGCAAGTAGTCATCCTCGCTCCTGTGCATGGCAGGGGCTTTTTTGTTGCGTGCCATGCGCTCCTGCACAGCGTTGAAAGTTTCCTCATCGATAATGGCAGGCATGGCGTTCGGCAACACAATATCGCCGAACTTGTACTCGCCGATATACTTGCGGTTGGTGAGGATGCGGAAGACGGCGTTGTACTTCATCTCAAAGCCCTTGTGTCGGATGCCGCGCTCGTTGAGTAGTTTGACGATGTCATTGACGCGCATCCCGTCGAGATAGCGCGTGTAAATTTCACGGACGACGGGTGCGAGGGTCTCGTCGATCTGATAGTGGTCGGTGTCATCCACATAGTAGCCGAAGGGCGGGTGCACGCCGTTGCTCTTGGCTTTGAGAGCGTTCTCTGTCATGCCGCGCTTGACCTTTTCCGAAAGCTCCGCCGAATAGAACTCTGCATAGCCTTCGAGGATAGCCTCCAGCAGGATACCGTCCGCGCCCTGCGAGATGCTTTCCTTCGCGGAAATAACGCGCACACCGTTCTTTTTGAGAATGTTCTTGTAGTAGGCGGAATCGTAGCGGTTGCGGGCAAAGCGGTCGAGCTTCCAAACAAGAATGCAGTCGAAGGGGCGTTTGTAGCTGTCCTTGATCATGCGCTGGAATTCGGGGCGATGGTCTGTCTTTGCAGACTGCGCCCTGTCTATGTAGTTTCCTATGACCTCTATCCCGTTGAAGTTGGCGTACTCTTCTGTTTTTCCGAACTAAATCGGGCGTAAATTACGGCTTTCATAAAGCTATCCTACGTAATCTTTAATTTGTCATAAAATCCATCTCTGTTGCCAAAATAATCCGAAAGTATGAATATAGATGTATTGATTACAGAAAGCATTTTTGACCTTTTGGCAATATCTTGTTCCGCTAACAGTATTCGTTTTGCGCTGGATTGTATTAGGTATTCCTCATAGCTAAGTTTGCTCCATGTGTCTGTTAGAATTACGTTCAGTTTATAAATATTTTGCAGTACTAGCAATGAAAATTGTTTTTCCGTATAACTGTCAACGCGCACACGACTTAGTTTTCTTTTCCCTACATCTTTTTTATAGGACAAAATAGCAGGGAGTGAGACCATAGTGGATTTATAATTTTCATCAAAGAAATCATCACAATCGCGATATGATTCCATCATTGGGTAATTAATATAAAGCTTCCCCACTGAAGGATCCGTTTCGTCTACGAAATATTCCGCCATCTCCCTCAGTTTAGAAAAATTATCTGCTATGATTTCCTCAATACAACGAATATCTTCCTTTTTAGGATGATGAACATCACAATCGAATACCAAATACGTATATGCAAACTTTTTTGACAATAACTCCCTTTGCTCCGGATGTAGTTCTATTAAAACCGACTTGAGATCGCCATTGAATTCAATCTCTTTCATTCTTTTATACAAAGTATAAATATTTGTCCCAAAACAATATATCTCAAAGTTTTGATCAAATACACCCAGTAGTCTGTTAAAAAAGGCAGGTTCTGTTCTTGCGCCCTCCACAATAATTAGAATGTTGCTCTCCATCACTCATTAAAAGCCCCGTTTATATACATTTTTTCCAAATTGTGAGCTTCTCTAATTTCTTTCTTTGTTGAATTAAACAAGCTAGTAATTTTATTTTGAGTCATGATATAACAGCAATCTGGACGTGTAAGCTTATTTTGCATTAAATATGTGTTATGGGACGTTAATAAGGTTTGAAAATTCTTATTTGCGTTCAATCGCAATACAATATTTTCGGCTGATTCGTAGTGGAAAAAAGCATCAAATTCATCAATAAACAAAAAAGATATCTTGTTGAATGCCGTAATGCTCCAAAAGAAGTATAAGAACAAAGACATGGTACCGGTTGAAGCAATTGAAACAAACGGAGCTTTTTTACCAGTTGGAAATTTTGCCATTAGCTCATGAAGACCGTTATTGGTTCTCCACTCTAATTCATAATGCAAATCATTATCAGCGAGAAATTTTTTAAACTCTTCTTTTTTACCGCTACTATATAAGCCCTCTACTAAAAGAGTGCCGCCATTAGAAAAACCGCAATAAGCATTACCATCACTCAAACCCCTATACCAAAGCATATTCTCGACGAAAATCATCATCTTATACAATGGGGAATCTTGATTCGTTGGTGTATTTCGGTAAATATATTTAATAATTGACAACTTATTGTCTAATAGCTCAATCTGTAAATTACCGATAAGACTTTTATCGACAAAATTATCTTTTTTGTCAAAATAGTTATAAAAAAGAACCTGACTATTATTTATCGTAAGGCTTTCTTCAATTAAATAATAGGCTTCCTTTTTTTTATATTCATAAACGACTTCATCATCTTCAAATATAAAAGTATATTTAAATTCAGCAAAAGGCTTATCAGAATCTAAATTGATATAATTCGATAGATATTGAACAGGAAGTCTCTCTTTATCCGTCAAATGTAAAACTATATCGAACAACGCAATACCTAAATTGCTCTTGCCAATACCGTTTTTACCATAGATGATACCTTTATTCACAATACCATTGGATATAAGGTTCTTATTGAACTCATATTCGCGAGCTTGTAAATCGAAAACCAGTCGATCCTTGAAACCTTTAAAGTTTTCCACTTCAAATCTTTTCAGCATATAGATTTTCTTCCCTGTCAATTTATTCTGCATTTATAATACCATAACTCCTTTGACTTGTCAATGCTTTCCGTAAAATAATTACGGCTCCGTAAAGTTTTTACGTTAATATTATATCCTATATATATGCGTAATACACCTCTAACTGCCAGGATTTTTCTTTTTGATGCATCAGGAATGCCACAAGCAACATCCCCCGAGCCGGAATCGGCTCGGGGGATGGCGTTTTACAAACTCTTCAAAAAGGCGACCAGAAGTTGGCGTTGGGAGGGTGAGAGGGATGCGAGACGGAATGTGTAATTTTCTTCCTCGTTGGGATAGTCGAAAAATTCTTTCAGCGTCAGCCCAAGCCCCCAACAAATGTGATCGAGGTATTCGACCGTCGGGCTCTTTTCGCCACGCTCTAACTGATAAATATATGTCGGAGACACGCCGGCTGCGTTTGCCAAAGCGTTTTGTGTCATCTTTTTTGCTTCCCGCAATTCTTTGATCCTGTTGGCAATTTCGCTCTTTTCCATAACCATAGCCCTCGCAAACTAAAACTATAGTTATAGTTTATTCCTTTCGAGTACCACATATTAAAACTTTCGTGTTGACGTTCTTTTACTATTGTGTTATAATATTATCACGATAGTAAAAAGTACGCACATGAATATGAACAATAGTAAAGCAAGAGGACAAACCAAATCGAAAGAGCGCGTGCGCGACCACGGGGAAGTATTCACGGCGGAACGGGAAGTAAAGGCAATGTGCGGCCTCGTGAAAGACGAAACAGAACGCATAGACAGCCGATTTTTAGAGCCTGCCTGCGGGGACGGCAATTTTCTTGCCGAAATTCTGACGCGAAAGCTCGCCGTTGTGCGAAAAAAGTACGGCAAAAGCCATTTAGACTACGAAAAAAACGCCATACTTGCGGCAAGCAGCATTTACGGCGTGGATATTTTGATTGACAATGTGATTGCCTGCCGCGAGCGGATGTTCGGGATATGGAATAAAGAGTACACCGCCGTATGCAAAAAAGATTGCAGCGACGAAACGCGTGAAGCGGTCAGATTCATCCTTTCCCGCAATATCGTGTGCGGAAACGCGCTCACCCTTATGTGCGTGGACGAAAACGGCAACGACACGAAAGGGCCTATCGTCTTTTCCGAATGGTCGTTTATAACGGGTAGCCAAATACAGCGGTGCGACTATACGTTTGCGGAATTGCTTGCCCAGGATGACGAAAAGCACAATGCAAAACAGCAATCGATGTTCGACGCCAAGCCGAGCGATGAAGGCAAATTTTTGAAGCGGTATATTTCTCACTACAGGAGGGTGCAGGAAAATGGCTGAAAGTCTGTTTAATAAAGTATATAACCCCGA
>CAJFFD010000044.1 GCA_904373255.1 uncultured Clostridia bacterium | reverse complement strand
GCAGGTTTCCATCGAGCTGAAGGATCTCATCGAGCGCATGCGCCATACCTTCAAAACGAAGGTTTCCCTCATCGGCAACGACCGCAAGGGGCGCATCTACATCGACTATTACAACACGGACGACCTCGACCGTATCAGCGAGATCGTGGAACTTGTGGATAAAACCGAAAAGCGGTAAACCCGGAGCGCGTTTCCGTCAGCGGAAGCGCCGGTCGGCTGAAAAATAAATTTCCCGCGGCGATCGCCGCGGGTATTTTTTTGCCCGGAACGGGAAAAAATAATGCAGATATGTCTGTTATTCACAGAATGTTTGTTTTGTTCATATTTCAAAACAGGATATTAACACTGTGTAATGTTATAAAATGCGAAAAAAATGAAAAAATCGGTGAACGTTTCGCTCTTTTCGGGCGAAATAGAGGAAACAGAGGTCAGATTCGTCAAAAATCGGGAAAACAGGTGCGCGAAAAAAGGCGAACGTTGTTATAAGTTAACGTTAATTGGGCAAATTCACCAAAAAATATTAAAAAAAGTCGGCTTTTTTAACAAAAACTTTGAAAATAAGTATTGACAGTGTGGCAATTGTGTGTTATGATAAGGGCGAAAAAGAGGATTGCCAAAATAAGGCAGTATGTGGTGAGGGGCAAAAGCGCAGCCAACCGAAGGCCGGATCGTCGGAAGAGGGCGGGTTGCGCCGTTATTTTCTTTTGCATTTCCGTCCGCATTCTATCCTGGCGGATTCGTAAAAAACAGACGGCGGAAATCTGCGGCGGCAGAGGACACCTCTGCCGCGTTTTCATTGGAAAACGCGGGGTTCCGTACCGTGCGGTCTGTAACATTATTATATAATAAAGAAAGGAGGAACGCAATGAAGACTATTTGGGGCAAAGTCGGCGCCATTGTCGCGGCGGCTGCTCTGGTGGCAGTGCTGGTCTTTTCGTACGTTTCCGCGATCACGAATTACGATTTTACCGTATTCATTTTCGCGGGTGCGGCGGATCAGGAGACCAACCGCCAGCTCATCGAAGAGTGGGCGGCACAGTACGCCGAGGGGCATAAAGCCGAGATCGGCAAAGACAGCATCAACGTCGGTATTTCCTTCCAAAGCGATACCAACCTGTATTTTTCGCAGGTGCAGAGGGAAATCGCTTCCGGCAAGGCAGACGACGTGTTTTATGTTTCGCCGAAGTATGTCAAGTCCTTTGCGCTGAACGACGCCGTACTCGACCTGGGCGAATATGTCGACTGGACGAAGTACGACCCGAACGGCGTCTGGGCAGATGCGGTCGGCGCGTACGCCTTTGTGAAAGAGGACAACAGCATCGGCAATCCCGTAACCTATCGGGAGAACGGCAGCCAGGGTGCGGGGTTCTACAACGAGGCAGGCAAAAAGGCGGGTGTTTACGCTCTCCCGAAAGACTTTTCCTCCTTCGGTCTGGCGTACAACCGCAATTTCTTCACGCAGACGCTTCGCGAAAAATACACGACCACGGAAGATACGCGCGGCGCTGTGTACAGCATCAATGCAGACGGCTCGCAGGGCGCGCAGACAAACATCATCAATATCGGAAAAACAACGCGCTACTATCCTTTCAACTACTATAAGTACGAAAATTACAGTGAAGCGCTCGAGGCGCACGATCCCATCGCCAAAGCGTCGAACAGCGTCAACGGCTACGACGTGACGATCATGGGCTGGCCGGGAGACACCTATTATACGGGCAAGGAAGACGACCCCCTGACCTCCTACGACGACCGCATCGGCTACGTTGCCTACACTTATGCCGAATACGGAGCCATGGCGTGGGCGGTCGGCTACTACGCGCAGTTTTACGATCTCGCGCAGGCGACCTATACGCCCGCGACGGGCAGACCCGTAACGTATGAGTACCACGTCGATATGCCTTGGCTGAACGAATCGGTCATGGAAAACGGCAAAGAGGTCTACCGCCGCGCGACCGCCGTCGATTTCGTCTACGGCAACGACCAGTTCGAAGGCCCGCTGTACCTCACGGCATGGCTTTTGGGCAACGGCGTCGACATCATCAGCGACGATTACCGTTCGGTCACGGCTCCCTCGAAAGACGCCGACTACGGCATCAACAGCGATAAATTCAAGGAGGCGTACGCGGCATTCCTCGCGTTCGGTTCCGACTGGAACGCAAACTCCTACTACAGCGGCTCGGGCGAAAGCGTCAACACCATCGGCGGCTGGGGAACGTTCAACAGCGGGCGCTGTATCTTCTACGGCTGCGGTACCTGGAACATGGCGACCTTCAATTCCACCGTGCAGAGCACCTTGGCGGTCGGCATCATGCCCGAACCCGTTTCCGAAAGGCTTTCCCCGTATGCGCGCGTCAAGGGCGCGGAATACACCGAGGTCGAATACGGCACCGATCCCGTTACCGATACCTCTTATTACAACAGCGAAAGCGACACATATTCCGACGCATGGCACGAGAATATGAACGCCCGTCAGGACGTATGGGCGGCGCGTCTGGATACCGTCGGCTACGGCGTGAATGCGGACGTTTTGGATCGTTACGGCGAGGACGGCTGGCAGGTGGCGGCGTGCGCCGACCTGTGCGCCTACCTCACGCTCGACCGCGAGATGCAGCGGGCGATGACTTATTCCGGTTCGCAGCTCACCTCCTTCGTCGATCAGGGCGAATCGTACCTGTATTACCAGCAGGAGCGCGGCGATCTCGGCGGGCAGGGATTTGAACACATGATCACGCCGGACGGCAACGCGGGCAACAGCCTCTCCGTCACCGTCGACGAGCTTACGACGGCGGGCGTAACTCCCGCATCGGTCGGGCTTCCTGCAAACGCGACGGGTACGCAGACCATCGGCGACGGGCAGACCTACGACATAGCCGGCGGGGAAACGCCGTCGCAGCTGCGCGCAGACTCTGCCGTGTGGACTTTCGCCACCGCCGCCGCGCAAAAGATGTATGCCGACCACACGACGACGTCGTACCGCACGGTCAAGGAATATGTGACGAACGTGTTCCCGTCGCTTGTTCCGTACCTCAACACCTATTTCGAAAATTCGACGATGGGCGAAGTCATCTCCCTTGGATTTGCGTTCAAGTGCCTGAACCTCATCGCGCTCAACTATGAAGACCGCAATTTGCAGCTGCGCATGGTCAGCGGCGTCAACGGCGCGCTCGATTCGTGCATGTACACCTACAATTCGCAGTGGATCGACGAATTCGGCGCAACAAAGGGCTACACGCTCATCGCGTACGAAGCGACGCGCTCGCCCGGCGGGTTTGCGCGTATGGAATACGGCAGCGTACCTTCCTCGCCCGTGCAGCCGATCCTCGTCGGCAATGCAGACGGCAGCGGCTGGCAGGGCAACTTCTACACCCCGGCGATGTTCTGCGAATGGATCGTGCTTCGTTCGCAGCGGCTTTTGGATCTCGCGGTCGAACGCGAAGATGCAATCGCAAACCAGGCGTAAACACCAAATATAAGGGAGAACGATATGGAAAATAAAAATATTGCATTGGCGCAGGAAGCCGCCTATGCGGACGAGCTGACGCAGCCCGTTCCGCAAAAACGGAAAATCAACCGCGCCAAGCTGCAGGAGAATATCTGGGGTTGGATATTCGTTTCCGCCCTGGTTTTGGGGACGACGGTGTTCGTCTACATCGCCTTTATCCTGTCCCTTTGGATTTCCTTTACCGATTACGATGCGTTCATCATGACGACGTTCTGGGAAGGGTTGGGGAGCATCCATCCGGACGGGTTCTGGCACTGGTATCAGTATATGTTCACTGCCGAAGGCGCGTACGGCGTCGCCGGGGAAATGGAAGACTTCTGGGGAACGCTTGGAACGACCTGCTTCTACCTGATCGGCATTCCCATCGGCATGGTGCTTTCTTTGGGCATCGCCGTGCTGATGACGCGCGATATCAAGCTGTCCGGCACTTTCCGCGTCATCTATTATATCCCTACGGTCGCGTCCACGGTGTCCATCGCGGTCATGTGGACGAACCTGTTCGGCGACGGCGGATTTATGGCAACCGTATTCGGCATAAACCTGCTCGCAGCGGGAACCCATCCCGCGCTGCAAAAGATGTGCGTCATTCTGCTCACCGTATGGAAGGGCTTGGGCGGCACGGTCGTCCTGTTCGTTGCAGGGCTGAACGGCGTCAACGCCAGCTACCATGAGGCGGCGGAAATCGACGGAGCGAACGCCTGGTCGATCTTCTGGCGCATCACCATGCCGCAGCTGTACCCGACCATCTTCTACGTTCTGGTCACTTCCGTCATCGGCGGCATGCAGATCTTTATTGAGCCGAACCTGATCTTCGGCAACTATCCCGCCACCGGGAACATGGCAACCAGCGGCACGCGCGACAATATTCCGTTCGTCGGCTATATCTTCGGCGTATTCAACAACGGCGAATGGGCGCACGCGAGCGCGCTCGGCATCATATTGGCGATCATCATTTTCCTGCTGACGCTGATACAGTTTGCGTTGGACGCGAGGAGGGATAAGGCATGACGGATAAGATTCTCGAAACCATGGATGAACCCGTGGAAGAAAACGTTTTGACCGAAGTTCCCTCCGGGGAAAATGCGGAAGCGGAAAAGGGCGGCAAGTTCGGCAATGCGCTGCGGAAGGCAGGCAAAGCCGTCGGGCGTTTCTTTAAAAATATTCCCGCCTACCTGCGTGCGGCGCTCCGCACCTTCTGCGGCTGGTTCGGATTCGGCGTATTCGGCGGCAGGTCGAGCAAAAAGCGCAAAAAGATATTTTTTGACGTCATCGGCTATACGCTCCTGACCATCGGCGGCATCACGATGCTGTATCCGTTCTGGTGGATGTTTGCGGCGTCGCTCGCCGGCCCGACGATCGGGGCAGACGGCGTTACCGTAACCTCGAACGCCCTGCAAAACATGATCACCACCATCTTCTGGCCCGCGGCTACGAGCAACTTCGGGTTGTTCTACAACTATCAGCAGGCGATCACGCTGCTCAACTCGGCATGGCAGACGGTCACGATCGGCGGGCAGGCATACGCCTTCTGGCGTTCCGTCATCAATACGCTCCTGTATTCGCTGATCCCGGTCACCGTCGGCGTGTTTACCTCCGCCTCCGCGGCGTTCGCGTTTGCCAAACTGGATTTCAAGGGCAAGAACTTTGTGTTCTTCTACTGCCTCGCGGCGATCATGATCCCGTTCCCGTCCATAATGATCGCGCAGTTCTGCGTGTATTCTTCCATCGGCTGGACGGATAACGGTCTTGCGATGATCGTCCCCGGATGTTTCGGCGCCATCCTCACGGCATTCTTCATCCGGCAGTATCTGTACGGCATGCCCACGGCGATTCTGGAAGCGGCGCGGATCGACGGAGCCGGTTACTGGCGGCAGTTTACTTCCTTCGTCATACCCCTGGCAAAGCCTGCCATCATGGCGCAGTTCATTTTGAGCTTTATGGGTTCGTGGAACAACTACCTCGCTCCGCAGGTGTTTATCACCGAAGATATGTGGAAGCCGCTGACGCTCGCCATCGGGCAGCTGGATACCTCCTACGGCACCGACGTAACGAACGCGCCGTCCGTCATGGCGGCATCCGTTCTTGCGCTGCTGCCCATCCTGATCCTGTTCGCGATCTTCCAGAAAACGATCATCGGTTCGATCATGCTTACGGGCTCCAAGGAATAATCGCGCATCCGCGCAGACATTCGGAGAGGCGCCCCAAAGGGGCGCCTCTTTTATGCGGATTGTGGGGCGGTATTGCGGCGCAAATCCGCAGTTTTTCAATACGTTTATCATTTTATGGGTACATTTCTATGAACAAAAAAACCGCTTTCAGCCGGCAAAAGCCGCAGCTCTCCCCCCTTTCCCGCGAAAGGGATCCTGCCGGGTGGGGGATTTTAAACGCGCACGATCCGTCCCTCATTGAAGCGGACGGCTTCTTTTATGCCTTTTCCACGGGCAACAACGGGCAGGATCTTTATCAGATCCGTCGCTCGCCCGACCTTGTGCGTTGGGAGTACGTCGGGCAGGCGTTTTCCGATCCCGCTGCTCTCTCGCCCGTTCTCGCGCAGCTTCGCGCCGTCTATGGAAAGCCGATCGAAAATACCACATTATGGGCGCCCGACGTCGTCCCCGCAACGGGCGGCGGTTATTGGCTGTACGGCTGTTTTACCGCAGAGTTCGGCAACAATTATTCGGTGCTTTTTTTGGCGCACGCCTCGCAGATCTGCGGCCCGTACAGCGTTTCGCAGTCTCTCGTCGTGTCCGGCGGGCATTGGGGCGAAACGCCCAACGCCATCGATCCGCAGATTCTGTACGACGCGCGGGGCCGCATGTTCATGACGTACGGTTCCTTTTTCGGCGGAATACGCCTCCTCGAACTGAACCCCGAAACGGGCGCACGGAAAGACGGTTTTTCGTGGGAGGATTACCGCGCCGGCAAAATTGCCGCGCGGCAGTACTACGGCGAGCGTCTGCTCGATGCCGACGATGCGGAGGGCAGTGTGGCGGCATATTGCGCAAACGTTCCCGTTTATCCGCGCGTCGGATTCGATGCGCCGCTCCCCGCGCCGCAGTTCAAAAATTTTTATTACCTCATGGCGTCGCGCGGGAGCCTGTTCCGCGATTACAATATGCGCGTCTGGCGGTCGGAAGCGCTTGGGAATTTCGAGGGCGCGGGATTCGGCAGGGAAGGGAAAAAACTGTCCGGCTCCTGTACCTGGCGGCATTCTTCCGCCGAACCCGGGTTCGATTTCTTTGCGCCCGGGCATAACGATATTTTCCGCGCCTCCGACGGGCGGGAACTGCTCGTCTACCACAACCGCACGGCGTTCGGCGAGGGTTGGCCGCACTATCTGTTTCTGGGGCTTCTCGCCCGCAATGCGGAGGGCGACCTCGTTTTCAGCCTGAACCGCTACGCGGGCGAGCGGCTTCGCCCCGTCGGCAGGGAGGAGCTTGCGGGGAAATTTTTCGATTTTATCCCCCTCACTGCGCGCAACGACGAACCCGTCTATGCCCGCGGCGGGTTTCAGCTCTGCGAAAACGGTTCGGTTGCTCTCGGAGGGGAATCTGCGGGGCGCTGGAGGCTGTTCGGCGAATATTTTGTCGACATGGAGCTGCGAGGAACGCTGTACCGCGGCGCGGCGATGCCCGCTTTTATCGAACGTGCGGGGAAGTTCGGCATAACCGTTTCCCTGCTCGGGGAGTTTCCGCTCTTTTTAAACGAAAGTTTTTAACCTCGAATCCGGTCTGCCGGCACGGCGGCAGACGGCGGCTCTTTATACTTGCACGCGCGCGACATATTATATAATAAAAAGACGTCGCTCCGAGCGTACGGCAGAAAAGAAAAAACGCCCGCAGAAGCAAACCGCTCTGCGGGCGTTTTTATCTGTTGTCCGGCGTCATCCCCTGTCGCCGTCCGCGTCCGTATCGGATTCGCGGTCGGTTTTGCCTGTGTCGTTCTCCCCGGAGTCTTTTTCTGCGGGTTCTCCGCCGCGCTGTTCCGCATCGCTGCCTGCGGAGAGTGCGCTCTCACCGGCAGTGCCTTCCTTGTCCTCCTGCAAAAATTTGAATAGCAGGCAGAGAGCAAAAAAGAAAACGCCGCCCGCAAGACAGCCCCAGAAGGGGATCGACCCCCAAATTACCGCCACGACCACGCATGCAACCGCGCACGCCGCCGCGATGACCGCACAGATCATCCGCAATATTTTGAACATGGAATATCCTCGCCTGCGCGCTTTCAGCGCGCTTATTTCCTTTATTATACCATAAAGCAAGCCGCCTTGCAACCGAATCGCCCGCGTGCCGCTCCGTATTTTGCGGTTTTCACCTATCCGCAACACGATATATAGAGGTATCGGAAATACTGCAAAAAAAGTCAAAAAAAACCAAAAAAACTTTGAAAAAACGTTTGACTTTTCTTATAGGGTATGATATTATATACAAGCTGTCGCGTGAGTGACATCCGAAAACAAATCAAATCGAAAGAGTTGACAAAAATTTTTCAAAAAACTTTGAAAAAACAGTTGACAAAAAGATTTGAATATGTTATTATGGATAGGCTCTCGCGTGAGGGCACCGAACGAAGTTCGG
>CAJFFD010000043.1 GCA_904373255.1 uncultured Clostridia bacterium | reverse complement strand
GAGAATACGTTTTCCGTCCGCAACGAGGTCGGCGCAGACGGCGGGCTGTTTTCCGTATGTATCGCGCTTTCGCTCCCATGTGAGAGCGCCGCAATACCAACCCTCGTTCACCGTGAGCGAGAGGATATTTTCGCCATCTTTGACGAGGGACGTGATGTCGTACTCCTGCACCTGCAGGGTCTTGTTGTACGACGTCCAGCCGGGCGCGAGAAACCCGTCTCCCACCCGCACGCCGTTGACCTCGGCAAAGTACACGCCCAAAGCCGTAGCGCGCAAGGTCGCTTTTTTTGCAGAACGCACCGTAAATTTCTGTTCCAAAACAAAGGTATTCGCGCATTCCGCTACGCCGATAAATTTTCCGTTCAACATATCATTCCCTCAACACGAGCACCTCGTAGGGCGCAAGTTCTATATTTCCGCAGAGCGCTCCGCTCCTTCCCGCCGTTTCGACGGCGATCATGCCGCTTTCCTTTCCCGTCCTTTGCGTAAGCGTCACGTTCTCGCTCGCCTCGGCGATCGGCGGAAGAGCGACGAGGCGCAGAATATCGTCATGTGGGAGGACGCTCCCGACCAATATGACCCTGCCCTTTCCGACATTGCGCTCCGTGATAACAGAATACGGCGCGAACTCGCCTGCCGTGTAGTGCGCGAGGCTCTTTGTCCCCTCCTTGCACTCGAAAGCGTCATACCACACAGAGATGCCGCACTCGCCGTCGTTCTCCCACCCGGCGCGGAACACGTCGTTCCCGATGGGCCGCTGGTATTTTACATACACGCCTGCGAACTCTTCCAAAAAGCTGAACACGGAGTTTGTATACCGGCGCACGTTCCCGTCCATGATGTCGGACATGGGGCCGACGATCCACGTTCCGCCGCTTTTCACCCATTCCGTTACGCGCTCCCGGAAACCGTTTTCGTCCGCCGTTGCGAGGAAGGGCGAGAGAAGAACTTTGTACCCGTCCAAACCGTGCTGCGTATCGATAACGTCAACATTGTAGTGGCGGAAGGCAGAATAATACTTTTCAATAAGCTCGGCACGGTAATTGAACCCCTTGACGAGCGGCGCGCTCTCGAAGCTGTTCAACGCGCTACTTGAATAGTGTAACGCAATTTCCGAACGAATGCAAGAGTTCTGCAAAAAATTACTGCATTTTTTTATGTCTTTTGCCGCGCGCTGCACTTCCTCCGTCACTTTGTACTTCCGTCCTGCGGGGGAATACAGCGCTCCGTGCGCCAGTTCGTGGCCGTTCGGGTGCGTGCGCAAGAGCCAGTACAGATTCATCTGCGCACCCCGCGCAAAGGGCAGCATGGTGTTCGCGTAGCATTCGCCCGCGGGGCGGTAACCCCCTTCCGCATACTCGCTGCCGTTCCAACCGACCTGCGTTTCCATCACCCAGAACGGCTTATCCTTGACGCAGCGCACGAAATCATACCCGAACGCCGTGTCGGCAAGCGCGGAAGCGGGTTCGTAGTGGTTATATTGCGCAATATCCAGCTTTTCGTTGATTTTATAATAGCTCATGCTGTTGTGCTGCATCATGTTGGTGCCGACATTGCCGCACCCGAATTTGTGTAAAATATCCGCCTGCTCTTCGACGTAACTTTTTACCTGCGCGTACTGAAACTCCCGCCACGCCTTGCGAAGAGACGGGTGCCGCCACTGCTTGGGGTACGGCGGCTCGACGTCATCAAAGCTGTCATAGGTCAGCGACCAGCGCGCCATGCCCCACGCCTTGTTGAGATTTTCGATGCTGCCGAATTTGTCTTTCAGCCAAACGCGGAACGCCGCCTTGCAGTTTTCGCAGAAACAACCCTCGTTGTAAGGGTATATTTCATTGTCGATCTGCCAGCCGACGACGGCGGGATTTTTTGCAAACGTTTCCGCCATTTTTGTGACGATGATGCGGTTCTTCTCCCGCATCACTTCGGAGGTCTTGCAGGTGTGGCAGCGGGAAGAGACGTCCGCGCGGATGAGATCGTGCATCACCATGCGCGTTTCGGGGTACTTGTTCAACAACCAGCGCGGCGGCGTTGCCGAAGGCGTGCAAAGTACGGTATATATCCCGTTTTTATACAATTTTTCCACAACGGTTTTCAGCCAGCCGAGCTGAAAATCGCCCTCTTTCGGCTCCATCCTGCCCCAGGCAAATTCTGCCACGCGCACGCAGTTTAAGCCCGCTTCCTTGATACGGGCAATGTCCTTTTCGATTTCCTCTTCTTCCCATAGTTCGGGATAGTATGCTGCGCCTAAATATAGCTTGTTCATTTTTCTGCTCCCAAAATATTTCGTCGGCTCCATGAACGAAAAAGGACAGGTCAAACGCTCTGACCTATCCTTCTGCTCCGATAGGGGAAAGCCGATTTTTTCATATCATTTTGTCGTTTCCCCGAATATCACTTTTACCAAGGCGCGGGGAGGGAGTTTCCTCCCCGCTTCCGTTGTTTTACTCCTGCACGTTCGACGTGACGGTGATGGACGAGAATTCCCATTCCACGCCGCAGCCGTAGAAGACGATCTCCGTCGCGGCGTCGGCAGAGGCACAGGTGACCGTTCCGATCTCGATCCACGCCTCTTCGGCGTTCTGCACAAGCAGCGTCACGTTTGCGCCTTCGCGGACGATGCGCATGTTCACGCCGCTTGTTTCGCGCATGAGCGTATCGATCCAATCATAGGTATGACCGTCTGTGCCGAACCGCGTTTTGCCGCTGTCAGCGATCCCGCCATCCGTCATATCGAAGATGTTTGCCTCGCCCGTGGGCAGGAAGAACAGGAAGCCCTCGCTCCCCTGCGCCATCTGAATGGCGATGCGCTGCGACGCCCATTCGTCATTCCACAACTCCTGCGAATTCGTGACGTTTCTGACGGTAAATTCGAGGGTGACGTTCGTACTCTGCTTCACTTCATCGGAAAGAGCAAGTTCCGCGGAACCCGACCATTGCTTGCTTGTATAATCGGCAACATCGCCCTTGATATTGATCGTACCGTTCTTGTCGTCCACCGTCACTTTGTCGTTGGAAGAAGCATAGGCGATCGTGCGATAGAGGGTGAGCGTATATTCGGTCGTCCCTTCCGTTACGGTAAGGCTCGCCGTCTTATAGCCGTTCGCCGTCACGGTGTAGGTATCGGGCGAAAGCCTGAGCGCCTCCCCCTGCCCCACCGTATAGGTGTAAACGGATCTGGCGCTCGTGAAGGTGATCACGGTGCCTTCCGCTACCGCTTCCGGCGTTTCGCCGTCCAGCGCAACGCCTTCGAGCGTGAGGGTCACTTCCACTTCGTATTTGACAACGGTCTCTTCCGGCGTCGTCACCGTGCCGTCGGGCAGCCAATAGTTCGTGCCGTCCGTGTAATATTCGATATTGCCGGGTTCGTCCGCGGAAACGGGTTCCTTTTCGGGAACGTGGGTGACTTTGGTAAAGTTGACGTTCGACCACTCGTAGGTACCAACGCCGGCATAGACCTCCATGTCGATTTTATCGCCTTCCGCGCAGGTGACGGAGCCGAGTTTGACCCACTCCTCGCCGTTCAGAGCATACAACACAAAGGTGTTGCCCGCGCGCAGGATGCGCAGCTGCAAGCCGTTTTCACTTATAAGCGCATTGGTTATAAATCCAAGACCTGCTTCGTCGCCGTTGACATCTGCATTTTCTTTTGCCGCATTGGTAAGATTTTCGCTGCTGAATTGACGGATATGCGTCTTTGCCACGCCGTCGTTCCACGACCAGAAGTAGAAGCCCGTGTTGCCTTCCGTCAGGCGGATGGCATAGCGTTGCCATGCGCCAAGGTCGTTAAAGCCCTGCGTGAAGTCGCTCATTTTGAGCGTGAATTCCATCAGAAAGTTTTCCGAAAGGTTTTCGGGTACGGGAAGTTTTGCCTGACCGTTCCATGCGTTGTTCGTAAGAACAGTAGCGCCCTTGCCGATCGTAATGACCTTCGTAAGCGTAAGTTCGATTGCGCCGCCTTCCTCGGGAATAACGACTTCTATCGTGCGGTAACCGTCCGCCGTGACCGTGTAAGTATCGGGCGAAAGTTTAAGCGAAGTATCCTGCCCGACCGTGTATGTATAAACAGTCCTGCTGCTCGTGAATGTGAGTACGGTGCCGTCTGCAACATCTTCCGCCGAGCCGTCCAGCGCAACGCCTTCGAGCGTGAGGGTAACTTCCACTTCGTATTTGACAACGGTCTCTTCCGGCGTCGTCACGGTGCCGTCGGGCAGCCAATAATTGGTGCCGTCCGTGTAATATTCGATATTGCCGGGTTCGTCCGTGGAAACGGGTTCCTTGTCGGGAACATAGGTGATCTCCTCTGCCGTGACGGACGAGAACTCCCATTCCACACCGCAGCCGTAGAAGACGATCTCCGTCGCGGCACTGCCGCACGCGACCGTTCCGATCTTCACCCACTCCGCTTCTGCGTTCTGCACGAACAGCGTCACGTTTTCGCCCGTGCGGACGAGGCGCATGTTCACGCCGCTTGCTCCGCGCATGAGCGTATCGATCCAAGAAAGGGCAGAGCCGCTTTCGCCAAAGCGCGTTTTCCCTTCGTCGCGAATGCTGCTGTCCGTCATATCAAAGATGTTTGCCTCGCCCTTGGGCAGGAAGAACAGGAAGCCCTCGTTCCCCTCCGCCATCTGAATGGCGATGCGCTGCGACGCCCATTCGCTATTCCCCGACGCCTGCGAATTCGTAACGTTTCTGACGTTGAATTCAAGGATGACCGCCGTGCTTGCTTTGAGTTCCTCGGAAATATCCAGCGCCACGGAATCCGACCATCTGGTGGCATCATAATCGGCAACATCGCCTTCGATCGAAATGACCTTCGTAAGCGTAATCTCGACCGTGCCGCCGCTTACGGGAACGTTGATCTCCGTCGTGCGGTAGCCGTCTGCCGTGACGGTGTAGTCGCCTGCGACCATTTCGGCGGGCGCTTCTTCGCCGACCGTATAAGTATAGGTGGCTGCGCGGCTCGTGAAGGTGATCACGGTGCCTTCCGCAACGGCTTCCGACGTTTCGCCGTCCAGCGCGATGCCGTTTACCGTAAGCGTGACTTCAACGGGCATATAGAGCTTAACGCCATCTTCCGTCGTCTGCTCGCCGTCTTCAAACCAATAATTCGTGCCGTCCGTGTAGTAAGCATAGTTGCCCGGCTCTTCCGCCGTCGCTTCCTTTGCAGGAACATATGTAAGTTTATCCGCCTTGACGGAAGAGAATTTCCATTCCACGCCGCAACCGTAGATAATAATATCTGTAGTGGCGTCGGCGCAGGCGATCGTTCCGATCTTCACCCACTCCGCTTCGGCGTTCTGCACGAACAGCGTCACATTCGCGCCCGTGCGGACGAGGCGCATATTCACGCCGCTTTCTCCGCGCATGAGCGTATCGATCCAATCATATGTATGGCCGTCTGCGCCGAACCGCGTTTTCCCTTCGTCGCGGATGCCGCCGTCCGTCAAATCGAAGATGTTCGCCTCATTGCTCGGCAGGAAGAACAGGAAGCCCTCGTATCCCCTTGCCATCTGAACGGCGATACGCTGCGACGCCCATTCGTCATTCCCCGACGCCTGCGAATTCGTGATATTTTTGACGTTGAATTCAAGAACAACGCCCGTGCTTCCGGCAACGTCTGCGGGGAGAACAAGTTCTGCGGAGCCTGACCACGCCGTGTTCTGATAATCTGCAACGCTGCCCTCGATGGTAATGGAAGCCGTCGTGTCGTCCACCGTCACTTTATCGCCCGAACCGTGACCGTAAACGTGCTGCGCCTGTATCCGTAAAGTTCCACCGTATATTCGCCGACAATGATGGAATCAAGCTCCAGCGTTCCGTTGCTTGCTACGGCAAGCCCCGTATACTGATTTGCGGAATATGCGCCGAGGAGGCTGAGTTCCCCGCTGATGGCGGCAAAATCGGGCGACTCGACCTTGTTCCCCGCCGTGTCGTGCACTTCGACCGTGACCGTGACCGCCTGCTCGACGAGCTGTGCGAGCACGAGGTCTTCGCGGTCGATCTCTTCCTTGCCGTCAACATCTTCATAACAAGTATTGCACTTGCTGCATTCGTAGTGGGCCAGCATCCCTTCCGCCGAAACAGTCGGCTCGACGGCATTTACCCATTCGATGTCATGCCCCGCAGGAAGAGTGACGGACGCAACTTCTTTCGTGCCCGCCTCGTCCGAAAAGTTCAGATTGCAACGGGAACACGACCAATATTCGATATTGCCGGCCTCCGTGCAGGTCGCTTCGACCGCCTCATGGTGGGTCATGTCATGCCCCAGCGCCGCAATGGTGACGTCCTCATCCGAAAGCTCCGTTTCGGCGTTCTCGTCCGCAAACAGCTTTCCGCAGTGCGAGCAGAGGTAATACGCCCTATGCCCCGCCTCGGTACACGTTGCCTGCACTTCTTCAACGTAGGAAAGCGAATGTTCCTCGTTGGCGCACGCGGCAAAAACGCCGAGCGACAGCGCGAGGAACGCCGCCATGAACAGCACGGCAAGTTTCTTTTTTCCCTTCATAATTTCCCTCCTGTGATTTTTAAGCCGCAAAAGCGGCTGTTTTTTAGTTTAATCCGTCTTTCAGGCGTTCCGCACGAATTCGGGGCGAACCGTAACGTCTCCCTGCGAAGTGAACGAGTAAACGCTGCCGACGACATCCTCCGCTACGTCTTCTCCGTTCACATAGAGGTGCGCAAGGCGCCAGCCATCGTCGGGCGCGATGTTCAGGTTAACGATGTCGCCCGTGATCGTCCAGTCGTACCCCCACTCTTCGGTGACGGTGCCGCCCTCCGCTTCCTCGATCGTAAGGTCGTTGGAGATAAATCCGTTGCGGTCGAATACATACCCCGAATTCGGCTTGCCCCAGCCGTTGAGAGAGCTTTGTTCGCCGCCGAAGTTATACCATGTGCGCAGATCCGCAATGGCACTGCCGTATTCGTCGAGCGTGGCGGAGATCATCGTGGGATTAAAGTACACCGTGGAGGTGCATTCGTTCCTGCCGAACAGGGCGTAGGGCATAAAGTATTCGACATAGTACTCGTAGCATTCGCCTTTGGTGATGTCGCCCACCCGCCGAACGGCGTGTACGGGGGTGACGTCCTCTGCCGTATACATGACCTGCAGACCGCCCGAAACGAACTCGGAGATCTTGAACACGTTTGCGGCGGTATTTTCGATCTCGTACACGTCGTCGCCTGTCGTTGTCGTATCGCCGAAGGCAAAATAGCCGCTGAAACAGGTCTGGTTGCCCGTGGCGACGGAAGAGCTGTACACGGCGGCGCGGCTGTCGACGATGTGCGCCGCGATGACGATTCCCGTCTCCGAGAAATACGTCGTCATTTCCAGCGTGCCCGTCTCCGTCTGCCCGCTCTGCTCTAAAATCTTATTTGCTTTCAGCCAGTTTCTGCCCGAATAAAAACTTTCGTCGAACACGCCGTCAATGTTGATGCCGGGGTCGACAACAACGCTCGAACCGCTTGTATGCAGGATATACTCGTCCGTTTTGTCCGTGACGCGGTAACTGTATTCGGGGCCGTCTACAAAGTTTTCGCTTGTTCCCGCGCAGCCTGCAAATGCGAAGCAGGCAGCCATCGCCGCAGCGCCGAGAACGACGCTGATGCGTTTTACGATTTTTTTCATGATCTCCCCTCCTTACGCCTGCGTATCCGCAAATTTACCGACGAGCGCCACTTCCGCGACGCCGACGCTCTCTTTGCCTTCCGGCACTTCCACGGTGAAGCGGATCGCCTTTACGTTTGCAAGGCTTGCAAATTCTGCATAGCACCCGCCGCCGAAGATGGTGTAGTACTGCCCGGTCACGATGTTATAAATGCTGTTGCATTCGCTGCTGTAGTTGAGTTCGGGGATCAGATACACCTTCTCCTGCCCGTTCTCTTCGCAGACGAAGGCGATGTTTCTGATGCTTTCAAACATCGTTTCCTCGGAATTGGAGTTGTAGAACATGATACCGCGAAGCTCGCGCGGGCTTTCCAGCGCAATCTCGAAGGTAGATGTCTGCACGATGCTTGCCGCGGCGGCGTACTTTTCCTCGAACGCCTGGCTGCAAACGGTGAAGCAGGAGAACAGGCCGTCGATCATGCGCTCTGCCGAGCTGCCCTCGGCAAGTTCGCCGCGGATGAGCTGAATACTCTCCATCGCGCCCGAAATATCGCCGTATTCCCCGCCGATGCCGAAGGACGGCTGGGTGGTGACGGTCGGCCCGTTGACGTGCATAACGTCGAGCGGCTGCCCGTCTGCGCCTTCCACCGTGACCCACTTCACTTCGTCGAAACGCACCGCCCTGTCTGCATAGGTGTAGAGGTTCGTATGCGCATGATAGGCGATCATCAGTTTCTGCTGCCCGTCTACGCTCACCGTAAAGAAGGAATGATGCCCGGGGCCGCCCACCGCGTGGTTTTCGCCCAGATCGTTGCTCAGGATCATGCCGTTTTCCTCGTCGGTGAGTTTGCGGAACGGGCCGAGCGGACTGTCGGAAACCGCCTGCATGACGCCGTAGGAAGATTCCAGATAGGAGCCGATGGAAAAGGTGAGGTAATACTTGCCGTTGTGTTTGATCATGAACGGGCCCTCGTTGCAGTAGGAAGCCATCTCTTCGTAGTACACCCCGTCAACCGTTCCGCCGTTCATATATTTCACATAGTCGTCGATCGTATAGTAACCGCAGGCGGTGAGCGTTTTATATGTAGACCAATCGGGCGTAAGCCAATCG
The DNA here is from genome assembly GCA_904373255.1 of uncultured Clostridia bacterium. Lineage (GTDB taxonomy): Bacteria > Bacillota > Clostridia > Christensenellales > Borkfalkiaceae > Borkfalkia. The sequence goes on along the minus strand of CAJFFD010000043.1, from coordinate 8,672 downwards.
ATCATCTTTACCCCTGCAATCGCGCCGGGCGTCTGCGACCAATAGAGATACTTCTCGCCCGTATCGGGATCGATAAAGGGAGAAAAGTCGATACAGCGCACCCACCCTTCGTCGCCGTCCACATATCCGCGGTCAACGGTATAAATCGAGCTGCCGGAACTTATACGCCGCATTGTCGAACAGAGCATATTTCGCATAGGATTGCGGATAGCCGGTGTTTCGGTCGTCAAAGGATACGGGAACAAACGGGCCCGACGCTTTTTCGGACGTCGCCACGATCGGCATATAGTAGGGAGCGGATTCCCCTTCGCCCGCCGCCTTATCTGCGGGCGGATTCACGGTGAAAAACGCATAATAAAGTTCGTCCTCTTCATCGTAAATAACTTCGGGCGCCCACAGGGCGTCGGAACCCGACAGCTCTTCCGGAAAGGATACGAAACTGCCGCCGCTCTCCCAGGTCACAAGATCTTTGGAGCGGGAATAGGTGAGCCCCGTCACATACGCGTAGTAGTATAAGGTCGGAGCTGTTCCGCCGCCAAAGTTCCTTGTTATAATAGGGCTTGTAGGGATCGGCAAGCTCTTCATAATGCGTGCCGTCGTAATAGGAGAGTTCGGTCGCCGCCTGATAGACGGTCTCCGTCTGCTCTCCGCACGCTGCAAACAGCGGGAAACACATGAGTGCGGAAAGCCCCGCCGCAATGATTTTTGTCAGTTTCATTCAATTTTCCTCCTGATGATTCTGCCGGTTTGCGCAGCCTTACTCTTTTCCGCCGCCGATGTTGATGCCTTCGATGAAGTACTTCTGCATGCCGATATACAGAAGGATGAGCGGGAGCATAGAAATAAACGCGGCGGCGCACTTGGCGTTGTTGTAGCCGTTCCCTTCGCTGAGCATTCCCGTCAGTTCCGAAAGCGCGAGCTGCAGGTTCCAGAGCGACTTATCGTTATACAGATACATGAGCTGCGCCGAATAGCTGTTGTAGCCGCCCACGAACGCGAACAAAAACTGCGCGAGGATCGCAGGCTTGCCGAGCGGCAGCGCGATGGAAAAGAACAGCCGCACTGTGCCGGCGCCGTCGATCTTCGCCGCTTCCACGACTTCGTTGGAAAGAGCGCTGTCGTAATAGGTGCGCAAAAAGAAGATGGTGCCGGCGCTGCCGAACAGCCCGGGGATGATGATCGGCAAAAGCCCGCGTGCTCCCCCGACCCAGCCGATGTTCACATAGAACAAATATCCGACGAACCCGAACGCCCCGAGCGGCAGCATCATCGTGAACACGTTCGCAAGGAAGAATATCTTTCTGCCAGGGAAACGGAATTTGGAATACACAAAGGCGACCAAAGCCGAAACAAACAGCGAAACCACCGTGGGAACGAGCGTCTGCCACATCGTATTGAAGAACCCGATAAGCAGCGACGGCACTCCGTTCACGGCGTTGGGATCGAGCGTGAAGATAAGTTCATACCCCTCCGCCGACCATTCATAGGGAAACAAATGGAATTCGCTTGCCCCTATCTCGTAATCGGACATAAACGATGTGCAGAAGATGACGAGGAAGGGAACGAACAGGATGAGCGTATAGAGTACCAGCGCAATATAAGTGACGAGTTTTGCAACGGGAAAACTCTTTTTTGCCTTCACTTGGCGAATCGTTTTTTCCATATTACAGATCCTCCAACGAAAGAATGCGCTTGCGGATGAGGTACACGGACGGGATCATCATGACGATGAACAGAAGCCAGCTCAGGATGGAGGCATACCCCATGTTGCCGAACTGCACGCCCTCTATGTAAATGTAATACATGAGTGCCAGCCCCGCATTTTCCGGGCCTGCGTACCCGTCCCAGCTCATGGGCGCCATGATCCGCGCCGCATCGAAGGTGGTAAGCCCCGCCGTGATGCCCGCAAGAACCAGAAAGAATGTGATCGTGGAAATGCCGGGGATCGTGATGTACCAGAACTTTTGGAAAGCGTTCGCGCCGTCCAGATCCGCCGCTTCGTACAGCGCGGGGTTGATGGACTTGAACGCCGAACAGTACATGACGATGCCGTAGCCGGGCGCTTGCCAGATGACGGATATAAAGATCGCCCACGTCAGCGTGGAGGGATTTTCCATGTTGTTCAGCCAGTCGATGGTCGTGCCGAGCAGCGAATTGAGCGCGCCGTTCCAACCGAAGATGACCGTCCACATGATGGACACCGCGACCGAAGAACAGACATACGGGATGAAGTAGAGCGTCTGAAAGAGGCGCGTCCCCTTCACGCTTTGGCTTAAAAACGCCGCCATGATGATCGCAATCGTCAGCGAAGTAAACTGTGCCAGCACCATGACGAGCGTCACTTTTATGGACTGCCAGATGGTGCCGATGTCCTCCCCGATGCGGATAAAATTGGCAAAATTGTTCCATTTGAGCGTATCGAGCTGGTTGTATTCCATCTCCCCGAACATCGCCATGATCGAAAAAACGATGGTGAATCCGTTAAAGACGAGAAAAGCGAGCAAAGGAATGCTGACAATGATCCAGCATATCACGTTCTGCTTGGTAAAAAATTGGTTTTTGGGAATCCGTGTACGCCCCGACCGGGCGTCCTCTTCCTCCGGAAGCGCGGCTGTTTTGGTCAGTTCCATGTCAGAACCTCCCGTTGAGGTAGATATTGACTTCAGAGATCGCCCTGTCTGCGGCGGCGCCGTCGCCTTCCATAAACTTCGCGATCGTCATATAACCCGCTCGCAGCTGACCGTTGAAGGAACCGGACCAGTCGTTGACCCATTCGCCGTTTTCAAAGTACGCCCAGTCGCCGATCTCGGCGCCCTGCGCCTGGAACGCCAGCGCCCAATAATTCCTGCCGCCGCCGACCTCGTAATAATCGTCGGACATCGCAAGGGAGGTCTGGTTGGGAACGTCGCTCATCTGCATGACGTACCGCTGCCCTTCCTCGCTTGCCGCCCAGCGGATGAACTTCCACGCCGCGTCCTTCAAAGAAGCGTCCGAACGCGCGGGGATGACGAGCGACGTAAAGCCGGCGAAAGCCGAAGTGCGCCCGACGAGCGGCGTGCCCGTCGCCTCGTCTGCGGCAAGTTCGCCCGTGTAGACTTCATTGTCATACGTTTCGCCGATAACTTTCAGATATTCGTTCTCAAACGTCTCTGCCCCGTCATAATAAACGCTGCCGCCCTCATACTCTCTCCACTGCTGCGCGGGAGCGATATCGTACTTGCCGCGGTAGGAAGTTTCCAGCGAGGTGATGGCGGACTCGTCGCTCGCAAGAAGGGCAATATCGCCGCTCACAAGGCTGCCGGCGGCGTTATCGTTGGAGAACAGCCCGATGCCGTAGCCGTCTTCGCCCTTGCCGCCGTTTCCGCCCACGGGAGAGGAAAGGCGAACGAACTCATAGAGCGCGTCGTAGGTCGAAGGGAGTTCGTACACGCTGCCCGCGGGCGCATCCGCCGCCGCAGCGCGATCCTGATAAGAAACGATGTCCCCCGCATAATACGTCTTATCGTTCAGTTCCAGCGTTTCGGAGAGGACAAGATAATTTGCGCCCTTATCCGCCACCGAAAAATCGTAATTTTCGCCGTTCCAGGCGATGCAGTCGCCGCCCACCGACCACGCGTAGGCAAACCACCAATGGGTGCCGGAGCCGTACGTCGTGGGAGAGTCGGGATTATACGCGCTGCTCCTTGTGAACATCTTGGAGAGATAGCGGAACTCTTCCCAGTTCATCGGAATGCGGTTGTTGAACACTTTGTAGACAGTATCCCCCGCAAGGTTCGTGGAAGAGACCGCGCCTTCGAAGGGCGATTCTTTATATTCCGCGTAGCCGTGCGGCTGTACTTTGGCATAGGTGCCCGTACCGTTCAAATCCTCTTCCGCAACGGAAATGATATTGATTCCCTGATCTTCAAAGGCGGGGAGGCTGTAATAATACGCCATCGGATCCGCGCCGAAAGGTACGCCCTGCAAATCGGCGCCTTCGCCCGCCATGCGGATGCCGTTTTCGCCCACCTCTTTATCGATGCGGAAGGTCTGCGTATAGGCTTCGGGGATACCCTCCTCGGTATAATCGCCCGGGTCGTTCGCATAATAATCGGAAAGATCGGTAAAAAGCCCCTCGATCGCCCACGATTTGAAGTTCTCGTCCGTCACCGTAAGCACGTCGGGCGTATCGACATAGAGTGCCGTGCGCTCTATGTTCTGGCGGTTATCGCCGTCGACATATACGCCGTCCTCGATGCCCTGTCCCTTGTTGTAATCGTCGATCATGTTCTGCATGATGCGGTTTTCCGAAATAGACGCCGTGTACCAGAAACGGATCGTCGTCTGCCCTTCCTGCGGGCCGCCGCCGCAGCCGACAAGCCCAAAGGCCATACCGCCTGCGAGCAACGTACCGAGTACGATCGCCGTAAGTTTGCCAAGTCTTCTCATTTTTCACCTCTTACTGATTTTTTATTTATTGTAATGCAGGTCAAAACGCTGATAGTGTCGTTGTCCGATTCGTTCGTCAAGCTCAACGATCATCTCGACGATACCGCGAACGTTCTGTTCCCTTGCCGTTCCTGCGGCTGACAGTCGTCAAACCCGACCGTGCTTGCAGTCAGTACACCCGCGGCGAAAAGCGCCGCTGCTTTGAAATGTTGCACCATTTTACCTCCATTTGATTTTTCTTGCTTTATCTGCAACCGGAAGGTCATATTTTCCGGCGTATTTTTCAGCGATAGTCAATATTTCTTTCTTTGAGCCAGGCGAAAGGATCGTCCTCCCCGCCGCTCCTGCGGTATTCTCCGGCGCTGATGCCCTTGACCTTTTTGAAGACGCGCGAAAAATACTTTACGTCCGCATACCCCACTTCGGCGGCGATCTCCTCAATGCTCATAACGTTGCTCTGCATGAGTTTTTCACAGGCAGAGGACACACGGAAGCGGTTGAGATATTCGGTGAGCGACATCCCCAGAAGTTCGGAAAACAAATGTTTCAGGTAATCCGGCGATATATAGGCATCCGCCGCCACCGACCCCACATCCAATTCACGCCGGTAATTGTTATTGATATAGATGAGGATATTGCGAAGGCGCTGAAATTTTTTCGACTGCGATTCGTTCCTTCTGTTCAGCGTCCGCAGCATATCCTCGATGAGATAACTGATAAGCAGCAAAAAATACCCGGAACAGCGAAGGCTCTGAACCTCGCTTGCATCGTAAGCTTCGATCATATCACCGAGCAATGCGCGAAATCGATCAAAATGACGGCTATGAACAAACGGTCTTTCTTTGTCATATCCACATATGGAAAACAAATCCTCCGCGTTGTCGCCCGTAAAGTCGATCCAGTCATATCCCCACGACCGTTCCGGATCGGGACGATATTCGTACTTCTCCCCCGCGAACAGCAAAAACGAATCGCCCTTCTGCAAGACGACTTCCTGCCTCTGCCCATTCACCTCATAGACGAGCGTCCCTTTTCCGCCTATAATAAAGTGCAGCGAATAATATTCCCTCGTACGCCGCTCGATCTTTTTGTCCGGGCTGCACCACTCCTCACAGCACCGCAGGACGGAGATCCGGTGCCGTTCATGGTTGAACAACGCTTTTCCGTTGACATCTACTTCGATATAACTCATTTCTCACTCTTTCCTTTTCGATTTAAATCCTTTTGTGCGTTGTCAAGGACAACGCACAAGGGATCCCTTGTGCTGACCGCATTCGTTCTTTTTTCATGTTTCATTATAATTTATATCTTTTCCCCGTCAATAGTTTTATTTCAAAAAGACACAATAATCCACCTTTTCCTTAAGGATCGAACCATCACTCTTATTCCCAACGGATAATTCAGGACAAAAGGAAGTCCTGCCGAAAGTTTGTATCTCGGCAGGGCTTCCTTTTGGTTTTGAATTTCCTTTTATTCCTCTTTCATGCCTATCACCATAGCCGGCAGTTCAAATCCTGTTTTTTTGATAATTCGCAAAAAAGCAGCCATAAAATATTATCTTTGCCCCACGTTTCATAAGCGCTCGTTTTAGCCGCATACATAGCAAAAAAGATATTTTTGCTACTTCTTTGTTCAGGCTCGAACTATTCACCGCTGCCCCTGACAGGGCTTGCGGCTGCGCCGCAAAGTTCGGCGCGCGCGGCTTTCGCCGCCGCTCACCTCACCGAACGTCATTTCTCCCCAATCGTCAGGGGCAGCCACAAAAAAAAGAACCGCCTTCGCGGTTCCTCCTTGTGGCGAACAAGAACAAAAATGATATTTTGCCTCATTTTTTCGTTCGGACTCGAACTATCCACTGATGCTCCTGACAGGGCTTGCGGCTGCGCCGCAAAGTTCGGCGCGCGCGGCTTTCGCCACTGCACACCTCACCGAACGTCATTTCTCCCCGATCGTCAGGGGCAGCCACAAAAAAAGAACCGCCTTCGCGGTTCCTTCTTGTGGCAATGGACAATAAAAAAGATATTTTTGCCCCTTTTCTGTGCAGGCTCGAACTGTTGACTTAATTTCTTATATCTTTTCCTTTAATCGATATACTCTATTCTTATTTGCCCCTTCCGCAACAATAATATCATCCGCAATGAGTTGCGATAACAGTTCTTTGATTCGCGTGCTGCGTAGAGAAAGCAACTTACAAAAATCAGACGTTTTACCGGTAATATTTTCTGTCAAATATCCGATGATAGCCGTTTTTTGTGCTTCTGTTCCCGATACATTTATCGTCGGTTTATCGTCGGTTTTTATCGTCGCTTTATCGTCGCCCATTAAAAGTCTTACCGATATCCTCTCAGGCTCGAAAGTTTCAATAATTTCCGGAGACATCCACCCCTGTTTTTTCCATACCGAAAAAATATTCGGAATCCCGCTTCCGGCTCGCTCTCCTATATCGATAAGATTAAACATTTTAATAAGAGCGCCATTACGCGGATCAGATATACCGCCGCTTTTTGCAACTTCTATATCTATACGAAAATTTCCCGGATTGGAAAAAGTAACGCCTTCTTTATCTTTAATGATAACGAGTCCTTGCCGCCCGTAATAATCCGCATTGATAAGGCAGTTTGCAAGAGCTTCTCTCAACGCCTTATGCACAGGCGTATCATCGATACGATCTCCGCCCTCTAACTTAAATGGCACTTTGATGTCCTGTATCAGTTTATTGTAAACGCGAAAATAAAAATCGTAGATATTTCCGCTCCAATCTCCAGAAGTAGAAACGATTCTATCTGTCCAACGCTCTCCACCCATCCGCTCTTGGTAATCGAGAAAGTAGTGAGGAAATTCTTTAACGATTTCATACTCATGCCCGAACATCAACAGACCTGCTGCGGTCGGATGAATTTTACCGTCGTCGCTTCTTCCTGCTGCCCCTAACCGATACAAAAATTCTTCGTCATCTAACTCTTCCCAGACATGCCCGGGACGATAATTCCTCATGCGAATCCGATAGCGATGCAAACTGTTATAATCAAGCACGTCCATTCCCATTTTTTCCAAAATAAGAATATCTTGCGTCTTAATAGACGCGTCTCGAAGCATTGCTTGAATCTCTTCCTTTGTACACTTATAATCTCCTTCTCCGTTCCGACGATAAGATCCGGAAAAAGGATTTTCACCGATGTATACAGGTTTGTCACTGCGTTCCGCTTTGGGTACAGTAATCACCACAATTTGTTTTCCGTCTACTTCCTGCTTTTGTACATGCTTATCTGTAAGGATATTAACGCTGACCTTTTCGGAATTATTTACGATGTCCCAAAAATCTTTTATCAATTTGTCAGGATTCGGCAAATCAACGGCATGTAAGGAGCGATCATGATATTCCTCTACTCCAAGCAGAATAATGCCGCCCAAAGTATTTGCAAATGCTGAATATGTTTCCCAAATACTGTGAGGCAACCCTCCAAGAGCTTTTTTCGCTTCAATTCGGTTATTTTCTCTATATTGATCTAAACGAGAAAAATCAATCATCATATACTCCTTAACCACCATGTACAAATGAATGAGCTAATTAACGACTATTTTCTTGAGAACAATTCCCCAAAGTTATCCTTTTATATTATACCATTTTTAATCACCTTTTTCAAGGCGTTTAACAGAAATTTATAAGGAATTATGTCTATGTGTTTATACTTTCATACTCATCAAGTTCATTTCCGAAATAAGATCCGTACACTCCTGCTTGAGAGATTGTTCCACTTGCAGCCCTCCGCGAAAAACGACTTTGATTTGTTCGCCTGACTCGACGACCACGCACTCGATCAGTTGCCGTACCGCCTGATCGTCATAGCACATCGGATGATTTTTGAGTCCGTCGAGAACGGCGCAGATTTTTTCGAGCCGAGCCTGCACCGTTTCCTGTTGCCCCCGTACCTCGGCAATTTGTCCGAGCTGCGCCTGCAATTCATTCTTTTCGCTGATGAGCTGCTGCAATCTTGCTTCATCGAAACCCTCCACCGTTTCGGCTGACGCGGCGTCGATCATTCCCTTGAACTCCGCATCGATCTCCGCGATGCGGAGTTCAATATCGATTGTGTTCTCATTTTTGTTTTCCGCAACCAGCCCCATAGCGATATGTTCTTTTAAGGTCTGCAGCACTTCCATATTTTCCTGCGCCGTCCGTTGGATCGCCTCCATGATCGCTTCATGTAGCACGCCCTCTTCGATCGTCGGTGAGTGATGGCAAT
>CAJFFD010000042.1 GCA_904373255.1 uncultured Clostridia bacterium | reverse complement strand
GGCTGGCAGGCCAACTAAAAAACGCATTTGCGTTACGCCAGTGAACAAGGGCTATGCCCGAAAAATAAAAACCACGTGCTACGCACGTGGATGATTATTGTATTCTTTTTCTGTCCTTTCGTGCGCCGCTGTATGCGCATATTCCGGCTGTATCGGGCATTTAATGTCAGAATTTCACTGTTTTTAGAGTACTATGTCAGGCATAAACGGCTGTATATTCGGTTAAAGGGCAAAATGTTCCGCTTTTGCCGCATTTTATTGCGCCAATATTCCGCCGCCTTCTGCATTGTACAAGCCGCCCGCCACATAGACTAATGATAGCCGCGGTTTTCGCCGCGGTATGCGAAGAGAGGGGTGTCATCGGTCTATGCTGTTCGATTTTCTATGCGCTCTTTTGAGCAGGTTTGTGTTCTTTACGTCCGCGGTCGGAGGCAAAGGTTCTTTCCCGAAGCCGCTCCCGCCGGAAGAGGAAGCGCGTTGCCTGAAGCTTGCGCGCGAAGGGGACAAGGCGGCGAAAGACAAACTCATCCGCCACAATATGCGGCTCGTTGCGCACATCGTCAAAAAATACAGCGGCGCGGCGGAAACGGACGATTTGATCTCGGTGGGAAGTATCGGGTTGATCAAGGCGGTCAATACTTATCAGGAAGGGCGCGGCACGCAGCTCGCTACATATACAGCGCGCTGCATCGAAAACGAAATCCTCATGCTCATCCGCAGCAACAAAAAACACAAAAACACGCTGTATCTTTCCGATCCCGTGGGTGTGGATAAGGAGGGTAACGAGCTTACGCTCATGGATCTCCTGTTCGAAAAGGAAGACGGCGTGTTCAAAAAAGTCGAGGCGGGGCTGGTCAGAGAGAAGTTTATGCGGCTCCTGAAGGATACGCTCTGCGAGCGCGAATATACAGTGCTGTGCCTGCGCTACGGGTTGAAGGGCGGAGCCCCGATGCCCCAGCGCGAGGTGGCGGTATTCCTGAAAATATCCCGTTCATACATTTCGCGAATCGAAAAACGCGCTATTGAGAAGGTGCGCGCGCGTATCGACCGCGGGGATTATATGTAAAAACATATTGGATTTGCGCCTGTGCCGCCGAAAACGGAAAATTTTGCCGCAAACTTTTCCGCAACGGTTTACAACGCGCAAGAGGCATGGTATAATAGAATCGGATTAGAAAAATGCCGCGCTTATGCGGCTTCCGCGGCGGACAAGTCCCGCCGCGCCGGCGTTTCCCGCTATGCGATCGGATTTGTCGGGCAAAAAGAAAAAGGGGTCGGGAGAGCGCGATGCTTTGCAGCAATTGCAAAAAAAGGTTTGCCGTATATACGGTCAAAAGCGGCGAAGAAGAGTTACATCTGTGCGGCGACTGCTACGAGCGGCTCGGTTATGCGGCGGAGTTCGTGGGCGAGGACATTTTTGCTTCCTTTCTCAAAGAGGATAAAAAGGAGGAAAAGCGCTGCCCTTCGTGCGGCGCATCTTTTTCCGATTACACGCGCACGGGGCTTTTGGGTTGCCCCGAATGCTACGGCGTGTTCAGCGAGGAGCTGATCCCCGCCATCCGTATGCACGGAAAAACGCAGCACGTCGGCAAACGGCCTTTGGGCGGCGACGTGCTTTTTGAACTGCGTGCCGAGCAGAAAAAGCTGCGCGCCGAACTGGAACAGGCGATCAAGGAAAAGCGCATGAAGGATGCCGACCGGATCAACCGTGCCATACGCGAGATCACCCGCGCCATTTCCGAAGATTTCGGAGGCAGCGATGGTCAATAATATCGAAAGTACGGTAGCGTCGACGCGCGTACGGTTGGCGCGCAACCTTGCGGGGTATAATTTCCCGAACAGGCTTTCGCCCGCCTCGGGCAAGGAAATCGTTCGCATCGTATCCGAAGAGGCGATCCGCCTGCACCCGTTCAATTTGTATTCGATGGACGAAATTTCCGAAAATGTTGCGCAGGCGCTGTGCGACGATCATCTTATCAGTGCCGATCTCGCCGCCAACCGTGCGTGCGGCGCCGCCCTGATCGATGAAAAGGACGAAGGCGTGGACGGGCTGCGCGGCAAGTATTCCATCATGATCAACGAGGAAGACCATCTCCGCGAACAGTATATCATCCGCGGGTTCAACCTCATGCTCGCCTATTGCCGCCTGTCGACGCTGGACGACGAACTGTCCAAAAACATCCGCTTCGCATTTGACAAAAAGCTGGGGTATCTCACTGCCTGCCCGACCAATCTCGGCACGGGGCTGCGCGCGTCGGTCATGCTCTTTCTCCCGGGTCTTACCCGCACGAAGAACATGGAAACGGTCGCGCGGATCATGTCGGGACTGGGGCATACGGTACGCGGCGTGTTCGGCGAGGGCAGTGCCGCCGACGGGTATATGTACCAGATCAGCAACGAGGTAACGCTCGGGGTGGACGAGGACTATATCCTTACGGAGGTGCAGCGCGCCGTTCTGGAAATTGTCAAGTTGGAAACGCTGGCGCGCGAAAATATGCTCGATGCCGATTTCGACGGGATCAAGGATGAATGTCTGCGCGCTTTCGGTATCCTTACCAATTGCTATAAAATCTCGTTCGACGAATTTCAGCGCCTGATTTCGGCGGTCAAACTCGGCGCGGCGGTCGGTTTTCTGTCCGTAAAAAATTTTTCCGCGCTCGATGAACTGGTTTCCGAACTTCGCCCCGCAAATGTCGGGTTGAATTTCGAGGCTCCGCCCACCCCCGGCGAGCGCGACAAACGCCGCGCGGCAGAGTGCCGTGCGGCACTGAAAAAGATCGTCCGCCGCTGACGCGCCTTCGCGGCGCCGCATACGCGTGCGAGCGGGAGCTTACAGAACTTTCATAATTTTAAACGGAAGCGGGCGGCTGCCCGCACGGAGATATATGTACGACTTCAGTAAATTTTCCATCAATCTGCAAAAAGCCATCAAACTTTCTCTGGATGCCGCCCGGTATTACGGAACGACGTATGTGGGCAGCGAACACGTCCTGTTCGGCATACTCAACGTTCCCGAGTGCCGCGCCTGTAAAATCCTGACGGCGGTGGGTGTGCGCGAACCCGCATACCGCACGGCGTTTGTCCGCGCGCTGAACAAGGGAGCCAAAATCAGCGGATTCACGCCGCGCACCAAGAGCATGTTCGACAAGGCTTGCGAATTTGCCATCGACCACGACGGCCCCGGCGCGCCTGTCGGCAGCGAATATATGCTGTTGGCGATTTTGGTTGACGACGAGTCGTTCGCGGTGCGGATTCTGCGCGCCCTGGGTATCGACATAGACGCGCTCCTCTCCGCGCTCGACGAGGAGATGGGCGAACCGGAGCCTGACCCCGATTACGATATGTACGAGAGCATATTCCGCCAGCAGCACGCGAAAAACGGCGGCATGCGCGAGCCGGGTGCGGAACGCGCAAAAGCCCCCGTGCCGAGCGATCTGCGCTTCGGCACCGACCTCACGCAGAAGGCGCGCGAGGGGAAAATCGACCCCGTCATCGGCCGTAAAAAGGAGATCGATAAAATCATTCAGGTTTTGTCCCGCCGCACAAAGAACAATCCCGTGCTCATCGGCGAGCCGGGTGTGGGCAAGAGTGCGGTCGTGGAGGGACTGGCGCAGGCGATCGTCAAGGGCGAAGTTCCCGACCTTCTGCTCGGCAAAACGGTGTTCGCTCTCGATCTGCCCGGGATGCTCGCGGGCGCAAAATACCGCGGCGACTTCGAGGAACGGCTCAAAGAGATCGTCGAAAATATCCAGAAGAGCGGCAACGTCATTCTGTTTATCGACGAAATTCATAATATTGTCGGGGCGGGCGCCAGTGCGGACAACAGCATGGACGCGGCGAACATATTAAAGCCGATGCTTGCGCGCGGCGAGCTGCAGACCATCGGCGCGACCACCATCGACGAATACCGCAAGTATATCGAAAAAGATCCCGCGCTCGAGCGCCGCTTTACCCCCGTGAACGTCGAGCAGCCGAGCGTGGAGGAGACCATCGAAATTCTGCGCGGTCTGCGCGACAAGTACGAGGCGCACCATAAAGTGACCATCAGCGACGACGCGATCGTCGCGGCGGCGAGCCTTTCCGACCGCTACATCACCGACCGCTTTCTGCCGGACAAGGCGATCGACCTCATCGACGAGGCGGCAAGCCGCGCAAGGCTCGACAGCTACAACGGCCCCGCGGGCATCAAGGAAAAGGAACAGGAGATCGAGCGGCTCGTTGCCGAAAAGAACAAGGCGGTGCGCAAGGACGACTTCCTCGCCGCCCAGAATATCTTGCAGCAGATCAAAAAGACGGAAGGGGAGATCGAATCCATCCGCGCCGACTGGGAGAAAAACCGCGGCGAAAGCCACGCGTCGATCGGCTCGGAGGATGTCGCCAAAATCGTCGCGGGCTGGACGGGTATTCCCGTCGTCAAGCTCACCGAGGAGGAGAGCCAACGGCTTTTGCATCTCGAGGATGAGCTGCACAAGCGGGTGATCGGGCAGGAGGAAGCTGTTTCCGCCGTTGCAAAGGCGATCCGCCGCGCCCGCGCGGGGCTCAAAGACCCGAACCGACCCATCGGTTCGTTCATCTTCGTCGGCCCCACGGGCGTGGGCAAAACGGAGCTTTCCAAGGCGCTCGCGGCGGCGATGTTCGGCGACGAACGGCTGATGATCCGCCTGGACATGAGCGAATTCATGGAAAAGCATTCGGTCAGCAAGCTCATCGGTGCGCCTCCGGGATATGTCGGGTTCGACGACGCGGGCGGTCAGCTCACCGAAAAGATCCGCCGCAAACCCTATTCGGTGGTACTCTTCGACGAAATCGAAAAGGCGCACCCCGACGTGTTCAACGTTCTGTTGCAGATCCTCGACGACGGGCGGCTCACCGACAGCAAAGGCCGCGTGGTCAGCTTTAAAAATACCATCATCATCATGACGTCCAACGTCGGTGCGGGCAAGGTGAACGAGATGCGCCGTCTTGGTTTTGCGGGCGCTTCGCAGGGGGATGAAGCGGAGTACGACCGCATGAAGGAGAAGATCTCCGACGAACTCAAAGAGCAGTTCAAACCCGAATTTTTGAACCGCGTGGACGAGATCATCATCTTCCACAAACTTTCCCGCGAGGATGCGGCGAAAGTGTGCGACCTGTTCCTGTCCGTGCTGTGTGAACGCCTGAAGAAGCGTGAGATCGAACTCGACGTATCGAACGCGGCAAAAGATCTTCTGTTGGACGAGGGGTATGACCCCGTGTACGGCGCGCGCCCGCTGAAAAGGGTCATTCAGCGCCGGCTCGAGGACGCGATCAGTGAGGAAATTCTGGCGAATAAAATTTCTTCGGGGCAGAAGGTGCTCGCCGACGCGAAGGACGGCAAAATCGTCTTCCGCGAGGGGAAATAAACCGCCCGCGGAGAGTACCGCGCGAACGGCGAGGCGCGAACGGCGGCGTAGGGCAAAGGGACAGCCGTGCCGCGCGGGGCGTCTGGAAGGGAAAAACATCTTACGGCGGAAACGCCGAAAAATATTAAGGGAGGAAATCGTTATGCGCATTGAGATCATCGAGAAAAACTGCAAGGTGAGCGAAAAGCTTGCCGGGGTCGTCAACAAAAAGGTATCGCGGCTGGAAAAATATTTTGACGAGGACGACCTTTGCTCCGTCTATCTCAAGCAGGAAAAGAATTATGTGAAGACGGAACTTACCGTCTACTACAAGGGCAACATGGTGCGCGCGGAGGTCGCGGCGGAGAATTTTTACGACGCGATCGACGAGGTGCTCCCCAAACTGGAAAAGCAGATCTATAAGCACAAAACCAAACTGGAAGCAAAACTGAAAAAGGGCGCCTTTGCGGAGAAACAGCTGTTCTTCGGCGAGGCGGAGCTTCCCGAAAGCAAGCTCGTCAAAACCAAAACGTTTGCCCTTACGCCCATGACGACGGACGAAGCGGTAGAGCAGCTCGACCTGCTGGGGCATTCCTTCTATATTTTCCAGGATGCGGAAACGGGCGAGGTGCGCGTCGTCTACCTGCGCGACAACGGCGACGTCGGGTTGATTATCCCCGAAAAAAAGCGTTGACCGTTTTGCCGCAAAAACTCTCAATTCACCGTGTTTTTTGCGGGAATTGCGGGTTAAGAAAGTACTATGCGTGGCATAATTGATAAAAATTCAATCAAAAACGGCGGAATTCCCGCCGTTTTTCTTTTTACGCATTTCAGACCGCCGTCGCGCCTTCCGCTCTTTTCAGACCCGCCGGCAGATAGCTGCGGGCGATAAATTTTCTGCGCGCAAAACGCATACAATAATGGTATGACCGGCATAAAAGAACATATCCTGGAAGCGTACCGCAATGTGCGCGGAGCGTTTTCCTACCTCTCCTCAAAAAAATATACCACGCTTGCGGGTACGATGGCGTTCTTTCTCGTCATGTCCGTCGTCCCGTTTCTGTTCTGGCTGACTCTCCTGTTCGGCAGGCTGAACATCGATTTTACGCGCATTTTCGAGCTGGGCATATTCAGCGAGGTCAAGGATCTGATCCTGTATTTCCGCGACTCGGCGCAGAGCGCCACGGCGGGCGCTTCCGTCGTCCTGCTCGTAACCACGCTGTATTCCTCGACGAATCTTTTTTATCATATGCGTCGCAGCGGTGAGATCATCTACGACAGCCGCCGTAAAAAGGGAAGCATTGCGCTGCGCCTTTCGGCGCTCGGGCTGATCTTTCTCGTCATGCTTCTTCTCTTTTCGGGCATCGGCGTATTTTTGCTCGGCAACGATATTCTTGTGCGCATCTTTCCCTCCTTTGTCGCGCAGATCGGCGTATACGCGCTGTTCGGCGTGTTCGCGTTTGCGCTGGTTTTGCTGCTGAATCTGTATATCTGTCCGTATCGCATCGGCGTGCGCAGCGCGGTATGGGGCAGCCTTCTCACCGTGCTTCTGGGCGGACTGGCGTCCTTCGGGTTTTCGGTCTACACGCAGTTCAGTTCGATGGAAAAGCTGTACGGTGCGGCGGTGTTCTTTATCCTCTTTTTGCTGTGGCTGTACCTGTTGATGCTCTGTTTTGTGATCGGCGTCGTGTTCAATTGCTGGCTGTGGGAACACGATGCCGGCGCGAAACCGGTGCATAAAAAATTCTGACGGGGCGTCAATCGTTTGCATTTTTGCCCGCCCGTATTGTATAATAAAGTCAGTTGCCGCAAAACGGAAATTTTCGGCAGCGTCTGAATCTAACGGAAGGGAAGGAAAATAAATGTATCAGCTGTTTTGTGATTCCAACTGCGAACTCTGGCACACCGAGGCGAAGGCGCTCGGGCTGCGCGTCATCCGCATGCCGTATGTGCTCGACGGCGAGGAATTTTACTATGACCTGGGCGAGAATACCGACTTCAAGCATTTCTATGACCGCATGCGCGCGGGCGCGGTGCCGACCACTTCGGCGATCAACGAGCAGAACTATATCGACTATTTCGAGCCTGTTCTGCAGGAAGGGCAGGACATCTACTATATCACCTTTTCGCATAAGCTTTCGGCGACCTTTGAAAGCATGGATCGCGCCGTCGCCGCGCTGAAGGAGAAGTACCCCGACCGCGAGATCCGCACCTTCGATACGAAGTCCATCAGCCTCGGCGCGGGCTTTCAGGTGCGCCTCGCCGCCGAAAAGTACAACGCGGGCGCCACGATGGACGAGCTGGACGCCTTTCTGGAAGAGGTGCGCGCGCACACCGTCGTGTACTTCGTGGTCGACGATCTGGTGTATCTGAAGCGGGGCGGGCGCATTTCCGCGCTCACGGCTGCGTTCGGGAAAATGCTCGGGATTAAGCCGATGATCTCCGTCATGCCCGACGGCTCTCTGCAGAGCGTGGGCAAGGTCAAGGGCTCCAAGCGGGTGCTTTCCGAGTTCGTGCGCATCATGCGCGAGCATAAATGCAACGTGAAGGACTATCGCATCGAGGTTTTGCAGGCGGATTGCCCCGAAACGGGCGACGCTTTCGTCCAGACGCTCAGGCAGGAGTTCGGCGAGGACATCAAAGTCGACTATCAGATCGTCGGGCCGGTCATTGCGGCGCACTGCGGCCCCGGCACCCTCGGATTGATCTTTTACGGGAATAAATAGCGTCAAAATTACGCAAGGTTTAAACAGAATACATTGGATAAAGGGGAGGGGGAGCCTTCCCTTCGGAGGTTTATCGGACGAGTTCTATGTGGACGGCGAGCCGCTCTCCCGCGGCGAGCGTTCGGCTCTGCTCGAGGAGATCGGCGCATTGTTGCAGAAGATCGAGGACGAGGTCAGCGTCGAAAAGAGCGGGAGCGACCTTTCCCGCATCAACGCGGCGCAGGCGGGCGAAGAGGTTTCCGTGGGCGAACATACCTATGCCATGCTCGAACTGTGCAAAAGTCTGTATTCCGAAACGAAGGGCGCGTTTTCGCCCGCGCTGTATAACTTGAGCGAACTGTGGGGATTTTCGCCCGACCATGCTGGGCATTACAACGACCCTCGCCCCGAGCCTGGCGCGGAGGAGATTGAAGCCGCGCTCGCCGCCTCCGACTTTGAAAATATCGAGCTGCGGGAAAACGGCGTCGTCGTCAAAACGGACGGCGAAACCGGGCTCGACCTCGGCGGCATCGCCAAGGGGTACATGAGCGACGCGGCGGCAAATCTGATCCGCGAAAAGTATGCGGGCAAGCGCATCGACGGGATTCTGACCGTCATGTCCAATTCCGTGCTGTTCGGGCAGAAGTACGACGAGAGCGCCGAGGGCGGCGTGCGCGGCTACACCATGCAGATCGACAATCCGCGCGCCCTGACGACGGGCACGAGCCGCGCGGCGGTCGCCGCCGGTCTTTCGGACGTCGCCGTCAGCACGAGCGCGGATACCTACCGGTTCTACGTCTGGCAGGATAAAATCTATAAGCATATAATCGACCCGCATACGGGTAAACCGTCCGACAACGGCGTCATCAGCATAACGGCGCTCGTGCCGCTCGGAGCGGAAGGGGCGGCGTACGCGGGCGCGCTTGCCGACGCGCTCTCCACGGCGGGGTTCTGCATGCCGCTGAACGAAGCTCTCGCCTTTTACGGGGAGATGGCGCAAAAGTACGGCGTCGGCGCGCTTGTCATCACCGCCGATTTCAACTATTACGTCGTCGGAAACTACGATATTCTGGATCCGAGCGACTTTTCGGCGGGGAGCAAGGACGTATTTGCGCGCGCAGACGTCGATGATGCGCCCGAAACGGTGGAGCCGTGCGAAGAGGAGTTGGAATATATCCGAGAGGTTGCAAAGTTATACGCATGAACAGGGAAGAGAAAATCGAGCATATCCGCAAGGGGAAGTTTTTCGCCTGGGGAGACGCGGCCGTGTTTGCGGCGGCGTTTCTTTTGATCGCGGTGTTCACCCTGTTCGCCTTTTTCGGATTCGGCGGCGCGCCGGCGGATTCCTTCTCCGTATATTATAATAACGAAAAGATTTTTACGGCATCCCTCTCCGAGGGCGCCGTGTACGAATTTTACATCGAGGGCGGGCAGGGGTATGTCCGCCCGTACGAAGGCTCGCCGCACGAGGAGTACAACATCATCGAAGTTTCGGGCGGCAAGGTGGGCGTGCGCGAGGCGTCCTGTTCCGACCACGTCTGCGTGCTGTTCGGCGCCACCGACAGCGGGGAAATCAACTGCCTGCCGCACGGCATGCGGATCGCGGCGGAGCGGGGCGAAGGTGGTACCGACATATGAAAAGGGGAAGGGTCAGCGCAAAAAAGGTCGCGGTGCTGGGCATGCTTCTGGCGGCGGCGAGCATCGCCTTCCTCATCGAATCGCTTGTGCCGCCGCTGTTGCCTGTCGCGCCGTATGTAAAGATCGGGCTTGCAAACGCCTTTGTATTGCTCGTCATCGTCTGTTTCGGAGCGGGCAGCGCGTTTGTTTTCGTGTTGGCGAAGAACCTGCTCACGGCGCTGTTTGCGGGGTGGTTCGCCTTTCCGTTCAACCTGGCGGGGAGCATATGCGCCTATTTGGCGATGGCGGGTACCTATTCCCTCTTTTATCCGAAGGTGAGCCTCGTTTCCGTCAGTGTGTTGGGCGCGATTTGCAGCAATATTGCCCGCACGAGCGTCGCGGTGCTCGTGCTGGAATCGCCGTCGCTGTATGTACAGCTGCCGTTCGTGTGCGCGTTCAGCGTCGCCGCGGGCGTGATTATCGGAATTTTAACGATATTATCCGTAAAACATCTGCCCGAAAGATTGACAAAACTCGAATAAAAGTTTATAATAGACAAAGTAGCGCATAAAAGCGCATATGCAGAGATGTCTGAGCGGCCTAAGGAGCACGACTGGAAATCGTGTGTACCTCGCAAGGGTACCGAGGGTTCAAATCCCTCTCTCTGCGCCACAAAAAAAAGGACGGTCAAAAGGTGTATTCGATAGAGAAAATCTAATAATAAAAATTAAAAACGGATACACCACAAGGGCAAGTCGAAAAAAGAGTGCGGGTTCATAAGAACTCGCACTCTTTTTTGTTTGCTTGATTTGGTAATTATTTAATGGCGTATTATTTTAATTTTTAGCTTATAAGCTTTTGCTCTGCCTCCCACATATCCGCATATTTGCCGTTTTGGGCAAGCAATTCGTCATGCGTACCTTCTTCGGCTATTTTGCCGTTATCAACAACCAAAATCTTATCTGCATTACGCACGATTGAAAGCGTATGCGCAATAATAATAACTGTCTTTTTCTTTGACAGTAGGTTGGCAATAGCCTGTTTCACGACAAGTTCATTTTCAATATCCAAAGATGCAGTTGCTTCGTCCAGCAAAATTATCGGACTATCTTTAAGAATTGCACGGGCGATAGATAGCCTTTGCCGTTCTCCGCCAGACAACAATATTCCGTTTTCGCCCGTCGAAGTGTCATATCCGTTATTCATGGCGCGGATAAACTCATCACAATTTGCAAGGCGGCAAGCCTGTTCCACTTCTTCGTCTGTTGCATCTTGTCGGGCGTAACGTATGTTATTTCGCACCGTATCGTTGAACAGGAATACATCTTGAATACATCTTGATCGACCATTGATATTTGTGATAAAACTTTTTCTGAAGAAACAAGCGCGGTATCAATTCCGCCTATTTTAATTTGTCCGCCGTCCGGTGCATAATATTTTGAAATAAGATTTAGTATTGTCGATTTGCCTGATCCAGATGCTCCTACAATGGCGGTCAGTTCATTATCTTTTGCCGTGAACGATGCGCCTTTTAATACAGGTTCGCCTTTTACATAAGAAAAATTTACGTCTGTGAATACTATGTCGTGTTTTTGAGGCATAAAATCGACAGAGCTTTCCGGTTCTTCTTTTTCCTCAAAGATTGTTTCAACCTTTTTACGCGAAATAGTATAGTTTTTATATGCGGTAAAATTTACGAATATATTAGCAAGTAACTTGCACATGAACAAAGGCAAGAGTGCAAGAATTGCATAGGTAACGACAGACATTTCACCGTTAATCATCGGGCTGTAACCGAGGCAAAGCACCAACGGTAAAGACAGCCAAGTAATTACGCCGAGTACC
>CAJFFD010000041.1 GCA_904373255.1 uncultured Clostridia bacterium | reverse complement strand
GCCCGCGATGATCATGTATTTGCCGTTTTCCGGCTGGTTGACGACGATGGGCATGATCAGCCCGTGTTTTTTGATGGAATCGGCGAGTTCGTTGAGCGCATCCTCGTCGAAATGTTTGCGCGGCTGGTTGGGGTTGGGGCGGATGTCGTCAATATCCACCTCGGTCAGCCCCTTGATGTCCTCGGGGAGCGGCATCGCCTCCTCCGCGGGGTACGACTTCGCCGCGTTCTCGTATGCTTCCTCCGTGTCCGAAAATAGTGCGGACAGCCCCCTGCCCAAACCTCTGTTCGGCTTATTCATCTTCTACTCCTTCCCTGCGCAAAAGCCCGCGCCGCCCGAGCGGCGGCAAGGGCGGTCGCTCAGGCTTTCTTCTTATTCTCGCGGTTGAGGTATTCCTGCGTGAGCGCCTTGTATGCGCGCGCGCCCGTGCATTTCGGGTCGTGCATCATGATCGGCTTGCCGTAGCTCGCCGCCTCGACGAGGCGGATGTTGCGCGGTACGACGATCTCAAACAGGCGCTTGGTGAAAAACTTTTTGATTTCCTCGGCGATCTGCTTGGAGATGAGGGAGCGGCTGTCGTACATGGTAAGCACGACGCCGTCCACGTCCAGCGCAGGGTTCAGATGCTGTTTCACGAGCGTGATGGAGTTCATCAGCTGCGACAGACCTTCCAAGGCGTAGTACTCGCTCTGGATGGGGATGATGACCGCGTCAGCCGCGGCGAGCGCGTTGATGGTCAGAAGACCAAGCGAAGGCGGGCAGTCGATCATGATATAATCGTACTTGTCCTTGAGCGGTTCGAGGGCGTTTTTGAGCACCTTTTCGCGGCTCTTTTTGTATACAAGCTCCACTTCCGCACCCGCGAGGTCGATGTTCGAGGGAAGCAGTTCGAGATTTTCCACCTCCGTCTTTAAGATGTTGTCCGCCGCGGGCTCGTCGTCGATGAGCACGTTATAGACGGATTTTTTCAGCGAGCTTTGCCGCCATGTTGACGCAGGTCGTCGTTTTGCCGACTCCCCCCTTCTGATTCGAAAACGAAACGATTTTTCCCATTCTTTCACCATCGTAAATTTATTTTTCCGCCGCCGAAGCGGCTGCGGGAGCTTCCCGCCGCCGCGCTTTGCCGCGGGGCGGGACTGACACACCCGTTATTCCTTTTTACTTTCGCCGCCGTCTGCGCCGTCTGTTTTATCCGAACCGCCGCGGATTTTGGCGAGATCTTCGCTGACGGACTTATTCGCTTCCGCCTTTGCAGCTTTCTCCTCTTCCGCCTGCACGAAGCGGCGGAACGGATTTTCTGCCTCCGCCTTTTCGTTCTTGTCCATATAGGCGTAAATCTCGTCCACCGATGAACCCGCAATGAGCATATCCACCTCTTCGGTGTAGATGGTTTCGCGCTCTACGAGCACGCGCGCCATATTGTCGAGAACCTTGCGGTTGTCGGTGAGAAGTTTCACGGCGCGGGCATGGGCAGATTCGATAATTTTGTGCACCTCTTCGTCGATGATGCCCGCCGTTTCCTCGCTGTAGCTGTTATGCGCTTCCATGTCGCGCCCGAGGAAGATCGGGCTGTCCGAACTGTATGTTACCAGACCGACGCGGTCGCTCATACCCCATTCGGTGACCATCTTGCGGGCGATTTCGGTGACGCGCTGCAGGTCGTTCGACGCACCCGTCGAAACGTCTTTGATGACGATCTCCTCCGCCACGCGGCCGCCCAGGAGTTCGCACACGAGGTCGGTGAGCTTATCCTTGGTCATGTACACGTCGTCGGAGTCGGGGCGGGTCATCGTATAGCCGCCCGCGGGGCCGCGGGGAATGATGGAAACTTCCTGCACGGGGTCGCAGTTCTTGCACAGCTTCGCGATGATCGCGTGGCCGCTTTCGTGGTAGGCTGTAATGCGTTTGTCCGCTTCGGTGACGAGGAGGCTCTTCTTCTGCGGCCCGAGCAGAACCTTGTTGATGCCCTCGAACAGCTCCTTGTTGCCGATCATCTTTTTGCCCGCGCGCGCGGTGAGGATCGCCGCTTCGTTGAGAAGGTTTTCCAGATCCGCACCCGAGAATCCGCTCGTCATGCGGGAAAGGATTTTAAAGTTGACGTCCGGGGCGAGCGGTTTGTTGCGCGCGTGGACTTTGAGGATCTGCTCGCGGCCGCGCACGTCGGGCAGGTTGACGTGAATCTGCCTGTCGAAACGGCCGGGGCGGAGCAGAGCGGGGTCGAGGATGTCCGCGCGGTTGGTCGCCGCCATGACGATGATGCCCTCGTTCGTCTCGAATCCGTCCATCTGCACAAGCAGCTGGTTGAGGGTCTGCTCGCGCTCGTCGTGCCCGCCGCCGAGGCCGGTACCGCGCTGGCGGCCGACCGCGTCGATCTCATCGATGAACACGATGCAGGGCTGACTCTTCTTCGCCGCGTCGAACAGATCGCGCACGCGCGACGCACCCACGCCGACGAACATTTCCACGAAGTCGGAACCCGAAATGGAGAAGAACGGAACGTTTGCCTCGCCCGCGACCGCCTTCGCAAACAGCGTTTTACCCGTGCCCGGAGGGCCTACGAGCAGCACGCCCTTCGGAATGCGCGCGCCGAGGTCGGAGAACTTGCGGGGGCTTTTGAGGAACTCGACCACTTCGGCAAGCTCCTGCTTCTCCTCTTCCGCTCCCGCCACGTCGGAGAACCGCACTTTGATGTTGGAATTGACGCGGGCCTTGGTCTTGGCAAAGCTCATCGCCTTGCTTCCCCCGCCCTGCGTTTGCCGGATCAGCAGCCAGAACACCACGCACACCAGTATGATACCGACGAGCGGGACGAGGTAGTTCATAAAACTGCCCGCATTCGGGT
This sequence comes from uncultured Clostridia bacterium, assembly GCA_904373255.1. Classification (GTDB taxonomy): domain Bacteria; phylum Bacillota; class Clostridia; order Christensenellales; family Borkfalkiaceae; genus Borkfalkia. The sequence goes on along the minus strand of CAJFFD010000041.1, from coordinate 21,823 downwards.
CGGTGAACGACACTCTTACGGCGTTGCCGCGGCTTTCGATCGCCTGGTTGAACATCTCCTGCAACGGGTCGCCGCTGCGCGGGCCGGGAGCCTGGTAGCGGGCGTGCGTTTCATTATCCTCGCCCGTATAGACGTAGCCGTTGATTTGCACCCTGTCGATTTCCCCGTCCTCTATCATCTGACAGAATTCGGTAAAATTGACACTTTTCGGTGCATTCAGCGTGCTGGTCAGTACGATCGACAAGACCAGTACCAACACCACGGCGACAATGCACCAGATCAGTATTTTCGAAGATTTACTCATTCAGCTTCTCCTTGAAAGCATTTTTGTTTTTTTATTTATAACCGTTTATAACCGATTCCCGATTTTTATCTGTTTATCGTCGGAAGGCTCCGGCGCGACCGTATTTCCACAGTCTCTGCCCGGTTTTTTTGAAACGGGACGTTTCCCGCTTCGCCCGCCGCTCTGTTGCCGCTTGCCGAGCCTAAAAGCTGCCGCTGTTCTGCCCGGGTTTCCTCTGGAACGGGACGGTTCTCGCTCCGCCCGTCACCCTGTTGCCGTTTGCCGAGCCTCGCTGATTCCGGCTGTTCTGCCCGGGTTTCCTCTGGAACGGAATGATTCCCGCTCTACCCGCCGCTCTGTTGCCGTTTGCCGAGCCTCGAAGCTGCCGCTGTTCTGCCCGGGTTTCCTCTGGAACGGGACGATTCCCGATCTGCCTGCCGCTCTGTTGCCGCTTGCCGAGCCTCGAAGCTGCCGCTGTTCTGCCCGGGTTTTCTTTGAAACGGGACGATTCCCGCTCTGCCCGCCGCTCTGTTGCCGTTTGCCGAGCCTCGAAGCTGCCGCTGTTCCGCCCGAGCTTCCTTTGGAACGGAATGATTCCCGCTCTGCCCGCCGCTCTGTTGCCGTTTGCCAAGCCTCGAAGCTGCCGCTGTTCTGCCCGGGTTTCCTCTGGAACGGAACAGCTGCCCTTGCTTCTATACCTTATTATTATAATATAGCAAAATTCTTATATGGAAAGGAATCCCTGCAAAAAAACAGTATTGCCATTTTTCTGCCATGTAATGCGGGAGTTTCCCTCTTCCTTCTTTTTTCCGCTCCGCATTTCAAGTCCGTTACTCCAGATTCCTCTGAAATTGCAGCCGTCGAAAAACATCTCGCTCGCAGCGGGTTAGTCCGATTCCGCCCCGCCGATCCCCCCGCAGATGCAGTCCGCGCGAGACATTTCGTCGGAGTGCGGTCTGCACCGTACAGCAACTCTCCGAAGAAAAGCGCCGGCGCTTTACCCCGTGCAGACACTTCGGCGCCGGCTCTTTAACAGACCGGCACGTTTCCAGCGCCCCGTCAATTTTGTATGCGCCAATTTGTTCACTCGCAAGACAGTTCGTGGCGCTCTTTATTCCGCAACAGCAACTTTTCTGCCCAATGCCGCATTGTTTCCACAAGCAGGCAAATTTGTACTGTTCCACACGATTTATCAGACCGACCCGCTTATCCGCTCCCGGTAATTTTGCCGATCCCGCTCCTTTTAAATCCCGGAAACGGGGTCGCGGCTTTAACCGATGCATTTGTCCATCAGAGGCTGTCCGTCAGCGGAGCGTCCGCCCCTACGACACAGCCGATACTGCAGGAAAACTATCTACTCGGGAAGACCTTCCGTCTGCCATACCCGCAACGGGTTTGATCGGGTTTATCGAATCCTTCAACAACTTTTCAGCAGACTTTCCACGGCATCTCAACATCCGCAACCGCCGGGGCAAAAGGCATTGCATCCCCTTCCGTCCGAGCAAAACGCACCAAAACGTCATTTCACTGAAAATGAACGCCCTGACATTTTAAACAGAACGGTTCCTTGCCCAGTATACCGCACAAACGTACGGCAAGCCGCAAAAAATCCGTCCGCGCACCGCCGCAAGCAATCTCTCTCGTTTCGTAAACAAACGATCCATCCGCCTTTACTTGCGGTATGCAATCACTTTACTGTCGCACCGCTCTGAAAAGTGCGGACAAGCACGCATCCGGGCAAGGAAGTCCGGCGGCAGCCGCTGCAGTTTTTGGCAAGTCGCCCCGTCGGAATTTAGCAAAAACGATAAATTAAATACTTTTTTTGCGATACGCGCTTCAGCAACAGTTATTCTTAAACGCTGCGCCTTATATATGCGCCGCGCAAATTCAAAGCGCCAATGCCGTTGATCACAAAATCCCTTCAGCCAGTCCGTGTCAAACCGTTTACAATTCACAGGATTAGCCACATGCGCCACTAAAACAATGGCGCAACGACGCTTTACCTCTGCAGTTTAGCGTCCTTCGTTCACGCCGTTATAGAATCCTGCATGGTACTATCATACCATAAAGCGAAAAAAAAGACAACAAATCCTTTGTCATTTCTTCAAAAAACAGAAATTTTTATCACATTACCATAATTTTTCACAAAAAAATGCTTTGCGCTATAAGATTTTTGCCTAAAATCCCCTTTTAAAATGTTTCATATGAAACTTTTCGCTGAAAACATATGTTTCACGTGAAACATTTATTTATCGTTAAATTTAGCACGCGCCTATATTAATCTTGTATCAAAAAGACCGATGCATGCTGTTAATGTTTCATATGAAACATTAACAGCGTTTTGTGTGAAATCAACCCGCGAAAACATTTGCGTCAAATTATCATCGGCTGATAACGCATAATATCGTATTGCTCATCAACTATATAATGACGCGCGCGCTTGTATTTGAGAATTGATACGCCCACAAATTATAAATCATCTGCGTAAAAGTATCACAAATTTATGATGCACTGCGCAAACAATTCAAAATCTGGCGGTCTCGCTGTATTGCGTTCACGATTAAATGACTTTCATTTTGCTTCCATAAAAGACGCTGTTCTTTACCTTTGTTGAGCAATTTACGCACATTAAGTGGATAAATTGTGCAAATCTTTGCTGGTTGCTTTTTTGCATACTTATCCACACAATGTGCATAAGTATATTTTTGCGCAAAAGGCGATATGAAGATATTGCGTATACTTATATTTAATTGCGTAAAGTTTAATATTTGCGTCATAACGCATATCAAATTTTTATACGCAAACTCTCAAATAAATGTATTATGCGCCGAATAAATTTATTATGGCGCATAATTAGCAAAATCGATGTTTCATATGAAACATCGATTTTGCAACCAAAAAACTAGCATAAACCAGACATATTTTCCGCTTTCTGGAGAGTAAACCTGCCCTCTCGTGAGCAATTTCTGTATAATACAACATCCTGATAAGAAAAAATGATAAAAAGGCAGATTTTTGCAAAAAATAACAGACTTTTGGGTCGGCAATTTGTGCTTTTTTAAAAATTATTCTGTCTGAAATCGTCTGAGAGGGTTTTTTGAAATCATAATTTGACCCGAAAACGGCATTTTTTGCTTAAAAATGGCATAGCGCGGCAATAAAAAAGGCGAAAATTCACCGTATTTATGCCTTTTTTAAACTGCTCCGAAACCGGGTTAAAACGGCAAAAAATATGTGATTTTCATAGAAATTACAGTAATTTTTCGATATACGCATACATTTTTGCAGAAAATCGTACTTAAATTTGTCTTGCCGGTCTTGGATCGGCTAATTAAGTACAGTCTTTCGGCATAACTGGTTTATCCGCGACCAGTTTTTGCGGATACGCAAAGGCAGAACAACAAGCGTTCAAAAAAGCGTACAAATGCACCTGCTTTCGCTTCGATGATACCTGACCGCGCTGGAATTATAAATTTGCTGCGCCGAATTATTTTTTAAAATAAAAACTTTGCGCATGCGAATATCTGCTTAAAATAGGGGATGCACTATGCAATACGACCACTTGAACCCGCTTCGGAATATGCAAACGCATTAAAAAGATAGAGCGCATATCGGTAAAATTTATTATAGCGCAATATTGAATATTATGCGCAAAAAAGCGCTGTAATATTTGGCGCAAAAAATTATGAAGGCGCTTTCATGCGCCGTTATGCCGATTTCAAAAATACAAGTTCACTTCTGCCGCGCGCAGCATCGTTGCAACCATATTGCAGCTGCACTATGGCACGAAATATATACCGAAACATGTATACCCGATGAAGCAGCTACAATTAAGCGGGAGCGATGCCGTAGGCAGTATATGCCCATTTTGCGAATGCGCATACGAACCGGCAAAACCCGCCGGCAAAACGTTTTTTCTCCCATGCGCATGCTTTTCCGAATAAGCGCCGATTATGCGCCCCTCTGAAATACATGCGCTGCGGCGCTATGCCGTATTAAACGCAAAAAACATCTTATACTAACCTTTTAATCATTTCGATCTGTCGATAGAACCCGCTTCGGGGCGGCAGCAGGAAGACGGCGACGGTTTCCTTTTTCCGAATCCACGCGACGGAAAATATCGGAAGCATTTAATCACGCATTTTTTCAACAAAAAAAATCTGGCATACAGGAAATTGACTCGCTTATATGGGGCAGGCAATGCCGCTTATCGCTTTGCCGATCTTTGCTCTCCAACGGACAGCCGATGCGGCAGCTTTAAAGATGCAACCTGCTTGCCGACCAAAGAATTTCGGGAGGATAAAAAGCTGTTCTTCCGCGTATTACGGCTTGCTCGATTTGCCGCAGACAAAAGGTTTTCCGGCAGATTCCTTACAGCCTTTTCTGCGCCGATCGCGAAAGGGGCGCATACGTTTTTTTCCTGCGCCTTCCCGCTCATATCGCGGATTATTTGTTTTCCCTCGCAAATCCTGCAGCTCTGCATGCCCGACATATTTTCGTAACAGGGGATTCCGACGTGCCGCCAAATACCCAAAGTCCGCAATTTTCCGAAGAAAAGCGTCACAAAACATTTTGACCGCCACACCGGTATCAGTGATGCGCGGCGGATTCTCTTTTCTGCTCGCCTGAATCGCTGTCTGCTTTATTTCGCTCCTCGTTCCCGCACGCAAAATTTTTTCTCGTCCGCTAAAAAGCAATATGCCCGCATCCAACCAATAGGGAGCAACAGATGGAATTTTCATTCAACGTATTCAACAAACTTGCCCCGACGGGCATCGTTATGGCTCTTGACCAAATTCTCCGCGCCGGGCGCCCGCCCGTCGTTCTCTGCATCGGCAGCGATCTCGCCATCGGCGACAGTCTCGGCCCCATTTGCGGCACACAGCTGGAGGAAAAGAAGGGGAACGGCATATTCGTCTACGGCACGCTCAAACGCACCGTAACAGCAAAAGAAGTTCGCTATATGAACGACTTTCTCCGCGATACGCACCCGCAAAGCCCCGTAATTGCCGTCGACGCGGCAGTAGGGGATGCGGGCGATATAGGACTTATCAAAGTTACTTCCTGCGGAATACGCCCCGGTTTAGGAGCCAATAAACGGCTCGGCAAAGTCGGCGACGTGGGAATTATGGGCATCGTTGCAGAAAAGTCGGTATTCAATTATTCGCTTCTGAACCTGACGCGGCTCAACCTCGTATATAGGATGGCATCCCTGATCTCCGATGCCCTTGCAGACTATACGGCTAAATTCTCGGCAGGCGAACTGGCCGGCTGAACACCTCCCGGAATCCGATGGTTATAAAGCAATGCGGTTTCTGCGCCCCGTAGATTTACGGGGCGCAGAAATTTGTGTTGGCGCTTTAGCAAGAATAAACCCCCGGGTTTACCGGGGGGAAGATAAAATAGCTTTAGCAAATTTTATAATTAAAGAAGTTTACCATATAGCTAATGCGATTTTGCTCCTTTATAGCAAGAGGAACCTGTTTTACAGGAGAGCCGTGCGATAGGACGCTATAGTAAAAGCGATACCCGTTAACGGGTTGGCTGGTAGTTTACCCTTTTGGGGTATATGCAAACCACCTGTTGAACCGGTGGTTTTGACTTTGTTTATCCGAAAGCAATTCTGCTTCGGCTTGCCTGACTTTGCGGATAACCTGACGGCAGCTTTTAGCTCTTTATCCGCTCGCTCTGCGCGTGGTTGCATTAAATGTAAACGCCGATGCATTTGCAATCTATTTATTTTGGCGAGGCGAACACAAACACGAAAAAATTATTGCCTTGGGGAAAAGCTGCAAAAATTAAAACCGCCGATTTGCCTATCGTACATAGAAACGGTGCGCCGAAAGAATATTCCATTGCAGCGCCCGATCGAATATATGCGTGAGAACGACAGGTACGAAGCTGGTGTATCGGGTAAATACTTGTACGCAATTTAGAAAAGCGGGATAAGAAAACGGGAGCAGTTGTGAACGCCCCCAAAAATATACGACAAATTAAGTATGGCAATACTTATCCCGTTCCGATTTATTCCGCAAATTTTCCCGTATGGACGGGTATTAAGCGAGGTTTACGAAGTTCCGAAAGGGAAATTGTACGCTTGAAATTGCGTCAGGTTTAAGAACGGGCATAGCCGAGAACTAAACGACAGGTTTTATTCTCCCTCTGCTCCAAAGCCGAAAAAGACGTAAAAAAATAGACCGCCTTTCAGACGGTCTATGGTTGTGCCCCGAACGGGCTCACCGCCATAAGGCGGGCTACTGTTTATAGTATATGCTGTTTTGGCAAAAAAGTCAATAGCTCTTATTACAGAATTTTCTTAATACTTCTCGTACTTCCGGTCTGTGTTCATCAAACGCTTTCCTGCGATATTTCGGCTCAAACACGATAGAAGCCTTGCAATTTCTTTTGAATGTCCTTCTTCTGGCTTTTCGTTTGCAACCGCCGGGCCGCATCTCTTTATATCAAAAGGAGTTTTTATTTTAATCTTCATCGCTTAAGCTCTTTTTTACCCGCAGACGCTCTGCGGGTTTTTGATATACAACAAAGAGCGGGCAGGGTCTGGTGACAGACCCTGCCCGCTCTCTTCCTTTATTCTTCCCGACCGACGAATCCCGTCGTTTTCTGCCGGAATCGTCTGCCGTCTTCCGCGTTCGCAAAATACATTCCCGCGGCAATCCCGCCGAACAGCGCCAGCACAAAAATACCCGTCAGCAAAAACCCTCTGCGAATTTCTCCCCGGCAGCGGTTGTAGCTCTCCAACGTGATTACGGGATCGCCTGCAACGCTCAATTCCACGACCTCCACCGCTTCGCCGTTCCCGAATGCCTCTGCGTCACGGCTGCGTATGCGGAAACGGATCGGCTGCTGCCCGCGGATCGCTTCCAAATCCGAAGGATCTTCCGCGCTTTCGGGGAACAGCACCATAAGCACCGCACTCTTTTCCGACAGCCGTATCCGGAACATGCTGCCCTCCGCGTCGGGGATTGCATATCCCGCATCCTTCACAACGTCGGCGAATTCCTGCGTCTTCCCTTCGTCAATGTCCGAATTTATCGCCGCACCCATCAGAGCGATCAAAAAATACAGCGCGGTAAGCGCCGTAAACACGACCCCGCACACCAAAAAACGGACTCTTCTTTTCTGCTGCATCTTTTTCTCTTTCCCTGCCGTCAGGCACAAAAAACCGCACACGTTCGCGCGATTTACGCCCACTTTTCTTTCATTCAGCGTTCGACGCGCGTACCGCAGTAGGGGCAGCGGGGGTCTTCTCCCGCCTTGTAATCGAACTTTGCGCCGCAGGAGGGGCAAACGGCGCTGTGTTCGCGCTCGCGCAGGGCGCGGTTTTCGTTGAGCACCAGCCCGTCCGCCTCCCGCTTGTACCCCACGAGGTAACGCTTATTGAAGCAGGTATCGATGCGGTTGCGCACTTCCTTTTCCGACAACCCCAGCTGCGAAGCAAGTTCGCGCACCGTGTAAATGTTCTCCTCCTCGACCGCCTGCACCAGCCGGTACAGCGACCGCTTGTTCCCGTAGCCGACCCACGCGACCGGGCAGCCGTAAAAGCCGACGACCATCAGCACAATGCCCACTGCCCACACCGCCGCGACGCCGAACCCCAGCCCGACGCCGAGCATCGCCCCGCCGACCGGCAGACAGAAAGTTAATATCAACGAGAGCGCCAACGCCGAGCGCAGCGCCTTCCGAATCGGATCCATACACCTTCCTCCCCGCAAAAGTTTCCGCTTTTAGTATATGGCAAAATGCGCGCAATGTCAACCGTTTGCCGGAAATTGCGCCCTCTCCGCCGATCTGCGGAAGTGAGCCGCCCTCCCCCTTATACGCACTTTTCGGTTGAACTGTTGACTTTTTTGCGCGCGTGTGATAGTATTATACATAGGGAGAGAACGTTCTCCTCCCGCAATTTCCGATAAGGAAGGTATTATTCTTATGGCTCTTTTAAAGGTCATCGAGTGGACGGATAACTCGTCCGACACCATCGTTTACAAAGTGGACATGAAGGGGAATCAGATCAACCGCGGCTCGGCGCTGACCGTGCGCGACAGCCAGGTCGCCATCTTTTGCGACAAGGGGCGCATGGCGGACGTATTCCTGCCCGGATTCTATAAGCTGGATACCGACAGCCTGCCCGTCATCACCAAGCTCCTGTCCTGGAAATACGGCTTCGAAACGCCGTACAAATCGGACGTATATTTCGTCAACACCAAGCAGTTCACGGGGCAGAAGTGGGGTACTTCCAACCCCATCATGATCCGCGACGCCGACTACGGCGCCGTGCGCGTGCGCGGGTTCGGCACTTATTCCTTCCGCGTGAAGGACGCGTTCGTGTTCATGCAGGAACTTTCCGGCACCCATTCCAGCTTTTCCACGCGCGACATCACCGATTACATCCGCAGCATGCTCGTGATGGGAATTTCCGACGCCATCGGCGAGAGCGGCATCCCCGTCCTCGACATGGCGGCAAACCTCATGGAACTGAGCGCAGGCGTCAAACAGTCGCTCGCCTCCCGCTTCGAGGTGATGGGTCTGGAACTGTGCGCCTTCAACTTTGAAAGTTTTTCCCTCCCGCCGGAGCTGGAAAAGGCGCTCGACGAAAGCACGCGCCTGGGCATGATGCGCAAGAACATCGACGTATATACCCGCCTCGCGCAGGCAGACGCGCTCAAAGAGGCGGCGAAAAACCCCGGCATGGCGGGCAGCACGATGGGCGCCGGCATGGGTCTGGGGATGGGCATGCAGATGAGTCAGATGTTCGCGGGTATGAACCAGCCCGTCGCGGGAAGCGGCGAGCAGGGCGGCGCGCAGGCGGGCGGCGGATTCTGCGCCAAATGCGGCGCAAAAATCCCCGCAAAGGCGAAATTCTGCCCCGAGTGCGGTTCGCCCGTGGCGGGCGGCTGCCCCAAGTGCGGCGCAAAGGTGCCTTCGGGCGCAAAATTCTGCCCCGAATGCGGCGCAAAAATAAACTGACGGAGGGGAAAATATGATCACGGCGATCGCAGTATTATCCGTTGCGGCGGGGATTTTCCTCATCGCGGCGGTCGTGTTCGCCTGCCTGTTTTTCCGCGAAAAGGGGAAGAACGCGGCGGGAGAACGGTACGCAGACGGGGTAAAGATCTCCGGCGGCGTGCGCTATTCCAAAGACACAGCCGTCTTCGATGCGGACGGCGCGAATATTTCCCTGCAAAAAGGGGACTTTGTGCTTGAAAAAGGCAAAACGTACACGGCGGAAAAGGGCGGCGCGCTGCTCGCGGGCAAGTACACCGTACTCGCGGCGAACAGGGAAAACGACCCCGTCAAACTGCGCATAGGCGGCATCGTGCGCGATTTTGCGCACGGCGATACCATCGTTCTGGCGGACGGCGAAGAGATCTGCGCCGTATCCCGCACGGCGATCCTGCGCTGAACGGAAGCTCCTTTCCGCATAAATTCCGACGCGTTCGCGCGTTTTTTGCAGCGCGGAGCGCGTATCCACAAACTTTCCGAATAAGGAGGAAATCTGAATGAGCAAAAAACTTTTCGTGCGGCTGCTGGTGGCTCTGTCCTTTCTGGCGGCGGCGGTGTTCTTCTTTTTATCCGTGCTTGAAATCGAGCCGTTCACCGAATTTTCCGCGTCTTGGGCGGGCGTCATCTTCGCGGGGGTGAGCGGTCTGGCGCTTCTGTTTGGAGCCATCGGAACCAAAAATTCCACGCAGCTGAAAAAGATGCAGATCTTTTTGAGTGCGGGTCTCCTGGTCGTGGCGCTCGTCTGCCTGGTCTTCGCGCTTGCCCTGCCGGAAGACTGGATCCTTCCCCTCATCTTTATTCTGCTCGGCGTAATGCTCGTGCTCTCCGTCCTCATCACGGGCGGCAAAAAGTGGGACGAAGGCGACAACCACAAAGTCGGCTATAAAAACTACTACCAGCGCAAGGCGGAAGAGGAAAAGAACAAAAAGGACGAGGACGGAAACAACTGAACGTATACGATAAAACGAGCCGCATACGAGCGGCTCGTTTTATTCTTTCCTTATAATCGGACGGGCGTTCTTTACGGACACCCGTTTTCCGCTTTTTAATTTTGTTCGTCCTCTCCCTGTGCGGCGGCGAGCGGCTCCGTTTTCCCCGCGCCCGCCTGTACCGCCCGATCTTCCGCCGTTTCCGCCCGGGCGCCGCCCGGCAATGCCGCCCCGCTCCCCGCGGGAACGGGCGCGCCCATGCGCCTGAACTCCTTGCGGCGGGCGAAAATCAGGCACACCGTATGCGCAAGAATGGTCACGATCCAGCTGATGGGGTAGGAAAGGTATAAATTGAACAGGGTGCGGTGCGCGGCAAAAAAGGTGAAAATATACACGATGCGCAGTCCGCACACCCCGCCGACGGAAACGAGCATGGGCAGCACCGAATGCCCGATGCCGCGCATCGACCCGACCAGCACTTCCATAATGCCGCACAGGCAGTAGGTGGTGCAGATGACGGAGATGCGCTCCATGCCGAGGCGGATCACCTCGTCCGACTTTGTGTAGATGGAAAGGAAAAACGTTCCCGCAAAGAATGCCGTAAAGCCGATCGCAAGCCCGATGGCGGTAACGACGAGCAGACTGTCGAGCAGCACCGCGTCGATGTTTTTCTTATTCCGCGCGCCGAAATTCTGCCCCGTAAAGGTCAGGCACGCCTGCGATACGGCGTTCATGCAGGTGTACACGAACCCTTCGATGTTCGCAGCGTCCGCATTGGCGGTGATCGCCGTTTCCCCGAAGGAATTGATGGAGGACTGAATGACCACGTTGGAGAGGGAGAAAATGCACCCCTGCAGCCCCGCGGGCAGACCGATGCGCAGGATATCGCCGAGCGCGTCTTTATACAGCCGCAGGCGGCGCAGACTCACTTTGCAGTGCCCCTTCAGCCGCATCAGATGGGTGAGAACGAGCGCCGAAGAAATGACCTGCGCAATGACGGTGCCGAGCGCAACGCCCGCAACGTCCATCTTGCACACGACGACGAAAAAGATGTTCAGCCCCACGTTGGAAACGCCCGCCGCACAGAGAAAAAAGAGGGGGTACTTCGAATCGCCGCGCGCGCGGCACAAAGAGGAGCCGAAGTTGTACAAAAGATTGAAGGGCATCCCGGCGAAATAGATCTGCAAATACAGGGTCGAGAGGGGCAGAACGCTGTCCTGCGGCACATCCATCAGGAGCAGGAGGTTTCGCGCCATCAGCACGCCGAAAACGGCTAAAAACACCCCTCCTATAAGGCTGACGAGGATGGCGGTATGCACAACGCGGTCGAGCCTTTCCTCGTTTTTCGCGCCGATCCACCGCGCCGCCGCCGTACACGCGCCCACCGAAAGCCCCAAAAACAGGTTGGTGATGAGGTTGATGAGCGAGCTGGTCGAGCCGACCGCGCCCGCCGAATTGTCGCTCGCGAATTGACCGAGGGTAATGATGTCCGACGCGTTGTACAAAAGCTGCAAAATCCCCGTAGCCATGATGGGCAGGGAAAACAAAAATATTTTGCCCAGAAGGGGGCGGGAACACATATCTATTTCCCGCTTTTTCTTTATATTCTCTCTCATAATGCGCAATTCCCCGCAAAAAAATTTGCGCGCGGCTCCCGCCGCGTTTTGCTACCGTATTATACTACCGCAGGTGCGCAAAGTCAAAGGAAAACCGCGCGGAAAACTGCAATATTTGCAGTAAATTTCCGCGCGGCTCAACTCTATGCCTTCTTTTTCTTTTCAATACTTTTGTTTGCGCATTTTTCCGTCCTTTTTGTGTATGGAAATGCTCCCGTCCTGGTTTTCGGCGAGCTTTTTCGCGTACTCGATCGCCTCCGCCTGCGTCGCAAACAGCTTGATCGCCTTTTCCCCGCCCGCAAACTTTACCTGCCACTTTCCGTCGGGGCGCTTGGCAACGTGGTAGTTGCGCGCGGCGGTCTTTTCCTCTTTCGCGGGGGCGGGCGCTTTTGCCTTTTCCTCTTTTGCGGGTGTCTTCTCCTTTGCAGGGGCGCTCGCCTTTTTATCCGTCTTTGCCGCGGTTTTCGCGGTCTTTTCTTCCTTTGCCATACCCGACCCTCCTTTTTTTCCATTATAGCACAGCCTTCGCGCCGTTGCAATATCTGCGGCGTTTTTTGCGGAAAAGTTCACCGAATTATCGCGTTCTGCCTGCCGAAAACCATACCAAAAGTCCGCTTTGTCATTTCGACCAAGCGTAGCGCGTGGAGAAATCTCTGTAACGAAATTGACCTTATATGCTTTATCGCCGATGCTTGGGAAAAATCCACTCCAATGACAGCATTTTTCAAGAGATTTCTCAACTGCGCGCGGCTCCGCCTTTCACTCCGTTCGTCTCCCGCCGCGCTCCGCTCGAAATGACAAGTAAGTTTACCTCTCTCGCCCGATGAGATAATCGACGGTAATCTCCAACACGCGCGCTACTTTTGCCAAATTTTCGATTCCGCTATCTTTTCAAAAAATCGCGCCGTAAATTTTTCCTGCATTTAATTATCTGTCAAACAAAGAATATACGATGCGTCAACATCTAATGCGGCACATAAATTCGCAAAAGTATCCAATGCGGGCATTATATCACCGCGCAAATAATGTGCTATTGTAGACTGTGTTAAACCTAATTTTTCAGCAAGTTCTTTTTGTTTGATATTACTTTGTTTAATTGCTTCCTGCAATCTGACTCGAATCTGTTCCAATGTAATCATAGTCGTGTCTCCTTTTTCAAAATTATATGATTATTGATCATTCCACGCTTGACTTATGATTACTAATCATGTATAATTAAATTATCAAAAAAGGAGGTGTTTTTGTGCTTGCCGCCGTGCGCGAGGAAGTGATCGCCGAATGCAGGGCGGAAGGGGACAGCATAACCCTTCGCTTCAACGACGGAACGGTGCGCACCATTACTATCAAGTAAACACGTCCGCAAAAGAAGAACGATCCGAAAAACGAAAGAAAAAAATTTTTGCGATAAAAGGAAAGGCATAGCGTGCGCTATGCCTTTCTCAATAAACTGCTATGGACGATAAAACTGCAAAAAAATGGCTCTCCGTTATCCGCCGCTATGCCGATCAACTGCCCGACGGCTATCTGAAGCGGGAATTTTATGAGGACATCGTGCAGGATACCTTTTGCCGCTGTCTGGATGCCTTCACGAGGTTAAAAAACAAAATGCCTCCCTATGTAATTTTGCACACCTACGCAAAAAGCTGTGTTTTATCTCGTTGGAATAATCTGCAGAAGATCTATAAAAACGAGCATCTGTGCGCCGCTGTGCCGCGCGGAATCGGTATGCGCGCGGAATGGGCGAAAATTGCTGCAACACCGGGGAATTACCTCGCCGAAATGTGGTTCGACCTGCAAAAATACGCGTCGGATAATCTTACCGACGATGAAAAGGAAATGCTTTACCGCATGTACAGAGGTCTGCCTTTGGTAATCGCCGCCCTGGGGAAGAAGAAAAGCCGTGCGGCAACAAATAAACTTTACTTAAAACTCCGCAGAGAATTTGTTCGCCGTGAACGCCCGTTCCGCGGTGTCTGCGATCCGTGCGGCAGAAGTATGGATATTGCCCGCAAAATTATTTTTTCTCTCTGACATAAAATTCAGCCCGCCGAAAACGGCGGGCTGTTTTTTCTTTGCTGCGCGGGCGCGAATGACACGCTCGCTGCGTTCCGAAGATTACTCCTCGTCCTTGTTTTCGGGAGCTTTGTTCTCCGCTTCGGCGTTCTTCATGTCGTTGCTGTTGCCGAGGAAGGTGCCGAAGTAGGGTTGGCGCTTGGAACGGGGCAGACCCGTCGCGCGCGGACGCTCTTCGCGATTTCTGTCGCGGTCGCGGTATCCGCCGCGCCTGTCGCGGTCGTTGTAAGGGCGGTCTTCCCGCTTTTCGCGGTCGTAGCCGTCGCGGCGGTCGCCGTAATTTCTGTCCCTGTCGTAGGGGCGGCTCTGCCGGTCGCGGTTGTAGGGTCTGCGGTCGCGGTTGAACCCGCCGCGGCGATCAAAACGGTCGGAACCGGGGCGCAGGTTGTTCGGGATAACCACGATGTAGCGGTTGGGTTCCTTTCCTTCGCTCGCCGTCTTTACTTCCGTGCTGTCGGCAAGAGCTGCGTGAATGATGCGGCGTTCGTAGGGAGTCATCGGCTCGAGGGAAAGTTTTTTCCCGTACCGTACCGCCTTTTCCGCCAGCTTGTTGGCGAGGCGTTTGAGCGTTTCCTCGCGCTTTTCGCGGTAACCTTCGCAATCGACGACCACCCGCTTATACTCCTCGCGTCCGATGTTCGCCACCGCACCCGCGAGTACCTGCAGGGCGTCGAGCATTTCGCCCCTGTGCCCGATAAGCGCGTACGAATTGGGGGTTATTACGTTGATTTTCGTATTCTCCTCGTTCTCTTCCAGCTCCGTCGTCGCCGTTACGCCGAGCATTCCGAACATCCCGTCGAGGAAATCCACGGCGCGTTCTCCGTCCGTCTTTTTTCTGCCGATGCGCACGCGCGCCTTCACGCCCTTGGTAAACAGTCCGCCCTTCTTTCCTTCGTCGAGCACCTGAATGTCCGCCTCTTCGCGGGTCAGCCCGAGCGCCTTCAGCCCCTCATCCACCGCTTCGTCTACCGTTTTGCCGGTAAATTCATAATCCGTCATTTTTTCTTTCCTCCGCTTTTTCCGTCGCCTGCCCTGTTGGCCTGCGGGATTCTCTTGTTATATTTTTCCTGGATCTCCTGCTCTTCGAGTTTTTTGAATTTTCTGTCGATGAAGAAATTGATCAATAGGGTGCTTACGATGCCGAAAATATTGCTCACAACCATGTAAATACTGAATGCCGCACTGTACATGAAGGAGAAGAAACCGAAAATGATCGGCATCACGATCATCATTACCTTCTGGGTTTTTGCGCCCTGACCGTTCGCCGTCTGCAAATCGTTCTGCGCTTTCTGGCTCTTCGCTATGATAAACTGCGAGAGGAACATGGTGCCGATGGAAATGACGATGAGGATATAATATCCGTTCGGCGCATTCTTTTCGTCTGCAAGGTTATAGGTTATCTCGTTGTAGAGATCCTGATTGTTGATCTCCGATTCGTACTGAATGGGGTGCTGGTAGGAGGTATCGGGCAGCCAGATGTTTTTCACCCACAAAAAACCCATGCGGTGTTCGCCGTACGCTTCTTCTGCGGCGTTGCGCCCGATCTGGCGGATCACTTCGCCCGCCGTACCTTCGCGGTCAAAATCTTCGTTGAACCGGTCGATCAGCTGCCGGACGGTAACGTCTTTCCCGTCTTCCTGCGTTACGACCTTGTCCGGGTTGCCGTAAATGGTTTCCGTTTTATAAGTGTAATCGGTGGAAATTCCCACCGTTCCCGCATTCCAGTCGATGCCCGCAATTTCGCTTTCCGAAAGTTTTTGCGCCGATTCGAACGTCTTTGTAACGCTCACCCGCAAAAGCGCGTCTGTATCGTCGTACGTTTCTACGATCTGGTACAGCCAGTTCGCGCCGTCGATCGCAGGTTTGCGCTCGGTCACCTCCGAAACGGAGGAAGGAACGCGTTCTTCCGCCTTGTATCCTTCGGGCGCGTATTCCAGAATAGCCGCATTGTATTCCGCCGTCATCTGCCTGTACAGGTCGACGTTCGTGAACTGCGAATAGGTGGAAAAAGCACTCAAAACGACCATAAAGATGACGAGCGTCACGATCATGGGCAGGCATGCCCCGAACATGGAATAGCCGTTCTTTTTATACAGCTCCATCATCTTCTGGTTGTAGGCGCTCTGATCGTTCTGGTACTGCTTCTGCAATTTTTCCAACTGCGGGCGCATCTTCTCCATTTTCAGGTTGTTCTTGCGCATCTTCGCCTTGGAATAAATGTCCAGCGGCAGGGTAATGAGCTTCAGCACCAGCGTAAACAGGATAATACCGACGCCGACGCTGCTTACCAGCCCAACGACCCATTGTATAGCCTGTCCCAGCCAGTTCAGCGTATTGCCGAAGTCACCAGGAAACAGGGTGATTGCACTGTCCAATAAATTCAACATTCTTTGATCCCAAAAATTCGTTATTCCGCCTTATTCCCGCGGCGGTTCACAGCAGCCACCGCACTTTGAAATAATTTTCCGGCACGGGGTCATATCCCCCTTTGGAAAAAGGGTTGCATCGCAAAAGCCGCCAGCACCCGAGCAAAATCCCCACGATCACGCCGTGGTTGTTGATCGCCTCCAGCATATACTGCGAACAGGTAGGGCGGTACAGGCACGTTCCTTTGGAAAAATATTTCTGGTAAAACACGATCAGGTGCATCAGAAACATTTTTATATACGGCCGGAACACCGTTCTGCGCAGGTACCGGTACGCGGCGCGCACCTGCTGCCCCGTCATCGCAGCATTCCTTCCCGCCGGAAAGCGGAAAGCAGGCTCTTTTCAAAGCCCGCCAGGGTATAGGTTTCCGCCTGCTTGGGTATGAGAATAAAAGCATAGCTGCCCTTCAGTTCGGGGCAGACTTTGCGGAACGCCTCGCGCAGCAGCCGCTTGATGCGGTTGCGCTTCACGCTTTTGCCGTGTTTTTTGCTCACGGCAACGCCCATCGCCGTCCTTTTTGCCGGCATACAGAGTACAATTAAAGCAGGGGAAAAAAGTTTTTTTCCCCTTGAAAACAATCTCTTAAAAGCGTTGTTTTTCTTTAACCTGGCGTACAGCACCGCGCAGCCTCGTCGTCCGCATTACGCGGTCAGCTTCTTTCTGCCTTTGTCCCTTCTTCTCTTGAGCGTCTTGCGCCCGCCCTGCGTTTTCATGCGCTTGCGGAAACCGTGTACTTTGCTCCTCTGCCTCTTTTTCGGCTGATACGTTCTTTTCATTGAGGTATACTCTCCTATTCTGAATTATTTTCTCGAACAATTATACATAAAAAATTGCGCGGCTGTCAACCGTTTTTAGCCTGTTGTACGCACGGGAAGGATCAAATACAGATAAGAATCCCCCTCCGCGGGCGTTACAACGCAGGGCGAAACCGCGCCGTTGAAACCGATGCGCACCTGCTCGTCGGCAATCACATTCAGGCATTCGCTCACATATTTGCAGTTGAGAGCGATCTTTACGTCCTTCCCGTCCAGGTTCACTTTCAGGCTCTCGTCCACGCGCCCGATCGCCGTCAGGGCGGTGATGTTCATGCCGTCTTCGCGGATGTCGAAGGTGACGACGCTGTTTTTATCCGTCCTCGCCATAACCGCCGCGCGCTCCACGCTCTCGTCGAGCGCCGCCTTGTCCGCCACGATCTCGCTGGTAAACTCGCGCGGCACGATGTTTTTCACGTTTACGAACTCTCCCTCGTACAGCCTGCCCGTCAGAACGGTGTCGTCCACTCTCACCATCAGAAGATTTTTCTGCACATACAGGGCAATCGGCTCTTCGTCCGCTCCCAGCATGCGCCCGATCTCGTTGAGCGTCCTGCCCGGGCAGATGATACGGATGCTGCCGCTCACCGAAAGTATGTTTTTGCGGCAAACCGCCATGCGGTACCCGTCGAGGGCGGTAAAGGAGATGCGCCCGTCCTCCTCCGTCTGCACCAGGCACCCCTTCAGAACGGGGCGCGAATCGTCCTGCGCACAGCAGAAGGTCGTTTTCGCGATCAGCTCTTTCAGGTCTTTGGAAAGCAGTTCCACCCTGCTCTCGTTCACCGCCATGTCGATGGAGGGAAAATCCTCGGCGTTGAGCATCTGCAGGCTGCTCTCCGAATCGCCGTAATTGATATTCAGCTTGTCCCCCTCGGTAGCGAGGGTCACCTGGCAGTTTTCCAGCCTCTTGATAAAGTCGCCGAAATACTTGCCGGGAACGCAGATGGCTCCCTCTTCGAGTACCTCCGCGCGCATTTTCTTTTCAATGGCGATCTCTCCGTCCGTCGCCAGAAGTTCCACCGTATCGTTTACCGCCGAAATTTTGATGCACTCCAAAATAGGGTTCGTCGTCTTGGTGCTGCACGCTTTGACGACCTTCATGACCGCGTCAGACAGTTCGATCCCTTCGCAGATGATCTTCATGCTCTTTTTCCTCCCGGGATAACTTACTTCGTAAGTATCTATAATAATTATTTTTTTATTTGATAGGATATATAGTAATAATAGGGTGCGTGCAAATGTGGATAAAGTTCCTCACCCGCCGCAGATATGCTATTATTATATAGAAAACGCGGCAAAAAAGCAAGCTAATCGCGCGGAAAAGGGTGTGGATAAGTGTGTAAATTTTTGTGGAAAAGAAGGGGAATAAAAAGTGGAAATGTTTACGCTTTTATTCCGCTGCGAAAGGGAAAAATATCCGGGACGGACTTTGCAGTGGGAGAAAAAGTGAAAAAATCCACAAATAAACAGCAGTTATCCACACTTATAAACACAACGCACAACAAAACCGAAACAAAAATATATTGAATAACTGTGGATTTTTACAGCGGCATATGCTATAATACGGACATGACGGACTATCTTGCGGGAATCCGCGGGGGCGAAACGGGAGAAAAATTTTCCGCGTTTTACGCCCTGCTTTCCGAATACAACCAAAAAGTCAACCTGACCCGCATCACGGGGCGGGAAGAATGCGATATTAAACATTTTTTCGACAGCCTTGCGGGAGAAAAATATTTTCCGCAGGGTGCGGAATGCCTGGAAGTGGGGTCGGGCGGGGGATTTCCGTCCGTTCCGCTGATGATCTGGCGGCACGATCTTTCGTTCGTACTCGTCGAATCGGTCGGAAAAAAGTGCGCGTTTCTGGAGCGGGCGGTTTCCGAACTGGGGCTGAACGCGCGCGTCGTCAACGGCCGCGCCGAGGAACTCGCGCGCCTGCCGGGATACCGCGAAAAATTCGATGTCTGCTGCGCGCGCGCGGTAGCGCGGCTGAATACCCTTGCCGAATACTGCGTTCCGTTCGTAAAGCCGGGCGGCGTTTTTATCGCCTACAAGGGGAATGCTGCGGAGGAGATCGAAGAAGCCGCGAACGCCTTCCGCATTCTGGGCGCGCGGCTTGAGCGCGCCGAACAGTTCGAACTGCCGGAAGGGGCGGGCGAGCGCACGGTCGTCGTCGCCGAAAAGACAGCTCCCACGCCCGCGGCATACCCCCGCGGCAGGGGCAGGGAAAGGAGCAAGCCGCTATGAGCGCCTGCGCCCTTACGGGACACCGCGTCCTCGGCGGGGGGTTTTCCCGCAAAAAAGCGGAAGACGCGCTGCGCGCCCTCATCGCGGAGGGGGCGGATACCTTTTATTGCGGCATGGCGCTGGGGTTTGATCTGTATTGCTGCGAGCTTCTTTTGCGGCTGCGGGAGGAATTTCCCGTCAGAATCGTCGCGTGCGTACCCTGCGCCGACCAGGCTGCCCGCTATTCGCCCCGCGCGAAGGAGAAGTACGAGGCTCTGCTTTCCGCCTGCGACGAAAAGATCGTTCTGCACGAAAAGTACGAAAACGGGTGCATGTTCGAGCGCAACCGCTGCATGGTCGACCGCTGCGACGTTCTTCTCGCGTATCTGGAAACCGAGCGGGGCGGCACATTTTATACCGTCAATTACGCAAAAAAACGGGGAAAACGCATCGTTTTCCTGTAAAAAACGGCGCTGGGCGCGCCGTTGCGGGCGGCGTTGCCGCCTGAATTTCCGAAAAGGAGGAAAGTGCTTATGGAATGGTTCAAAGATTTCGGTGGGCTGGAATGGGCGTATTTCGTCATTGCCTGCCTGGGTACGCTGCTGCTTGTCGTGCAGGTGATTTTAATGCTTGTCGGCGCGGGTGACGGCGGGCCGGATTTCGATACGGATACCGACGGCGACGGCGCCTTCGATTCGCATACCGATACGGGTCTGTCCCTCTTTTCCGTAAAGGGACTTACGGCATTTTTCGCCATCGGCGGCTGGACGGGGCTTGTCATGCTCACATCGCTGGTCAGTCCGGCGATCTCCATTCCCGTGTCCGTCGTTGCGGGTCTTGCGGCGTATTTCATCGTCTGGTTCGCCATCCGCATGATGGTGCGTTTGCAGGAAGACGGTACAACGAATTACGGCACGGCGGTCGGAAAAACCGCAACCGTATACGTTTCCGTGCCTCCCGCGAGGGAAGGAAGGGGAAAAGTGACTCTCGTTTTGCAGGGTCGCTACACCGAAGCGGACGCCGTCACCGACGACAAGGAGCGCATCCCCGTGGACGCGCAGGTCACGGTCTTGCAGTCGCAGGGAGACGTGTTCGTCGTCTCCCGCAAAGAGGAAAAAAGCGAATAAATAAAAAATTCGCTGTAATTTTTGTTTTGCGAATAAGGTTTTATATTTATAATAATCAAAGCGCGCGTTCCAAAATCGCATTTTTGGAAAAGCGCCCCCAAATTGCCGCATACCTGCGGCTTTCGCAGGAAAGGTGAAGCCGCGGCATTTTAATAATATGCGTGCTCTCAAATATGCCGCGGCGAGGAAAACTCCGATTGCCCCGAGCATGGCGAGGGCAATGGGGTTTTCCTTAAACTCACGAAAATTTGTTTTATCAGCTTAAAACAAATTTTGTGAATAGAAATTCTGATAAGGAGAGAATAGTATGCAACCCTGGATCATCGTACTGATTGTTGTGGCGGTACTCGTGCTGTTTATGCTGTTTTTAATGGTCGCCACCCGCTACAAAAAATGCCCGCCCGATAAAATCATGGTCATTTACGGTAAAGTCGGGGCGGACAGGGAAGGCAACGCCCGCAGCGCCAAGTGCATTCACGGCGGCGCGGCGTTCATCTGGCCGCTCGTGCAGGCGTTTACCTACCTCGATCTGACGCCGCTGTCCATCTCGGTGGACTTGAAGAGCGCCCTCTCGCGGCAGAACATCCGCATCGACGTTCCTTCCATTTTCACGGTCGGCATTTCCACCGAACCCACCGTCATGGAAAACGCGGCGGAACGCTTGCGCAACCTCAAAATGAACGAGATTCAGGAACTCGCCAAGGACATCATCTTCGGTCAGCTGCGCCTGGTCATCGCCACCATGAACATCGAGGAGATCAACACCGACCGCGATAAATTTCTGGAAGATCTCCCGCAACGTCGAGGGAGAACTCAAAAAGATCGGTCTCCGTCTCATCAACGTAAACGTTACGGATATTTCCGACGAGTCCGGTTATATTATCGCTTTGGGTCAGGAAGCGGCGGCGAAAGCCATCAACGACGCGAAGATCTCCGTCGCCGAGGCGAACAAGATCGGTTCCATCGGCGAAGCGAACGCCAAAATGGAGGAGCGCGTGCGCGTGGCGCAGGCAGACAGCGAGGCGATCAAGGGCGAAAACCTCGCCAAGGCGGAGATCGCCAAGGCGCAGGCGGAACTGCGCGAAAAGGAGGCGGAGGCGCTCAAACTCGCCGTTACCGCCGAAAAGGTGCAGGCGGCAAAGGCGCTCGAAGAGAGCTACCAGGCGGAAAAGATCGCCGAACAGTCGCGTGCGGAGAAGGAAAAAGCCTCGCAGGAAGCGGACATCATCGTCAAGCAGGAGATCGAAAAGCGCCGCAAGGAAATCGAGGCGGACGCGGAAGCGGAGCAGATGCGCCGCACCGCCAAGGG
>CAJFFD010000040.1 GCA_904373255.1 uncultured Clostridia bacterium | reverse complement strand
CTCTCTTACGCCGAAAGTACTCGAGGATCACCCTCCGGGAGGATAGGTAGTTGCCGCATCCAATTTTGAGACGTCCGATAAAATTCGGACGTCTTTTTTGTAAAAAAAGCCAGCGGAGCACAAATTGTTTTCCGTTGGCTTTTTTATTTTAACTTTGAATATTCTTTTTTTGCAAGGCGAGGGAGTCACGTAATTGCCATTGGGTGCGCCACAGTTCAGAAATGACGAGATATAATTCTTCTAAATGATCCCAATCTGTGCATGTTTTCATGCTTTTTGCCAAATAGTCGATTGCAAAATAGAGCGTTTGGTCTTCCTGTGCATTGTGTGTGGGAGAATTTTTTGTGTTTGCATCGTATAGCCAAATTCCCAGATTATTAAGGCGTGTTATTCCATATTTAAAGGAAGTCCCTAATTTCTTTTCCAACGCATAAAATTGAAGGGTGTCGTCCTCACTTTGCAAATTTTCTATTAAAAGAAAATTTGATTTTGGACTATTCAATAGATAATAAGATACATCTTGTCGATGCGAAGGATCTTCTTTCGATAAATCGATTCCTGTAAGCTGCCGAAAAGTAGGGGCATAATGATATAATTCCAAAAATATTTGCGGATTTATAACCATTGCGGTACTTCCTTCAATGATGGACGCGCATTGAATAGCTGCGGGGCCTCCGCCGGAAGAAGCATAAAAATAAATATCTTCGTTTCGCACATTTAAAAACGAAGCTATTTTGCAAACCATTTCGGCAATAAAATCCCGGTAATTCTGCGTTGCTGTTCCATAGTACCAGCCCAAATAAAGTTTTTCGTTTAATGCGTAGGAAGGGTCTGCAATATTTAATACGCTTCCGCCAAAAATATTGTACCAAGACCAACGTTTGAAAACGGGAGGAGTGGAGGTTTTGGATCCGCTAAAAATTACATAAAGGGGCTTTCCTTTTTTTAGATGGAAAAGACAGTCGAACTCGACTCCGTGTAATTTTGTTCGAAAACGACCGTTAGGCAGCATAGTAATATTTTCGAGATCTATAAAAATGGCGCGATCCTCTAAATAGGATTTATCTGCGCCATAGATCAATTCCGAACGGGTCTTTCCTAAATTATTTATGTCAACTTGGGAATTTACGACTTGCTGCAATTCAAACAAGGCGCTGTATTTTGTAGGTGTTTCATTATCCGGCACTTTTTCCGACGGTCGATGCGCTGTGGGCAGATTAGATAAGGAAGATTTTGTAAGTTTTTCTATTTTAAGCCGCGTGTCTTGCTCTTTTACAGCGTGTATGGTATCGATCAAAGATGGCTTATAATCGTATTCGTTTCCGAAATCGCGTTTTAATTCTAAGCAACGTACGTCGATATTGCCATTATGAATGGCTCCGATATCTCGTTCTGCTCTTAATCTAAATTCAATAGTATTTGTGCGCGTTTCAGACGCTTTGAACGAATAACGTATTTGATTTACATAATAACACGATATTGTTGACAATTTGTAGACAGGTTGTTTGTTTATAAGCAGCTCATAGACGATACCGCCCCCGGCTCCTTGCACCCAAGTATTTTTGACTTCCAGTTGATAAAAATAATTTAAATCTTTTTCCGTTCGGTGAGTCGTTCGAAAGGAACAAAAGTCTCCGCGGTTTAATTTATTTGCCGCAAAGCCGAAATTAAGACCTTGCGCATACGGTTCGAAAATTGCAGAAACTCGACGTTCTTTGTCATAAACGTTTCCGGAAAAGTATTCGATTTTATTATCAAAGGCAACTTGTCCGCCCTTAATTTCGTTGCGGTTCAATAAATCAAAAAGAGGTACTTTTTGATTCGGTAGGCCGTAATTTAACAATTCCGGCCAAAGTTTTTTTATTAGCGTGTCATATAAAATAGAGCGATTTCTGTAATGAGAAGGAAGAGCCAGACCAACATTGAGAATTTTTCGGCAATTGAATAATTGGAAAGTATCACAGACGAGGTCATTTTCCATAAGAATGGCGCCGCTCAACCAAGAGCCTATACGATATTCCCAATAGAATATTTGCGACATAGGATAATCATATAAATTATCCAAGGCGCTGGCGCTGTAATAATCGGAAAAGATAGAAGCTGCTTCTGGAGCATACTTGTAGCTTCTATTATAACCGTTCAGAGATGCAAAATATTCTCCGATGTCTGTTTTATTCGGATCGACCGTATTAAGCGGTGCGTGTTCGTTTCCGCGTATTATTTCGATTAAATTGGAGCGCAAATGGATTGATCCGTTATGAAAAAGGTCAGCATAGGCGTCCAACAATAACGATATACTTTTATGATAATGGTTTCTGTTCAAAACATCTTTTAAAGCCGGATCGATGGGCGTTTCCGGAATTACAATTTCACGGAAACACAAATTTTCCCTTTCGCAAATCTCTTTTGCTTTTTCAAAATTTTGTAGACGATGTATTCGCCCTTTCGCGTGCGCGCATCATGATAGGTAAAGAAGACAGCTTTTTTGGCTACATTTCTCATCGCGGCAAGGGTTATGCGCGTATCGCTGCCTGCGGTCAGGCTTTGGTAAACTGAAAAATATTGCGTCAGCGTTTCCGTCTCTTTGGATAAAGTATTTGCTATTAAAGACGTAGCAGCTTCGATATTCGTTTCAGGCATTGGGCAGCGCGGATAGAACCGTACCGATTGCATGGCGGGTAAAATGATTTTATGATTGGGAGGCAGAATTTTTATGTTCGCCCAAGGGGTACGATCCCCCGGCATTACCCAGGGCCAGGGTTTGCGTTCCTTCTTTTTATCGTCGACCCATTCGCAATACTTTTCCCAAAAGGGGTCTTCTTGGGTTGCAACGATATCGTGAACAAGATTATAATGGGATGCAATCACTTCACGATCGGTGGCATAATAAACGCTGCGCGAGGCCGTAGCATCGTTCAAAACGCTTACGCTTCCTTTTTTCGAGAAAATACATACAAATCGACCGTTTAACTCATCAAGATAATCATAGAACGATTCATCGGATACAAACAGGGCTTTCGCAAGATTATCGACAATCAGTTGCATATCCATATGTCCGGCAGTCGTATCCATACAATAGCTGCCGCATAAGCAAACCCAAACATCCTTTTTTTCAGAGAACACGAGCGTATTTTCAGGGTCATAAGCGATGCAGCTTTGATTGGGCAGATCTATGATTTGCCAATATTTCGGCAACTTTCCTACAAAGAGTGCCCTTTCGGTCGCAATCACAAAGCCGCGTTTATAAAGACCTTTTTCCCAAAATTTTTCAGCTGTAGTTTTCATTGTTATTTTACCGAGTCTTTTTATTTTTAGTATAGTACGTTTCTGCTCGCTCCCGTCCGCCAAAAATTCGAACTATTGTACAAAGAAGTCCATATTTGCGCCAATAATTAAAAACTTTTCCGAACAGAGATACTTTACGGTTGGAGTGCGCATTCGACTCCCTTTTCGAAGATTCAAGTTGCTTCGTCAGCTTTCCTATTTTAACGTATAAATCTTTAATTTTATCGTTGATCGGGTCTTGTAAATCGTGATATTTAAATTTAGTTTCCGCAGCAAAGATTGAAGTAGCGGCATATTCCCAAAAGAGTTCGCTGTATTCAGAGGCAAGATAATTCCAAGGCTTTTTATTGGAAGTAAAATGCAGAAGTCGTATATCAGCCAAAGCATCGGAAAAAATTTCAGCATCGTTCGGGACAAGCGAATAGCGCGGGGTGCTTTTATTAAGCAAGTGATGCCATTGCACATTCCATTCGGCATTGATAATTTGAATATCTTTGCAACAAACGTTCAATGCATCCTGATCGGGGCATTCCAACGAAAGATGATTTTGCAGAAATGCATAACATTTATTTTTTATACCTTGCAGGATAAACTGTTCGCAATTAATGAGCAAAACGCCGGAATTGATATATTTTTCGGGATCAAAATGCAGTTTATTAACAACGTATTCATACATTTCTCTGTGTAGCAGATTACGGGCGGCGCCTAACACATTGTTTCCGATATTAATATTGTATAATTTATGAATGCTGTCCAATACGATTGTGTCACAATCGATATAGACTGCTTTCGGCAGGAAAAAGAATAATTCGGGAATCAGGAAACGATGATACATTTCAACTGAATAATGTCGGTTGGAATACAAATTTTGCGAAGTGATGATTGATTTTACATTGACGCATCGGACGTTTGCGTCTTTTTCTTGTATGCTGTCCAATTTCGAGATATAATATTCCTTGATCCCGGAATGGAAGATATAAATGTCATAGAAATAATATCGATCGGCATTGAGCAGCAATGAATTTAATGTAACGCCTAAAAAGGGGGCGTAGTTGTCATTTGTCGCCATAAAAACAGGAATATACCGCCCGGCGTATTTTTTGGCCTTTATAGCGGCAGAAACCGTTTGTAAAAACATGTAATCTTTGCTTTGGATATCGTGTTCAGCGACAAGCTCATCCAGGATATCCGGATAAACGGATAAGATCGAAAGGAAATGATCAAAGATGACTTTGCGCGTCCGTATAGATACGTTTTTTAAGATTTTAAATTCAATTTCAAATAATAACCGAGCACAGCATTGATCATCCCCCTGAAATATATGCTCTGAAAGTTTTTGCCAAAGCATCCCTTCGCCCCATGCTTCAGCAAAGATATTTTCCGCACTAAATTTAACTTTCGCTTTGCCGCATGAGCGAAGGCTAGATATATTGTCATTAATTAAATTGCTAATTATATGCAGAACTGCGCGGTAATGCTTTTCGAGCCCACCGTGGTCAAGCATAAATTGAACGATGTAATAGGCAACGTTCGCTTGGGAACAATGACGGCGGAATTTTTCTTCCGTAAAATCTTTGCCGCCGCTGATGCCTCCGCCAAAGGCATAATTGTAAAATTTGTCTTCAATGCCATAATACGACTTGGCGAAGTAAGCGATTAAAAAATAGGCATATAAGTCTTGTGCCTTAGGCAGGGGTACGTCGACGCAATAAGACATCGCTTTTTTACAAAGGGTGGTTTTAATCAGTTTATTCCAAATATTGAAGCGGTATTCTTGTGTATCGAAACAGCGAGTAAATACATCTTCACCGTACAGAAAATCAGTATATGGTTTCGCAAAAGTTTTGTACCATTCAACTTGTTTTTCCGTAACACCCCGATTGATTACGTTTGTGCCGAAGTGGAGAATTTCTATATTTTTTTCCGTAGCGGTACGATATAAAATTTCCGTTGCTGCTTTTTCCAAAGTGTCATCGGGGTCAAGAAAAAGCGTATATTCGCCATTGGCTGCAAGCGCGCCCTCTTTTCGTGCTATGCTTGCGGATAGATTTGTTTTATGACTTATAACGGTGATTCGAGGATCAAGTTTTTCGTATTCTTGCAGAATAGCGCCGCTATTATCGGTAGAGGCGTCGTCTATACAGATGATTTCTATTTCCCGCAATGTTTGATCAATTAGACAATTTAAACAATTGCGAAGATTCTTTTCTACGTTATATACGGGGATAACGATAGAAACTTTAACAGTAATATTTTCTTTTGTGGGCATTGTAAAATTTCTCATGATAATATGTCAATAATATATTATTTATATATTTGTCATAAAATAATTGAAATAATTATAACATATCTTGCAGTAACCGTCAATGTTTGTTCGCATGGATTGAATTGGACGTTTCAAAAATCTTTTTCTGTTAGTATTGCGCAAAATAAATTTTTAAAACATAACAAATTGTTTTGGAGTGCGGCATGCAAAAAAGAAGCCTTGCTTTGCAAGGCTTCTTTTTTGCATGGAGCGTTGAAAATCGTAGTACTTACTCCACATTCTGCCGTTCCACCGTCACCACGGCGTCGAGGTTTTCGCCGAGGAGAGATACGCCGTCTTTGAGAGGATCTCCGCTTCGCTCAAAGTACAATCGAACGGCACGGCAACGTCGAACACCAGGTTGGAGTGCGTCGTGCCGCCCACCACGCGGAAATCGTGCATTCTGAACCACGGGTCGATGTTCGCAACGATGCGCTCCGCCTCTTCGCGGTAGCGGTTTATTTTCGGGTCGTCGAATACGAGCGGGTCGCGTCCATGATCGGCATGCGCGAATCCACTTCGACGTGCACCGTCGCGTACAGCTTGTTTTTGCCGTAGGAATGCACCGTCAGATCGTGCAGCCCGCGTACTCCGTCAAAGGAGAGCACCTTTCTCTCGATCTCTTTTACGACTTCCGCGTCGGGCGCTTTGCCCAATAAACGCGACACCGTTTCCTTTAAAATGGAACCGCCCGTAAAGGCGATGAACACCGCCACCGCCGCGCCCATGTACCCGTCGAGGCTGAACCCCGTCCACTGCGAGATGAGCAGGGAGAGGAGCACCGCGGCGGTCGCGACCGCGTCCGAAACGCTGTCGGCGGCGGTCGCTTTGAGCGCTTCCGAACCGATCGCCTTGGCGAAGTTTCGGTTCAGGAAAAACATAAACAATTTAACGAGCACCGAAGCGGCAAGCACCGCCACCAGCCAGTAGGAAAATTCGCTCTCCGCCGGCGAGATGATCTTTTCGACCGATTGTATCGCCAGCTCGACGGCGACGACGAGCACGATGAGCGCGATGACGAGCGCGGAGATGGCCTCGGCGCGCTGATGCCCGAAGGGGTGTTCCTTGTCGGCGGGTTTGCCGCTCATCTTAAAACCGATGACGGAAACGACGTTGCTCCCGCAGTCGGTCAGGTTGTTCATGCCGTCGGCGAGCACGGAGATCATGCCGAACAGCGCCCCGACGGCGATTTTTCCCGCGGCGAGCAGGGTATTGAGCGCGATGCCCAGGATCCCCGAAAATTTTCCGATGCGCTCGCGGGCGGCGGGCGATGTGGGCTTTTCGCCCTCTTTTATCAAAAATTTTGCGACCATAGCCTGACTTATGCCTCATTTGACGGGCGTGTAGCCGATTTCCGCCTCGATGTCCGTCGCTTCCAGCTTGAAGATGACGGGGCGCAGCCCGTCGTTGCACGAACAGACGGCGACGCCCGGCGTGCGGATCCAGTCGCCGTAATAGAACAAATCCCCGCCGCTCCCGTGCGCGAGGGCGAACACATATTGGTAAATGGCTTTCCATGCCTCGTCGCACAACCCCTCCGGTTTGGCGTAGTCGGCGTAGAACACCTGCCCCTCGCGCAGCATCGGGCAGGCGGTCAGCCCCTCGACGCCGTATTCCCTTGCCAAGTCCTCCTGCAAGGTTTTCCTCAGAACGGTTATCTTCACTTTTTTCATAGTACAGAGTATCCTCCGAAAGGTTTATTAACGCCGTGCGGCGGTTTCCCCCTGTGTTCACGGAAATTCGCAGGCGGGGCGGTATTCAGCGCAGCAAGTCTTTCAGTTTGGAGATGTCCGTCACCCATTCGTGGCGGCTGCGCTCGGCGTGTACGCGGTTGGCTTCGCCGAGGGCGGCGTGGTATTCGCTCTGCGTGGCTCCGTTCACTTTGCAAAAGTGCGCCTGCGCCTCCGCTTCCCGCCCCATGAGCGCCGTGCGCCCGATGTGGATGACTTCGTGGCAGGCGCGGCATACGGCGACGATGTCTTCCAGTTTCTGAATATGTTTTTCGTCATCGTAGCTCCACACTTCGTGCGCTTCCAGCCGCCCGCCCGCGCCGCAAATCATGCAGCGTCCGCCCGCGCGCGCGTAGGCGGCGCGGCGAAGTTTGTCCCAAACTTCTTTGGGCAGGGCGCTGCGCAGGTTGGTGTACCAGCATCCGTCGGGAACGAGCTGAAAATTCAGCCTGTAAATTTTGTCCGTCATAGAAACAGTATATCATAAACGGCTCCGTTTGGCAACGCCGCCGCAAAAAAATATACAATATTTTGTGCCGGGGGTATTGCCGAACGGCAAATTGTGTGGTATAATGCGGGCGTAAGGGATAATTGCATTATCCGATAAGGAGGAAAACAGCCAATGGAGTATGGAAACGCGGCAAGGTTTTTGAAGAGTTATAACAACATCGAGAGCCGGCTGAAAATCTTATACAGCGCCCGACCGACGCAGAACTTTACCGATCTGGTCAAACGCTGTACCGACCTGAACATCACGGTTCGCCGCTACGAAAACGAGCTCGTCGATTATGGAAAGCTGCGCAACGCCATCGTGCACCGCACGGCGGGCGGCGAGCTGTTCATTGCCAACCCGTGCGACGAGGTGGTGGATACCATCGAATCGATCGAAAAGCAGATCTGCGACCCGCCCCGCATCACCGACGCGCTCAAAGTCAAAAAGCTCGCGTCCGTGTTCGCGGATAAGCCGCTGCTGGAGGCGGCGGAAACATTCGCGCGGGAAAAGCAGAAAACGCTGCTGGTGTACGACCACGGCAAAATGGCGGGCGTCATCAACTGCTACTGCCTGTATGAGGAGATCGCCCGGCGCGCTTCGGCGGGCGAAAACGTTACGGAATTTTTGCGGAACACCCTCTGCGGCAACATCCTCGACGAAAAGGTTCTGCAAAAATACCTCGTCATGAGTCGCGAGGCGACGGTGTTCGACGTGTTCGAGGGTTCGAGGCGTTCGAAACGCATAAGGGGATTTACGCCGTCATCGTCACCGAAAACGGCATTTTGGGCGAAAAGGCGCTGCTGCTCATCACCCCGTCCGACTTCCCGCTCATCAACCGTTTTTTGGAAACATACTGTGCGAAATCTTTCTGATGAAATTAAATCACAAAAAATTAAAAAAATTTTCAAAAAAGGTATTGACAAATCAAAAAAACGTGCTATAATATAAACACAGACAGGGAAGATCCCACACGGAAGGAGTTGGCCGAACCTGTACGCGAACAAAGTTTTGTTCGGAAAGGAACGCCGAACCGAGCGGAAAGAGGGAAACCCTCGCGATCGAATCTGCGCAGAGTTTTGAACGTCGGGTGTACAACGAAACGGCAAAACGGGTCGCAAGGGGAGAACTTTTTCGGCAAGGAAAAGCGCAAATTTTCAGACGGAGCGGAGGGAACGCACGGCGAGGCAAAGCGGAGAGGAATTTTTTCTGCGGAAGCGGAAACCAGCTGTAACGCCGAAGCGAAAAAAGGAATCAAAGCGGAACCGCGGGCCGTCGGGTCTTCACGGATGATGGTTTTTACTCACAAACTCCGAAAGCGTGAAAGCGCTTTGGGCCGAATCGGCGCTTATTTTGCGCAATCGTTTTGAGAAAGTCGAGATATTGTACAAAAAAGGTCAGGCGTCCGTAAGGCTTCCGGGTTGATGAAGGGGAGAAAATGGCGAGGCGGTAAAGAAAAAGAAATCTTTTCCAAGGAGCTGCAATATTTAACCGACATACAGGTCACAAAAGGGTTAAAAAGCGTAAGTAGCGGTTCTGCCGGAAAACTTTTTGGAATAACCGATGGCAAGAACGTAAAAACCAACGCGGGAAAACGCGCGGGAGCCTCCGTTATAGTTGCAGGACAAGGGAATTGATCCGGCAGGCAGAGCGGCGCGCCCGATTTCAGGCGCGCCGCTCTGCCTGCCGGGAAGTGCGGTTCCGCCGCACAGGCTGCCCGCGGCGCGCCCGCCGTTTTTCGGGGCGGAAGGCGCGGCAAAACAGCAGAATAGGCGCAAACGTTCCGTTTTTCCGTAACGGCGCCTGCGGCGTGCGGCAGCGCGCCCGCGCCCCGGCGGGTGCGCCCCGTCGTTTTTTAATGCCGCCCGGTTTTTTTATAATAATGTTAAAAGGGGCGGAGGGAGGAAAAAACGTCCGCGGGCGGCAAATATTTCCTTTTCCGCCCGAAAGGAAAAAGTTTTTTAAAAAAAGTGGCAAAACCGAAAGCAAAACCGCTTGACAGGTGTCGGGATATAAGATAAAATTTATTGAGTAAACAACGGAAAGCGTCTATGGCACGCTTTTTCCTCTTTATAAATAACGAAAAAAGGAGAACAACAACATGAAGACCTACATGGCCAACGCCCAAACGGTAGAGAGAAAGTGGTATGTTGTGGACGCCGCCGGCGTGCCTTTGGGGAGGCTGGCTTCCAAGGTCGCGGCCGTTTTGCGCGGCAAAAACAAGCCCACGTTCACTCCGAACGTCGACACGGGCGATTTCGTCATCGTCATCAACAGCGATAAAGTCCTTTTGACGGGCAAAAAGCTGGACGACAAGTTTTACAGGTACCACACGGGTTACATCGGCGGATTGAAGGAAGTTTCCTACCGCAAACTTCTCGCGGAGAAGAGCGACGTTGCCGTCTACGAGGCGGTGCGCGGCATGCTCCCCAAAAATTCGCTCGGTCGCAAGATGATCAAAAAGCTGCGCGTGTACAAGGGCGCCGAACACAGTCACGAGGCACAAAAGCCCGAAGAACTCAAATTATTTTAGTGAGGTACGGACATGGCAAAAGTGAATCTGAAAAAAAAGTTGCAGTTCTGGGGTACGGGCAGGCGTAAAAAGGCGATCGCCCGCGTCCGCCTCATTCCCGGCGGCACAGGCGCCATCGTTATCAACGACCGCGCGCTGGAAGATTACTTCCCGCAGGGCACTCTTCAGTACATCGTCAAGCAGCCCGTCGTGCTTACGCAGACGGAAACGGCGTACGATATTATGGTCAACGTCTGCGGCGGCGGCTATACCGGTCAGGCGGGCGCTATCCGCCACGGCATCGCCCGTGCGCTCGTGCAGGCGCAGCCCGATCTTCGCCCCGCGCTGAAAAAAGAGGGGTTCCTCACGCGCGACCCGAGGAGCAAGGAAAGAAAGAAATACGGCTTGAAGAAGGCTCGCCGCGCGCCTCAATTCTCGAAGAGATAATTTTCGCCCGCTATTGCGGACGATCGGAAAAAACCGCCGACCTCCGCGCGAAAGCGCGCCGTTCGGCGGTTTTTCATTCCGCGCGGCGCTTTACCTCCTGCGGATGCGGCGGGAGATTTGTTCGTGCCGCTCGAGCATTGCGGCGGCGCGCGTTTTGCGCTCCTCGGCGGTGAACACCCCCGCGGCAGGCGCGGTTTCCGCGTCCGGCGGCGGTGCGGGCGGTTCCTCCCCCTCCGCGGGCTTTGCCGCAAGGGAAGACAGTGCGGACAGCAGGTTGAAAATACCGAATTTTTCCATGAAAAATTAACTCCCCGAATGAAAAATTTCATCGATTTTTAATAGTTTTTAATTGCGTAAACGGCTGTTTTGGTATATAATAGAAAAGTATACTGGTCAAAACAGGGGAAAGGTGCAGGATTATCCCGCGCCGCAAAGCAGTTTATCACCAAATACAGACCGAAAGGAGTCTATAAATCTATGCTGAAAAAGGGCAAAAAAGTACTGCTGCTCATACTCGCGTTCGCCGCAATGCTCGCGGGCTGCAGCGGCGGCTGGACGGGTACGCAGGTAAAATACGACGAATCGAACGGCGGCAAAGGCGGCACGGTTTCCTCCAACGGCGGATTCGTTGTGCAGAAGGGCGAGGGGGATAACGCCTGGTTCTACTTCATCAACGGCGTGCAGGACAGCTCTGCCGACAATACCTACGGTGACGTCGTCAAAGGCTCGCTCATGCGCATTTCCGCGGGCAATATGAAAAGCGGCAGCTACGAAAACGCAGAGACCGTCGTACCCGAACTGTTTGTCGCGGGCGATTATACCGCGGGCGTGTACATCTACGGCGATTCCGTCTATTATGCGACGCCCAACACCATCCGCAACCTCGACGGCGAGGTGGAAAGCGGTTATCTCAACTTCCGCAGCGCCAATCTCGACGGTTCCGCGATGACCGATTACTATGTTCAGGTTTCCTCGAACACTACCGAGTACCGCTTTGTGGAGGAAGACGGGGTCGTTTATCTGCTGTATCTCGATTCGACGAACACCGAGATTCACTCTTATAATACGCAGACGGGCGTAAATACGGTGCTTGCCAAGGGATATACGAGCGCGGAATTCGACGATTCCGATCCCGAAAACCCCGTCGTATACTATACGATGCCCCGTACAACCAGCTCTACCGCGTAACGGCTTCCGCAACGACCGGGCCGCTCGCGGATATCGAGCAGAGCGAAGCGTTTATCGCCGCGTATACCGACGATAGGGCGGACGAGAACGACGAAAACCGCACGATGGAATATATCAACCTCGGCGAACTCGTGCTCGACGGTATCGGCAAATACAGCGCGGTGCAGCCTTCGTTCATCACGCCTTTCAACCTCGATTTTGAAAAAGTGACGATCGATGACATTATTCCGATTCGCGGTTTCACCTACGCCATTCTCCGCTACGCGAACGGTCAGGTAATTCTGTCCATCGCAGACGGCGTCGAAACGCAGGCATATGCGTTGGAGGACAGCACCGTGGCGGAAGCCTCCGAGTGGGATTCCATCGCCGCGAACCCGGAATTCGACGGGGCATCGGGCGAGCTTTCCGCCATTGCCCGCACGACGACGAACATCACTTCCTCCACCTTCTTCTATAAAGATGCCGACGGTGCGCAGTACTACATCTATGTCGACGAAAGCGGCAATATCTGCCGCGTTAAAGTCGGCGCGACGGCTGCGGAAGGGTATGTGGAAGAGTTTACGACCCTCGCGTATGCGCAGTCGGGTGCGGCGGTAGTCTTCGTCGAACCGATCGTCGGAAGCGAAAAGGCGTTCCTGTATTACTCCATGTCCGGAACGAACGGCAACAGCCTCTATCGCATTCAGTATAACGGCGCAGCGGACGACTATAACCCGTTGGGCGCGGCGTACGAAAACGCGGATTTCCGCCCGACGCAATATCTCGCAATCGACTATAACAGCTCCTGGTACAAGCCCGAATCGGTCGGCGGCTATCTGTTCTTCGCCAGCGCGGAGAGCTACAGCGAAAACTATGTGTTCGCGATGGCAGACCCCGCTACGAACGAGGAGCTGGAAACGATCAACGAACAGTACGAAACGGTCAACGATCTGTTTACCGAAATGGATACCGACTTCGGCGATGCGGCAAACCTCGCGCGCTACTATTATTACGGCGGCGACCTTTCCCCCGTCCGCGACGAAGAGGGCGACCACTTTGAGCAGTATCAGGCGGAGGACTTCGAGGTTCTCGACGCATTCATCGCCTGTGCCGCACCCGGGGAAGAGGGGTACAACACGCACGGGTTCGATTTCAGCGTCATGAAGTCCGCGTCCGCGTCGGGCGACGCCGAGGCGGTATACAACACGCGCAACGCGTTCTATAAACTTCTCGGCAAAGTCAGCGACGACGATGCGGAAACCATCGAGGACAACCTCATCTCCAACCTCGTTCTGAGCGAGGCGGAGGAGGAGACGAGCGATGCCTGGACGTGGCAGTGGGCGGCGATCTTCGTGCCTGTCGGCGTCGTGTTGATCGCGGGCGCGGTTGTTGCGGTCGTGCTCGTGCGCAGAAAAAAGAGAAAATAAAGGACAAACGAAAAGAGGACGGAGCGTTTCCGCCCTCTTTTTTTACAGATTTGGGCGGAGAGGGATAAAAAATCGAAAAAAAACTGTATTTTTCCGAAAAAAATCCTTTACAAACGGCCGTCGGCCGTCGAATCAGTATAATATCTCACAGAAAAAGGCGGGGAGCGAAGGCGCTTGCGGCGATACCGGGGTTTGCAGGACTATTTTTCCGGAAGAATGCACATAGTACTTCGGCTCGGGAATAGAATCATAGTGCAGCGCCCGCGCGAGCGAGTAAAACAGAGGTGGAATATGCCGAAATACAAAAAATGTCCGCGATGCGAACTCAACTATATCGAAGAGGATAAGGATTACTGTGACGTGTGCCTTGCCGAAATGCAGGGCGCAAAGCTGAAATTTGCCGATCTGGACGAGGACGAAGAATCGGAAAAGACGGAACTTTGCCCCGTCTGCGGCGAAAACTATATGCGCCCCGGCGAAAAGATGTGCGACGAGTGTAAAAAGAATTCCGAGTACGAGGAAGAGGAGGACATCGACCCCGAAAAGGACGAAGAATGGCGCAACTATCTCGACGAGGATACCGACGATCTCACGCTGGAGAGCGACGGCATCGACATCGGCGAAGATTTTGCCGACGGGTTTGACGATGAGGAGTTCGCCGACGATTACGTCGAAGACGGGGAAACGGAAACCGCGCCCGAAGACGATTTCGATTATACGGCAGATGATTTGGGCGACTTCGACGACGAGGAAGACGAAGATGACGAAGAGGATGAGGACGACGATTTTTAATGCCGTCTCCGCATAAAAAGCGGCTCCGCACGGGAACAGTGCGGAGTCGCTTTTTTTGGCGCTTTCGCTTGCCCCTGGTTCTGCCGGGGGAAGATTAAAAATTACTTCAGCAAATTTTATATTTATATAAGTTTACCATATTGCTGATGCGGTTTTGCCCCTTTATAGTACAAGGAACCTGTTTTACAGGTGTGCCGTGCGACAGGGCGCTACAGCAAAAGCGATACCCGTTGACGGGTTGACCCGCAGTTTACCCTTTTAGGGTATATGCAAACCATCGGTTCAACCGGTGTTTTTGACTTCGGCAAAGGCAGGTTTGCGGGCGGCGGCAGGTGATTTTTGCGCGGCAGCGGTGCGGCGCTATACGGTCTGCGTCGCTTTTCCGCTGATCTGTACGTTCCCGCACAGCACCTCGGTGTAAGAATAGGCGGTCTTGCCGCGGTAATTTTTATCGTCGGGCAGAACGGTAAACAAAGCGGGGTAAACGCCCGTCAGCCGCCCCGTAAAGTCGGCGGTCTTGTTCCGCCCGAGGTTCACATGTACGCGTACCTCCTTGTCGTAAAAGTTTTTGATCTCCTCCTTGATGAGGGAAATATTTTTCGGCGCTTTGATCATTTCGGTCTCCTTTCGCCCACGCGGAAAACGCTGCCGCCCGCGAAGGCGCCGTGCGCGCCCGGCGGCGCGTACTCTTATTTTTCCCGCGGGCGGCGCGGTTTATACCCTTCCGACAAAAAAATACAGAATCCGCGCGCCGATTCCGG
This sequence comes from uncultured Clostridia bacterium, assembly GCA_904373255.1. Taxonomy (GTDB): domain Bacteria; phylum Bacillota; class Clostridia; order Christensenellales; family Borkfalkiaceae; genus Borkfalkia. The sequence continues at coordinate 29,817 of CAJFFD010000040.1, read as the reverse complement.
TCATATCTCAACCGCCTCGTTCATACAATGAAAGTGACATCACCGGAGGTAGAGTTATGAATATTTCGCCGAAATACGAAAATTACGAATATACGGCGCGCGGCGCGCGCATCCGTTCGCAATCCATCGTGGAGTGCCGCCTGTCCGACTGGTCGCAAAATAAAATTCTCGCGGTAAGCCCGACCGTCGTGGCAGACGGGGCGGAGGTGCTTTCGGGCGAGGTTCGCTACGGGGGAAAACTGTATTTTTCCGTCATTGCGCGCGCGCCCGGCGGAGAGATCGTCGGCGCGGAGCGCGGCGCGGAATTTTCTCACCGCGCCGAATGCGAAAGCGCTGCCCCCGCACAGACGGCAGACGTGTCCCTCGCCGTGGAAAAGGTGGAAATCCGTCCGGACGGCAAGGGCGTCATCCTCTCCGCCATCGTAACGGCGCAGATCGCGCTGTACGTTCCCGCGCGGCTGGAGTATCTGTCGGGCGGGGAAGGGGTCGTATGCGACTTCAGACCCGTGCGCGTCGGGCGTACGTTCCTCTGCGGCGGCTCCGCCGAAATCGAGGAGGAATTCGATACCGATTATGTGGGCGACGTACTTTTGCACAGCGAGCAGGCGTATCTGACGCGCGTCGTTGCGGCTGCCGGCTGCCTCGACGTTTCGGGCGAGATCAACCTGTGCGTACTGGCAAAGCGGGAAGGGGAAAGCGACCTCGTGTCCTACGAACGGCTGATACCCTTCCGCGCGGAAATCCCCTGCGACGAGGCGGTTTCCGGTTCCGCGTGCGATGCGTGCGTGAGCGTTTCCTCCGTAAACCTGTCCGCCGCATGCGACGAGGATAAAAACCGCTGCCGCATTTCGGCGCAGATCGTCGTCGGCATTCGCGGAAGGGTCTACCGCAGCGACGAGGTGCTGCTTCCGCAGGATGCCTTCTGCCCCGGGTTTAAGAGCGAAATATCGCGCGGGGAAGTACTGTGCGAGGAACCGGTGTGCGCCTTCACCGCTTCTGAACGGGTAAGCGGCACCGCCGCAGCGGACGGAGCCGTGGATTTTACCTGCAATCTGCAGGCGTCCGCCCTTTGCGGCGCGCAGGTATTCGCCGAAGCGTCCGACGGCGAGATCTCCGTCGAAGGGGTACTCAACGCCGCCGTGTTCATGAAGAACGGCGAAGGTGAAGCCGACTGCGTGCGCATCAGCCTGCCCTTCGCGTTTCCCGTCCGTTCCGACCGCGCCAAGGCGGGCATGCGCGCCGCAATAACGGCTACCGTCTGCGGCGTATCGGTACGCCAGAAAACGGAGGGGGAGCTGGAGGCGGAGGGTGCGCTCAAGCTGTTCGTCGTGCTGTTCTCCTCCGAAAGGGGGGATTATGTGTCCCGCATCGAGCCGGGCGAAGAGGAGGAAAAAAGGACGGGAGCCATCTCCGTATATATGCCCGCCGCGGGCGATTCGCTGTGGGAAACGGCAAAAAAGCTCGGCAAAACGCCCGAAGAAGTACAGAGCGCGAACCCGGAACTGTCCTTCCCTCTCACGGGCGGCGAGCGCATCGTCGTCTACCGCCGCAAAGAAATACGGGAGTAAATCGCCTCCCGCCGCGGAGCCCCGCGGCGGGAACGCCGCAAACAGGTTTTACCGCCCCCTCCGCAAACGGAGGGGAATTTGCTATGCCCTGCAGGGGGAAGGTGCCGCGCAAAAGACAATTTTTATACAACTGTATGGTATAATCGGAAAAAAGGGGCAACCCCGGGAGTGCCGCGAGGCAGAGGGAGGAAAGTATGCTTATCGTTTACGGCAGCAAGTACGGTCACGCAAAGCGCTATGCGGAGGAATTCGCGCGGCGCACGGGCGGGGAGGCGGTTTCGTACAAAGAGCTTCGCTCCGCCGAAGAGGAAACCGTGGTCTGTTTCGGCGGGGTGTATGCGGGCGGAATAAAGGGTCTGGCGCGCGTCGTCAGGCGGCTGAACGCGGCTAAGGTATCCCTTTTCCTCGTCGCAACGGTGGGGCTTTCCGACCCGTCGGACGAAAAAACGGCGCAGGATCTTCGCCGCGCCGTTCTGGCGGCTGTGCCTGCGCCGCTGCGGCAAAAGCTGCGCCTGTTCCACCTGCGCGGCGGCATCGACTATGCCGAACTGTCTGCCCCGCATCGCTTTCTGATGAAGCTGATGTATTCCGCCGAAAAGCGCACCCCGCCCGAAAAGCGCGGTGCGGAGGCGCGCGCGATCGTCGAAACGTACGGAAAAGCGGTCGATTTTACCGATTTTTCTGCGTTGGATGCGATTGCGGATTGCGCGGCGGCGAAAATTATGTTAAACTGAATATATAATTCAAAAACAGAAAAACGGAGCTGCTATGCCGGAAAACATCATTGAGGTGGAAAACCTCGAAAAATCTTACGGGCAGGTGCGCGCGGTGCAGGGGATCTCCTTTGCCGTCGGGCGGGGGAGCCTGTTCTCCTTTCTCGGCGTGAACGGCGCGGGGAAAAGCACCGCCATCAACATCCTCTGCACCCTTCTGAAGAAGGACGCGGGCAGAGTGCGCATCGCGGGATTCGACCTCGATGCGGAGCCGGAAAAAATACGCCCCCTGCTCGGGGTCGTGTTTCAGCACAGCGTACTCGACGATCTGCTCACCGTGCGCGAAAATCTCGCCGTGCGCGCCGCCTGCTGCGGCGTACGGGGCGGGGCGTGGAAAAAACGGCTCGCCGAACTCACGGAGCTTTTGGGGCTGAACGATATCTTAAATCGTCCGTTCGGAAAACTATCGGGCGGGCAGCGCCGCCGCGCGGACATTGCGCGCGGATTGGTCAACGAGCCGCAGATCCTGATCCTCGACGAGCCGACCACCGGTCTGGATCCGCAGACCCGCCGCGCCGTGTGGGATTCCGTGCGCAGCCTGCGCGAGGAAACGGGTATGACGGTGTTCCTGACCACCCATTATATGGAGGAGGCGAACGGTTCAGACCGCGTCGTAATCCTGGACGGGGGAAAGGTCGCCGCCGAAGGGACGCCCGTATCCCTCAAAAACAGCTATTCGCGCAGTTATCTGCATCTGTACGGCGACGTCGCCGCCGGGCTGGAGGCGGAGGGCATTCCCTTCGAACAGGAGCCTGCGGGGGCGCGGGTCGCCATGGAAAGCGCGGAGGCGGCGCGCGGGTTCCTGCAAAAATACCCCGCGCTCTGTGCCGATTTCGAGTTTGTAAAAGGGGACATGGACGACGTATTTCTCGCCGTTACGGGCAAACAATTGCAGGAAGGAGGCGCCGTATGAACGCATACGCCCTGTTCGCGCTGGCGCGGCGCAACATAAAGGTCTTTTTAAAGGATAAGGCGAACGTCTTCTTTTCCCTCCTGGCTCCGCTCATCGTGCTCGCCCTCTACGCCCTGTTTTTGGGCAGGGTGCAGACGGACGGGATTCTGGCGGCGCTGGCGGAGGCGGGCGTAACGGGCGGGGAAAGCGCCGTGCGCGCCTTCTGCGACAGCTGGATGCTCGCGGGCAGCGTTTCCTGCGCCTGCATCACCGTGCCGCTGTGCGCCTGCGGCATCATGGTCACAGACCGCACCCGCGGCATCTCCGCAGACCTGCGCATCGCACCCCTTTCCGGTTGGGTGCCGCCCGCCGCATACTTCCTCTCCGTCGTGGCGGCGGGGCTGGCGATCGGCGCAATCGTCCTTGCCGTCTGCTTTGTCTGGCTCGCTGCGGCGGGCGCGTGGTTCCTGACGGCGGCGGACGTATTCGGCTGTATCGGCACTCTTCTGCTGTCCGTCCTGTCCTCGTCGGCTCTGCTCGTGTTCGTCGTCGGATTTATCCGTTCGCAGGGCGCCTTTACGGGTCTGAACATCATATTCGGCACGGTCGTCGGATTTTTGATCGGCGCGTATATGCCCATTTCCTATTTCCCGCAGGGCGTGCAGTATTTCACGCTGTTTATTCCGGGCAGTTATACGGCGGGGCTTTTCCGCAATTTTATGATGGGCGGCGCGCTCGATAACATTGCCGAAACCCTTTCGCCTGTATTTGCGGAATCCCTCCGCGCAGAATTTTCGCTCACGTTCGACTTTTTCGGCGCGGAACTGGGCATGCCCGCCATGGCGCTCGTGCTTGCCGCCTGTACGGTGCTGTTTGCCGCGGCGTTCGCCGTGGCTGCATATCTCCGGCGGCGGTACGGCGGCTGAACCGCGCGGCGCGGCAAAACGATGCGGCAGCGCGGCTCCGCGCCCGCATAAAGTTCACGGCGCGGCAAAATCCGCCGGAAAGGGGAGGTTTTTTCAGCCGTCCCCTTTCTTTTTTGCAAACGGATATTGACAAATTTTCCGTAAAAATGTATAATTGTATATAGCGCAACCGCAAGCCGTCCTTCGCGGCGGAAAGCGGAAATCGGCGCAGGAGTTAAATTTTATGCAAAACGTCAATCTCATACTCAAAGGGATCCGCGCAGACGAAATGAGCTTCAAACTCAACGGCGTGCGCCTGCAAAACGGAGGCAAGGTCAGCCTTGCTCCCACCTTTTCCCGCCGCGTCCGTCACGCCGCGGAGAACGATAAGCTGTTCTTCGTGTCCCTCACCGTAAAAATCGAAAACACGCCCGAAGCGCCCAAGCCCATCGACCTGCTCGTAACGATGACGGGCATCTTCGAAACGGACGCCGCCGACGACGATACCCGCAAGGAAGCGGTCGTGCGCGCCACGTCGCTGCTGTATCCCTACCTGCGTTCGGCGATTACCAACCTCACCACCACGGCGCTCGCAGCGCCCATCGTTCTGCCCGTCATGAACGGCGCCCTCTTCCCCGAGGATCGGGAAAAGGCGGATAAGACGGTGTCGTAAGGAGGCAATATGAACAGAGAGGAGATTAAAAACATCCTGCCCCACCGCGAACCCATGCTCCTGTTGGACGAGGCGGAACTCAACGAGGCGGGCGAATCGGTCGGCAAATACACCGTCAAAGGGGACGAATTTTTTCTGCAGGGGCATTTCCCCGGCAACCCCATCGTTCCCGGCGTCATCCAGTGCGAGATGATCGCGCAGGCGGCGGTGCTGCTCATTTCCGACGCGAAGGACGCCACCCCCATGTATACGGGGCTGAACAACGTCAAATTCAAAAACCCGCTCCTGCCCGGCGACACGGCGGTCATGACCGTCTCGCTCACCGCGCACAAGGGCATCTTTTATTTTGCGAAGGGAAAATTGGAGGCGAACGGCAAGCTGTGTACCAGCGCCGAGTTCTCCTTTGCCCTCGTTCCGAAAAACCGCAAATAGCGCCGCCGCGCCGCCCGGCGGCGCGTTTTGGCGTGTGCGGGGTTCGCATTTTCGCCCCCGGCGGGCGATATGCTTGACTTGCGCCCGCAAATTTACTATAATTGTCGGAGAGAGCAGAATTTTCCGCCCCGTTTGCGGTGCTTTTTTTGTTTCGGCGGGGCATGATTCGAGGTATACGAAAGTATGTTTTATATCGCGGGGACGGGCAGCGCCCTTCCCGAAAAAGTTGTTTCCAACGACGATCTGGCGCAGTTTCTGGATACGTCGGACGAGTGGATTTTTACCCGTACGGGCATTCACCGCCGCCATGTGCTCACCCACGAGCGGCTGGACGATCTGGCAATCCTCTCCGCCAGGCGCGCGCTCGAAGACGCGCACACGGAGGGCAAGGACGTCGATCTGATTTTGTGCGCCACCATGCGCGGGGATACTTTCACCCCCTCGCTCGCGTGTACCGTCGCCGAGGCGATCGGTTCGCACGCGCCCGCGTTCGACCTGAACGCCGCCTGCGTAGGCGTGCTGTACGCCATGGAGATTGCCGATTCCTTCATCGGAACGGGCAAGGCGGAAACCGTCCTCATCGTCTCCGCGGAGGCGATGAGCAAGCTGGTCGATTGGACAGACCGCTCCACCTGCGTGCTGTTCGGCGACGGCTCGGGCGCGATGGTCGTCAAAAAGGGGGAAGGCAGGCTCGCGGGAGTTCTGACGTCCGACCCCGATTCGCACGTCATCCGCATGCCCAACATCGAGGGGCTGAACAGCCCGTACAACCAAATTGAGCAGGAAAAGCTCGCCATGTACATGGACGGGGGAGAGGTGTACAAGTTCGCGGTCAACGCGATGGGGCACCGTATCGAAGAGGTGTGCGCCCGCGCAAACCTTTCGCCCGCGGATATCGATTGGTATCTTCCCCATCAGGCGAACGTTCGCATCATCGACGCGAGCCTGAAAAAATATAAGATCGACAAGAGCAAAGTTCTTTTGAATATTTCCGAATGCGGGAATATGAGCGCGACGTCCGTTATGGTGCTGTTGGACGAATACGCGAAAAAAGGCACCTTCAAAAAGGGAGACAAACTGCTCTTCGTCGCCTTCGGCGGCGGGCTCACGAGCGGTGCAGTCATTATAAATTGGAATAAAGAGTAAGGAGAAAAGTTATGAACATTTTGGAAAAGTTGCAGGAAATTCTGAGCGAGTGCAAGGGCGAAGATCTCACCATCACCCCCGAAACCACCTTCGACGAGCTGGAGTTCGACTCCCTCGACAAAGTCGACATCGTCATGCAGATCGAGGAAGCGTTCGACATTTCTTTGGGCGACAACATGCAGCTCTCCACCGTGGGCGAGCTGATCGCGAAGATCGAAGAGGCGGTCGCCAACAAGTAATTTCAGAGCGATGCAGACGAAATTAACAAAACTTTTGGGCATCCGCCACCCCATCATTCAGGGCGGCATGGCGTGGATTGCCGACGCGTCGCTGGCGAGCGCGCTTCGGCGTGAACATCATGCTGATGAGCCCGCACGTCGAGGAAGTGGCGCAGATGGTCGCCGAGGAAAAGGTTCCCGTCGTCACCACGGGCGCGGGCAATCCTTCCCGCTTCGTCAAACTGTGGAAGGAGGCGGGCGTGAAGATCCTGCCCGTCGTGGCATCCACGGCTCTCGCGAAAATGGTCGAGCGCGCGGGCGTAGACGCGGTCATCGCCGAGGGCGGCGAGAGCGGCGGGCACGTCGGCGATCTTACGACGATGGCGCTCGTTCCGCAGGTCGTCGACGCGGTGAGCATCCCCGTCGTAGCGGCGGGCGGCATCGGCGACGGACGCGGGCTTGTCGCGGCGTTCGCTTTGGGCGCGTGCGGCGTGCAGATGGGTACCCGCTTTCTGGTCGCCGACGAATGCACGGTCAGCGCGGAATATAAAAAGAAGGTGCTCGCCGCCAAGGATATTTCCACCATGGTCACGGGCAAGCGGCTGGGTCATCCCGTCCGCGCCATCAAAAATACCTACATGAACGCCTATGCGAAGCTGGAGGCGGATTCCAACATCCCCGACGAGCAGCTCGAGCAGTTCGGCGTCGGTTCGCTGCGCAAGGCCGCCAAGGACGGCAACGCCGAGGAAGGCTGCTTCCTCGCGGGGCAGATCGCCGGCATGGTCAAAAAGGCGCAGCCCGCCAAGGTGATGGAGGGCGTCAGATGGGACGTGTAGCCTTCTTATTCGCCGGGCAGGGAGCGCAGGTTCCCGGCATGGCGGGGGACGTCAAAGACCTTCCCAAAGTCAAAAAACTCTTCGACCTCGCCGAGGGCATTCAGCCGGGCGTCGTCGATAAAATGCTCAATGGCACGCAGGAGGAGCTGAACAGGACGCTCCTCACCCAGCCGACCATGTTCCTTGCAGACCTCGCGTACGCGTACGCGAAGGAAGAGGAAATTGGCGCTCCCGACTGCGTGTGCGGCTTTTCGGTGGGCGAAGTGCCCGCGCTCTGTTTTGCGGGCGTATTGTCCGAGGAGGACGCGTTCCGCGCCATTATCCGGCGCGCGGAGCTGATGGACGCGTACACCGAGCGGGTCAGAGGCTGCATGATCGCCGCCGTCAAACTCACGGCAGACAAGGTCGAAGCGCTGTGCGACGGCGTGAACACCCACCCCGCCAACTACAACGGCGCATTGCAGACGGTCGTCGCCTGCCGCGCGGAGGCGGAGGAGGAGTTCTCCGCAAAAGTCAAGGAAGCGGGCGGCCGCGCGATGAAGCTGCGCGTTTCGGGCATGTTCCACTGCCCCGAATTGCAGCCCGAGTCGCAGGAGTTTGAAAAATTTCTGCGCACGCTGGCGATGAACGAGCCGCGCATGGATGTATACGCTAATCTTACGGCAAAGCCGTACGAAGGGGACTTCGCGGCTACGCTCGCAAAGCAGATGTGCTCGCCCGTTCGGTTCACCGAAACGGTCGCGAACATGAAGGCGCGCGGCGTGGAGGAGTTCGTCGAGGTCGGCCCGGGCAAAGTGCTTACGGGGCTGGTGCAGAGAGGGTAAAAAAATTGCTCGCGAAAATCTCGGCGAGCTGACGCCTGCGATTTTTTGCGATTTTGAGGGCTCTGCCCTCGTTGCGCGATAATTAAGGGCACACATATTATAAAATCGCGCAACTTCACCCGCTCAGGTCGCAAGTATGCGACAAATTGAGTGCGCTAATCCAAAATTGTGATTTTGGAACGCGCAGTTGATTATTAAAATAATTATTTGCAAAAACGGAAATCGTAATTTTCGTTTTTGCACCCAAATCACGGAAAACCGCAGGCGACAGCGCGCCGAGATTTTCGTGAGCAGAAACAATTATTTGCAAAAGCAAAAACGACGCTTTTTGCTTTTGCCCCCGATATGCCGAAGGGCATACGCGGAAAGAGTGAATTTGCGCGCATAAAGGTATGAGAGCCCTAAAAAAGCGCGCAAAGAGAGAAAACAGGCGGTCAGCGGCAAAGCCGCGCGCCCGCGGGTTTTCTTTGGAATCAAGCGAATCGCAGCATCTCTTTTGCGAGATTCGCGCGAAGGAAGGTTTTTTTATGGAAAACAGAGTCGCCCTTATCACGGGCGCGGGCAGGGGAATCGGCGCGAAGATCGCGCTCACCCTCGCCCAGGACAATACCGACATCGCCGTCGTCGATTACAGCGACGAATCCGCCGCTAAGGATACGATGGACGCGCTCGCAGCAGCGGGCGTCACCGCGCGCTATTATCGTTGCGACGTATCCGATTTTTCGGCAACAAAGGCGGTCGTCGACCAGATCGTCAAGGATTTCGGCAAAATCGATATCCTCGTCAACAACGCGGGCATCACGGCGGATAAGCTCATCATGCGCATGGACGAAGCGGATTGGGACAGGGTGCTCGGCATCAATCTCAAGGGCTGCTTCAACATGGTCAAGCACGTCACCCCGTACATGATGCGCAAGCGTTACGGGCGCATCGTCTCCATCAGCTCGGTCGTCGGGCTTATGGGCAACGCGGGGCAGGCGAATTACGCCGCGTCCAAGGCGGGCATCGTCGGGCTGACCAAATCGGTCGCCAAGGAGCTCGGCTCGCGGAACATCACGGCGAACGCCGTCGCACCCGGGTTCATCAAAACGGCGATGACCGACGCCCTCACCGAGGAGCAGAAACAGGCGATGTACAAGCTCATTCCCCTCGGCGCTCTGGGCGAAACGGAGGACATCGCGCAGGCGGTCAAATTCCTCGTCTCCGACGCGGCGCGCTACATCACGGGCGTCGTTCTGCGGGTCGACGGGGGAATGGATATGTGATTTCTTTCTCACTTTTTGTTTCGAGCTGACGAAACAAAAAGTCGAGAGATTGAGGGCTCTGCCCTCGTTGCGCGATATTTAAAGGCACGCATATTACAAAATCGCGCAACTTCACCCTTTCCGTGAGCCGAGGTATCGGCAAATGGAGTGAAAAAGGCAAAAGCGTGGTTTTGCCTTTTTCGAGAAATTATCAAAATAGTGATTTTCCTTGCGCGAGAGATTATTATAAATAAGGCGGCGGAGCCGAGGCGGAAGCGAGCAATGCCCGACAGGGCATTGTGAGAAACCGGCCTCGTGCGTAGCCGCTAAAAGCGCCCCCAAGTAGCCGCATACATACGGCTTATGGGAAGAGGGTGAATTTGCGCGCATAAAGGTATGAGAGCCCTAAAAAAGGGCGCAAAGAGGGAGAAAACGCGCAGAAAACGCGAAAGCGTTTAAACGGCGGTGTCGCCCTCAAATCACGGAAAACCGCAGGCGTCAGCTCGCCGAGGTTTTCGTGAGAAAAGGAGTTTTTTTATGGAAAAAAGAGTCGTCGTAACAGGGCTGGGCGCGGTTTCCCCGCTCGGCAATGACGCAAAAACGACCTGGGAAAATATGAAAAAGGGCGTCTGCGGCATCGATACCGTTACCAAGTTCGATATCACGGACTATAAGTGCAAATTCGCGGGCGAAGTCCGCGGTTTCGACCCCACCCTCTATATGCCGAAGGGGGACGTCCGCAAGACCGACCTCTACTGCCAGTACGCCGTCGCGGCGGCTACGCAGGCGTATGAGGACAGCGGCATGACCGCCGAAAGCATCGAACCGGAGCGGTTCGGCGTGTATATCGGTTCGGGCATCGGCGGCATTCATACGCTGGTAACCGAACATTCCAAATTAGTCGAAAAGGGCCCCGGCAGGGTTTCTCCCTATTTTGTCCCGATGATGATCTCCAATATCGCGTCGGGCACGGTGGCAATCAAATATAATGCGCAGGGCCCGAACATTGCCGTCGTCACGGCCTGCGCAACTTCTACCAACAGCATCGGCGAAGCGTACCGCGCCATCAAGCACGGCTATGCGGATGCGATGCTCGCCGGCGGCAGCGAGGCGGCGATCACCCCGCTGTGCTTTGCGGGCTTCATCAGCTGTCAGGCTCTCTCGCAGGCGGAGGATAAGAACCGTGCGTCCATTCCGTTCGACAAGGAGCGCGCCGGCTTTGTCATGGGCGAGGGCGGCGCGGTCGTCATGCTCGAGGAATACGAGCACGCCAAGGCGCGCGGCGCGAAGATCTACGCCGAAGTGGTCGGCTACGGCTGCACCAACGACGCCTATCACATGACGGCGCCCAACCCCGAGGCGATCGCTTCCGCAAGGGCGGTCGAGCTCGCGGCAAAGGAGGGCGGCATCGCCGCGGGCAGGAACGTGTACGTCAATGCGCACGGCACGGGTACCCCGCTCAACGATAAAACGGAAACGCTCGCCTTAAAGCGCGCGTTCGGGCAGGGCGCGTATGAACTGCGCGTGTCCTCTACCAAGTCGATGACGGGCCATATGCTCGGCGCGGCGGGCGGCATCGAGGCGATCGCTTCCATCCTCGCGCTCGACGAGGGCATCGTGCCTCCCACCGTCAATTACCGCGTAAAGGACGAGGAGTGCGACCTCGACATCACCCCCAACGAGGCGGTCAAGGCGGATCTCAAATTCGCGCTTTCCACGTCGCTCGGGTTCGGCGGGCACAACGGCTGCCTCGCCTTTCGGAAAATCTGAACACTGAATTATGCGTTTATTTCATGAAAATTGCAATAGACGCATTTTTTATAGACATTCGGGAGTAATCGGGAATGGATAAGAAAAAGTTACGCGAACTCATCAACCTGTTCAAGGAGAGCGGGCTCGCAAAGATGGAGATCACGGAAAATTCGGCGGAGGAGAACTATTCTCTGAAGCTGGAGAGCGGCGCCGCGGCGCCCGCGTACATGCCTGCGCCCCTGCCGTATATGCAGCCCGTGCAGGAGGAAAAGAGCGCGGATGAGCCTGCCGAAGCGGAGATCAAGGATTACAACAAATACCGCGACATCAAGTCGCCGATGGTCGGTATCTTCTATGCCGCGCCCTCGCCCGAGGCGGAACCCTTCGTCAAGGTGGGGAGCAAGGTGAAAAAGGGGGATACGCTCTGCATCATCGAGGCGATGAAGCTGATGAACGACGTCGTTGCGGAGACGGACGGCGAAATCGTGGAAATTTGCGCGGAAAACGGTTCTTTGGTCGAATTCGGGCAGATTTTGTTTAAGATATTTTAAGAGGTTCTCGAAATTTGTTTTGAGCTGACAAAACAAATTTCCGAGATTTGAGGACAACCCCATTGCCCTCGCTACGCTCGGTACAATCGGAGTTTTCCGAAAATCACGACTTTTTGTTTTGACAGCTCAAAACAAAAAGTGTGAGGAGTTTTTATGTTCAGTAAAATATTGATAGCCAACCGCGGCGAAATCGCCGTTCGTATCATCCGCGCCTGCAACGAAATGGGCATCCACACCGTCGCCGTGTATTCGGAGGCGGACGCGGAGGCGCTGCACGTCAACCTCGCGGACGAGAGCTACTGCATCGGCCCCGCGCTCTTAAAGGACAGCTACCTCAACATGACCGCCATCATCGATGTCGCCATCGCGACGGGCTGCCAGGCGATCCACCCCGGCTACGGCCTTCTGTCCGAAAATCCGCGCTTTGCCGAGCTGTGCGAAAAGTGCAACATCAAGTTCATCGGCCCGCACTGGTCGGTCATCGCCAAGATGGGCGACAAGGACGAAGCGCGCCGCACCATGAAGGCGGCGGGCGTTCCCGTCGTGCCCGGGCTGGACGAAATCACCGACATCGCCGAGGCGAAAAAGTTCGCCGCCGAAATCGGCTACCCCGTCATCGTCAAGGCGAGCGCGGGCGGCGGCGGCAGGGGCATCCGCATCGTGCAGAAGGAAGAGGACTTCGAAAACGCCGTCCTCACCGCGTCGGCGGAGGCGAAGAGCGCCTTCGGCAACGGCAAGGTGTACCTCGAAAAATTCCTGACGGACGTCAAGCACGTCGAAATGCAGATCGTCGCGGACGAGCAGGGCAACGTCGTTTGCCTGGGCGAGCGCGACTGCTCCATGCAGCGCAAGAACCAGAAGCTCATCGAGGAGAGCCCGTGCGTCACGTTAAAGCCGGACGTGCGCAAAAAGATGATGGAGGCGGCTGTTCTCGCCGCCAAAACGGTCAACTACACCAACCTCGGCACCATCGAGTTTTTGCTGGACAGGCAGAACAACTTCTATTTCATGGAGATGAACACCCGCCTGCAGGTCGAGCACCCCGTCACCGAATACGTCACGGGCATCGACGTGGTCAAATGGCAGATCCGCATCGCGGCGGGCATCGAATTTTTGTATAAGCAGGAAGACGTCCGCCTGCGCGGCTGCGCCATCGAGTGCCGCATCAATTCGGAGGACGCGCGCAACAACTTCCGCCCCAGCTGCGGCAGGATATCCCTCCTGCATATCCCGGGCGGGCCGTGGGTGCGCTTCGATACGGCGATCTATCAGGATTATCGGATCCCGCCCTATTACGACAGCATGATCGGCAAACTCATCGTCTACGCGCGCGACCGCACCGAAGCGATCCGCAAGATGCAGGCGGCGCTGTGCGAGCTGGTCATCGAGGGCGTGCATACCAATGCCGAGCTGTCGGGGGATATACTCGCCCAGCCGGAGTTCAAAGACGGAAGCTACTGCACCAATTTTTTGGATAAATTCTTAAAAAACTATCATTGAGGTAAGGGAGCGCGCGCAAAGGTGCGCGCGGGATAAACGTGAACAAGACAATCGTACGCGATAAAAAGTCGGCGCGCGGCGTCAAGCGCGGCCGTGCCGCCGAAAAAGGAAGAAAAAAGAAGAGCATACATCCCATGCCCCGAGCGGGATATTCGAAGGAGATATTAAATTGAAGTTCGAAGACTTTAAAAAGTTTTTTTTCAGAAAACCGAAAAACGCTTTGGAGGGATCGGAAGACCCCGCCGCAAAGCCCGCACAGGAGGGCGCGATCCCCGAAAAACTCGCCGTCAAGTGCGAAAAATGCGGGCAGATCGTCCTCTCCGACGAAATGGAGGAGAACTTCGGCGTCTGCCCCAAGTGCGGTCACTATAAGAAGATGCCGCCCCGCGCGCGCATCGCTATGTGCGCGGAAAATTTCGAGGAGCTGTTCGCGGATGAAGTCGGCAAAAACGTACTCGACTTCCCCGGGTACGACGAAAAGCTCGCCGCGCTTCGCGAAAAGACGGGCGAAAACGAGGGCGTTGTGTGCGGCACCGCCGAGATCGGCGGCGTTCGTTGCGCGGTGTTCTCCATGGACTATCGCTTCATCATGGGCAGCATGGGTCACGCCGTCGGCGAAAAGATCACGAAAACGTTCGAGTATGCCACAGAGCACGGCTTGCCCGTCGTAGGGTTTGCCCTCAGCGGCGGCGCGCGCATGCACGAGGGCATCATCTCCCTCATGCAGATGGCAAAGACCAGCGCCGCGGTCGCAAAACACAGCGAGGCGGGGCTGTTGTACATCTCCGTTCTCACCGACCCGACCACGGGCGGCGTTTCCGCATCCTTCGCGTTCGAGGCGGACATCATCATGGCGGAAAAGGGCGCGCTCATCGGCTTTGCGGGGCCGCGCGTCATCGAGCAGACCATCCGGCAGAAGCTCCCCGAGGGCTTCCAGCGCGCGGAATTCCAGCAGCAGAAGGGGTTTGCCGACCTCATCGTCGAGCGCAAGGAGATGAAGGAAAAACTTGCGCAGCTGCTGCAGCTGCACTGCGGGGAGGCGAACTGACATGAACGCATACGAAATCGTTTTAAAGAGCCGCGAGAAGGGCAGACCCACCGCGGTGCGCTATATCTCCGAAATCGTGGAGAATTTTATCGAGCTGCACGGCGACCGCCGCTATGCGGACGACCGCGCCGTCATCGGCGGCATCGGCACGATCGGCGGCAGACCCGTCACCGTCATCGGCATTGAAAAGGGCGCGGATACCAACGGGCGCATCGAGCACAACTTCGGCTGCGCGCACCCCGAGGGTTACCGCAAGGCGGTGCGACTGATGAAGCAGGCGGAAAAATTTCACCGCCCCGTGCTCTGTTTTGTGGATACGTCGGGCGCATATTGCGGCATCGGCGCCGAAGAGCGGGGTCAGAGCGAGGCGATCGCCTCTTCCATTCTGGAGATGATCCGCCTGAAAACGCCCACCCTTTCCGTCATCATCGGCGAGGGCGGCAGCGGCGGCGCGCTCGGGCTGTGCGCGGCGGACGAGGTGTGGATCGACGAAAACGCGACCTATTCGGTCATTTCGCCCGAGGGCTGCGCGTCCATCCTGTGGAAGGACAGCGCCAAGGTCGCCGAGGCGGCGGAGTGCTTGAAGCTCACCGCCGACAACCTGCAAAAACTCGGCGCGGTGGAGCGCGTTTTGCCCGAAAACGAGTTTAACGAGGAGTTTTTCTCCAAGCTCAAAGAGGATATTTCCGCATTCTTCGCCGAAAAGTGCAAAGTTCCCGCCGAAACGCTCATCGAGGCGCGGTACGAGCGCTTCCGGAAGTTTTGAGGGGCAAAGAGAATTAAACAGGGCTACAAAGGGAGGGAAATATGGTCGCTATCGTCACCGATTCGTCCGTCGGCTATTCGACCGCGGAGATCACCAGCCGCGGCATATTGAGCGTCGTTCCGCTCAATTACCAGCTGGGCGGCTACTTTTACGAGGAAAACGCGTCGGATAAAAACGGCGACTTTCTGCCGCTCATGGCGCGGCTCAGCCCCTGCAAAACGGCACAGCCTGCGCTCAACAACTTTATCCGCACCTTCCAGTCGCTCACCGATAAGGGTTGCGACGTCATCTGCATCGTCCTCTCCTCCGCACTGTCGGGCACCTATTCGTCGGCATGCTTCGCGGCGGATCAGGTGGGCGGCAACATCCGCGTCATCGACTCGGCGACCATCGGCCCCGGGCTTCACCTTCTGGCGGACGAGGCGGTCAACATGGTCAAGTGCGGGCTGTCCTTCGAGGAGATCGCCGCGCATCTGGAGGAGCTGAAAAAGAAGATCGGCATCGTGTTCTCCGTCGAATCGCTGGACAGGCTCCTGTACGGCGGGAGGCTGAACAACGCCAAGGCGAAAGCGACGTTGAATCTGCGCCCCGTATTCGAGCTGAAGGGCAAAATCCTCTTCAAAGCGAACGCGCGCGGCAGCCGCGAAAAGCTGGAAATGCTGTGCAGTCTCGTGCCCGATAACGTCCGCCGCCTCATCGTCGGGCGCTGCGGGGCGGAGACGGACGTGAACGACTTTACCGCTATGCTGAAAAGCCGCTTCCCGCAGGTGTACATCCACCAGCGCGTGCTCGGGCCTGTGTTGAGCATCCATACGGGCGTGGGCGCGTTCGGCGCGGCGTATGTCACGAATAATTGATTTCCCCGATCGGGGCGAAAAAAGCGCGCACGGGCGCGCTTTTTTTGAACAAGTTGCGTTTTGTCATCGCGCCCGCGTACGTCGGGCGGGTGTGTTAAAAAAGCACCAGCCGCAAATTTGCCGGAAGGACTTTTCTGCGGATCGCTGTGCGCTGCCCCGCCGCGCGCGGTGGGGCAGGAGAAGGAGGAAAAATGCAGCCGAAAATGCTCTATATGCGCAAAACGCCCATCGAAAGCGCGCTCATACTCTACCTGCTCGCGGCGGGGCTGGTCATGTTCCCGTACCAATGGCTGGGCAATCTGTTCACGCAGGACGAACAGACCGCAGGTTTTCTGGGGCTGGGCATCCTGCGCATCCTCTTTTCCGGCGTCATGCTGCTGCTCGCCTTCCACATGGGCATCCGCAAGACGCTCGCCGTGCGCGGGGGGTGGAGGGCGCTCCTTGTCGCCCTGCCCGCGCTCGTCGTCGCCGTCAACAATTTGCCCGTCGTGGCGCTTGCGCAGGGCACGGCAGCCGTTACCGGCAGTGCGGGCGAAATTGCCGCCTTTGCGCTGCAGTGCATCGGTGTGGGGCTGTTTGAGGAATTGGCGTTCCGCGGCGTCATTTTCCCCTTCGTGCTCGGAAAGACGGGTACTGGCAAAAAGGGTCGGTTTATCGCCGTGCTCGCATCCAGTGCGGCATTCGGGCTGTTGCATCTTGTCAACCTGCTCGGCGGGTTTTCGGGCGGCGTGTTTTTGCAGGTGGGGTATTCCTTCCTCATCGGCTGCATGCTCTCCGTCGTCATGTTCTGCGGCGGGGGCGTGTTCGTGTGCGCCTTCATCCACGCCGTCTATAACTTCTGCGGCAATGTCGTGTTTGAACTGGGGGAAGGGGCGTTCTGGGACATCTGACGGCAGTTGTCGCCGTCGCGGCGGGGGTGTTTTTCTTCTTTGCGCTCAAAAACGGCAAACCCGATTATGCCGAAGCGTTTGCAGTATATCCGCCGAAAACAAGCGGTAGTGCGGGCGTAAACGCGCAAACGGGCGCGGATGGAAATACGGGCAGCGGGCAAACGAACACCGAAGCGGAAACGATGGAAGGCGAGCCGAGAGTTCCCGAAGGGGAAGACCCGTGCGCCGGCACCCCTATCGAAAAGAAAAAACAATAGATAACCGTCAAAAAAGGCTCTGCAACTTGCAGAGCCTTTTGCCGAAACAAATTTCAATCGACCTTGCGCCACTTTAAATTCAGCGCCTTGATATACGAACCGCGATAGTTCAGGTGCCCGTTTTCGTCCTCGGCAAAATCCTTTTCGTATAGGTTGTCGTCCGCCCATAAAATGCACTCGTCCTTATAGCCGTAAAAACATTGAAGGGCGGCGGCGTCGTATCCCTGTTCACGGCAATATTTTTTCAGCTTCAGGAGGAATGCTTTCTCCTTGTAGACCCGGCTGTCTTTATCCGTGTCGTTTATAATCTCATATTGCGGGAGCAGATCGTTCGCCTTTTTATCGAAATAATCCACGAGGGCAAAGCAATCGGCGGCAGAATCGTATACGGATGGCTTTTGAATGATACCCTATGTCCAATATCGCATAGACGATCGATTTATAATAGCGGTTTCGTTCCCTGTCGTAAACGCGGGCAAACATGGCAGAATCTCCTGTCTATTTTCTCAAACGAACGCGTTCTTATCCGCCGCGTATTCGTACCCGATTTGAGCGAGCGCTTTGCGAATTTCCTCTTCGTCCGCGCCCAAATCGTCGCACAGGGCGGCGAGGGAAGGGTAATAATCGCGCAGTTTCATATTGATAAAGCTCAATAAAATCACAGGGTCTTTCGGCAGCTGCATAATTTCACCTCGTTGCCAGTATACCGCTTTTTTCTGCGTTTGGCAACTATTTTCGCAATTGCGGTTGACAAATATGCCCCGCTCCTGTATAATATTTATAAACTATTTTGCATAATTATTCATATTTATGCAGGAGAGGGGAAACGTGAAAGTACAAATCGCAAAGCCGACGAAGGCGAAAGTGTTTGAATGGGGGCGCCGCCTCGTTGCGTACGTCGTCGGCATGTTTTTCATCGCGAGCGGCGTATCGCTCTCGCGCTCGACGAATTGGGGCATTTCGCCCGTCAACTCCATTCCGAACGTGTTGAGCTTAAAGTTTACGCAGCTTTCGATGGGCACATGGATCATCATCGTGTTCACCTGCTTCCTCATTATCCAGGCGCTCATTTTGTGGAAGCAGTTCAAATGGTACAGCGTTCTGCAGCTGGCAAGCTCCACGCTGTTCGGCTTTCTGGTGGACGGCACCGACGCGCTCTACGGCTTATTTTTGCCCGAAAATCAGCAAATCTGGCTGAAGGCGATCCTGATAATCGTCAGTACGGTCGTCATTGCCTTCGGTATATTTTTATATCTGGAAGCGAACATCATGAGCATGCCGGGGGAGGGCGTCACGCTCGCGCTTTCCAAGCGCACCAAGCTGCACCTCTCTACCTGCAAGATCATCTTCGACGTGTCCGTCATTTTAATCGCGTCGCTGTTGTCCATCGCCTTCTTTTGGGACAGCGAGGTATTCTGGTCTTTGGACGGCACGAGCGGCATGCTGCGCGGCGTGGGCATCGGCACCGTCGTCATCGCGGTGTTCGTCGGCGTGGTGATGAAGCCGATCATGCGCTTTCTGAAAAAGCCGGTGCATACCCTGCTGTACGGCAGGGAGGAAAAGCCGAACGAGTTCGACCTCGCCGAGGAGATCGCCGAAGAGGAAGAGGCGGCGGAGCGCTATGCCCCGCTCGAAGGGGATGCGGCGGAGAGCGCCGAAAAATAGAAAGGCGCAAAATATCTCGAAAAACAGAATACGTTCAATAAAAAACAGAGCCGCGCCCGCAGCAAACGGGCGCGGCTTTTCGCACAGGTTGTCGTTCAAAAATGAATGCGCCGTTCCGCACAAAAGCGAAAGAGCGGTGAGCGAAGCGGGCGGTCAATCCTTCTGCCGGTATGCCCGTTTGAGCCGGAGCGTCGTCAAAAAGACGAACAGCAGGGTGATCGCCGCCATCACGCCCAAACCGATGAGCGGGTTCAGCGCGAACAGGTCTTTGTGGAAGAGGGGCGGCGCCCAGTCGTTCAGCCCCGCCGCGTTGCCGAACACGGCGATGCCCCAGGCGCTGGGGGTGATGTAGCGCAGCCACCCCGCCCCGCCCTCGAGGGTGAACAGGCAGTCGCAGAACACCACCTGTTCGATGATGATGAACAGCACGGGCAGGATCGCGCTCTCCGATTTTTTCAAAAGAGCCGAAATGAACAGCCCGATCGCCATGGTGGAGATATTCGTCAGCGCCATCGCGCCGTACGCGCACAGGTAGCCCGTGGCGGGGTTGGGGAATGCAAAGTCGATGGCGGGCAGCGTCCCGAAAAACAGAATCGCGCATTGCACGATGCCGATGACCGAAAGGACGGTAAATTTCGAGAGGACGTACGCCGGAATATCCAACCCTCCGAATACTTCGCGGGAGAGCACGTCGCGCTCCTTGCAGATCTCGCGGTAGCTGTTGAGGATCCCCATCAGCGCGCACATCACCACCAAAACGAACAGCACCACGTTCGCGCTCGTCAGGTATTCCGCCGTTTTGTGGATGAACGCGTCCTTTACGCAGACGATATAGACGATCGCGAGCATCACGGGCGCCTGCAGCAGGAGGGGAAGAAAGGTGCCGAGGCTGGTAAAGATCTGTTTGAAATAGCGGCGCACCAGCACGCGGAAGTGCATCCGGTTCATGCGCGCGGAGCGGCGTTTAAACTTTTTCATTTATCTTCCTCCCCGCTCTCCCGCGTATCCGTCGCGGCGGCTTCTTCCCGGGCGGCGCTGCTGCCTGCCGCCGCATGCGCCGTGCGTACCCGCCGCGGCAGGCGCCTGGGCGCCTTTTCCCATGCCGCCTCGTTTTCCGTTTCCGCTTCGGGCGGCAGGCAGCATCCCTTGCCGTATTCCTCGACGAGCTGACCGTACAATTCCTTATAATAGGGGGAGCGGCGGTATTTCTTTGCGAACGCCTCGCTCGTCTCCTCGTCCGCCAGCGCCGCGAAGATGCGCGAATAGCTGCGGCGGTTGAACCAGCGGAATGCCTCCTGCGCGGGGCCGTAATAGCACAGCCTGCCGCCCCGCCCCAAAAACGCCACGCGGTCGCACTTGTCGATGTTCTCCATCGCGTGCGTGATGACAACGATGGTGCGCCCCTTTTTGGAGAGATCTTTCAAAAGCTCCATCATCTCCATGTCCAGGTCGGGCGAAAGCCCGCTCGTCGGCTCGTCCAAAAAGATGACCTTCGGGTCGGAGAGCAGCTCCATGGCGATGGAAACCCGCTTTTTCTGCCCGCCCGACAGGGAGGAGATGCGCAGGCGCTCCTTTCCCTGCAAATGCACGTCCGCGATCGCGGCGTTCACGCGCGCCGCAAGCTCCTCCTTGGAGAGGTCTGCGCGCGTGCGCAGCAGCGCCGTGTAGCGCAGCGCGTCCCAAAGGGTCAGATCGTCGTGCATGATGTCCCGCTGGGGAACGTACCCCACGACGCCCTTGTAGGTGTTCATATTCTCATAGTAGTCGTTGGTGTCGTAGTAGATTTTTCCGTCCGTCGCGGGGCGCATGCCGTTGATGCAGTCGAGCAGGGTGGATTTGCCCGCGCCGCTCCCGCCGACCACCGCCACGAACGCGCCCGCTTCGATGCGGAATGTCACGTTCGTCACGAGGGAGATCTTCCCGTGCGCGTTCCTGTCCTGCACCCGCTTGCACACGTCCACCGCGTCGATGCGGATTCCGCCCTCCGCCGTGGAAAAGAGCAGGGCGTTGCGGTAGAATATGTACGCCGCCGAGGGGATGGACAGGCGGTCGTAGTCGTTCAGCTTCTGCCGCTTGACCTTTTTGTTGTTCACATAGGTGCCGCTCACGCTGTGCGCGTCCTCAACGTAGCAGTTCTGCCCGTCAAACACGATAAAAAAGTGCTTTTCGGATACGAGCGGGTTATCCACGCGGATGTCGCATCCCTCGCCGCTGCCCACCGTCGTCACCGTCTTTGCGGTCAGATCGAAGTTGTTTTTCGGTTTTTTGCGGCTGAACTGCTTCACCGCGGAGATGCGCACGATGTCCGCCTTCTCCTTCTTCCCCGCGCGGCGGATGGAGAGTACGCCGTCGAACTTGACCATCGGGCGCTTGAAGCGGCGCCCGTCGAGCAACACCACGCTCCTGGCGTTTTCGGGCGTCATGTCCTCCGCGTACCATATATTGTTTTTCAGGAGCAAGCGCACCTGAACCGGCTCCACATACTGCGATTTTACGACGATATCCGCCGTGCGCTTGGAGCCGATGGTCAGCTCCGTGCGCTCTTCGCTGTCCGTAAAGCGGAACAGGTCGCCTTCCTCCGTTTTCAGTATCAGGTTTTTCACGGGCGTTCTCCTTTTTCCCCGCTATTATACCATACGCCTCGCCCCGCTGGCAACCGCGCGGCTGCCGAATCGGCATTTTTCATTGCTTCCGCAGCAGAAAAAATTGCCCGCCCTGCCGAATTTCGGCAGGGCGGGCAGATCGCGTGCGCACAGCGGTATCGTCCGCGCGGTCGGGTTGTTCCCGCTGCTTTCAGCCGTGCAGCCGCGAAAGGATATTCAAATCGGATGTCTCCAGATTGATGCAGGCGTACCGCGCGTTTTTGTTGCGGTAGGTCATCTGCCAGAAGGGGTACTTGATGATGCCCGGGGTGTTCATGCCCACGCCCAGCTCCAGAAACAGCACCTTTTTGCCCTCGTTTTCCCGCAGAAACGCCTCGTACCGTCTGCTCGCCGCCGTAGGTGACGCGGCGGTCGAAAGCCCTGCACCAGCGCCGATTATAACGGATTCCGCGCCGTCCAGCCATGCGCGCAGGGTTTCGATTTTTTCGTTTTCCCCGTTTTCCCCGCCCGCGGCGGGGCGCTTTTCCTTTTCCATATAAGATCGCCTCCCATACAACCATATTGTAATAAATATAGTTACAACAAGCAAGCGTTTCGGGACAGACAGCCGGTGCGCAAAAGTGCGTTTTTTGTTGCTTTTTCGGTTGTAAAAAAAGCGGTTCGGGTGTATAATGGTGCCGTTTGTGAGGAATAAAAGCTATGGAAGAACAAACGGAAACGCCGTCGCGCGGGCGCAGGGCGCTTTGGGCACTCGGGCATGCCGCCAAGAGCAGCGTCGTGCTCATCGTGGCGCTCGCCGCGGCGGGAATAACCTGCTTTTTTGTGCCCTTCGACGGGGAATACCTCGGCTATTTCGATCTGGATACGCTCGCCTGCCTGTTCTGCACGCTGGCGGTAGTGGCGGCGTTCAAGAACATCAAATTTTTCGAGTGGCTGGCGGATATCATCGTGCGGCGGTTCAAAAATATGCGCAACGTCGTGCTTGCGCTCGTGTTCGTCACCTATTTCGGCTCGATGGTCATGGCGAACGACATGGCGCTCGTCACCTTTCTGCCCCTCGGGTTTTTCGTGCTCGAATCGTGCGGGAACAAAAAGCTCACCGCCTTCGTGTTCATCATGCAGAACATCGCCGCGAACCTCGGCGGCATGCTCACACCCTTCGGCAACCCGCAGAACCTGTACCTGTATTCCTATTATTCCATTCCGACGGGCGATTTTTTCAAGATCATGGCGCTCCCGTTCGCGGCGGCGTTCGTACTCATCCTCGGCGTGTGCCTGTTCGTCAAGCCGGAACCGGCGCAGGTGCAATCCCGCCCCAAAAACCGCCCGTCCGCGTGGCGCTCTGCCGCCTATGCGGCGCTGTTCGTGCTCTCCATTCTCATCGTCTTCCGCGTATTTCCCTATTATTGGGGACTGCTCGCGGTGGTGGTCGCCCTCCTCATCCTCGATTTCCGCGCGCTTCTGCGCGTCGATTATTCGCTGCTGCTTACATTCTGCGCCTTCTTCGTGTTTTCGGGGAATCTGGCGCGCATCCCCGCGGTGGAGGAATTTCTGGGCGGGCTGGTCGCGCTCGACCCGCTCGCGTTCGGCACCCTCTCCTGCCAGGTCATCTCCAACGTTCCCTCGGCGGTGCTGCTTTCGAAGTTCACTTCCGATTACGCGAACCTGCTCGTCGCGGTGAACATCGGCGGGTTGGGTACGCCCATCGCCTCGCTCGCAAGCCTCATCACCCTCAACACTTTCCGCCGCGTCTGCCCCGGCGAAACGAGGAAATATGTGCTCAAATTTTTGGCGTTCAACTTTTCCTTCCTCGCCGTGCTCATCGGCGTCGGGTACCTGAACGCGCTCATCGTATAGGAAAACTATCGCAACGGAAAGCGAAGGCGGGCGCAGAAAAACTGCGCCCGCCGATTTGACTTGTTGCAGGGTGCGGCGGCGCGGCGAAGCGGAGTCCGGCGCGAACTGCTCCGCGCAAGAACTCCCTTTGCGGGGGTGCGGAAGCAGCGGAAAATTCAATAAAAAATGCGGACGGCAAAAAAGCCGTCCGCTTCTTTTTTTGTGTTGCCCGCAAAATGAGCGCGGTGCCTTTTACTCTCCTTTGAAGGGGAGAAGAGCAACGATGCGCGCCTTTTTGATGGCGTTGGAAAGTTCCCTCTGGTGCATGGCGCAGGTACCGGTCATGCGGCGGGGCAGGATTTTTCCGCCTTCGGTGATGTACTTTTTCAGGCGGTTCACATCTTTATAGTCGATATATTCGACTTTTTCCTGGCAGAAGGCGCAAACCTTCCTGCGGGGAGCCCGTTTCATGGGCTTGCGGACGGGTTTATTCTCTTCCATGATAAATTCTCCTTAAAAAATTCTTGAAATTTGTTTTGAGCTGACAAAACAAATTTCCAAGATTGAAGGAACACCCCAACGCTTGCCGCTTTGCAAGCCGTTCAAGCGTTCGGAGTTTTCCTCATTGCGGCATTTTCCTCATTGCGGCATTTTTAAGGGCACGCATATTATTAATGCCGCAATTTCACCTTTCCTGCATAAGGCAAAGGATTGCCAAATAGGGGTGCGCAGCGCACCTAACGCAGTCAATTTTGCGGAGCGCCCGCTTGCGGGCATTCATGCAAAATTGACAATGTTGCGCGATAACAAAGTTATCGCTATGCGTCGTTTTGCTCGCGCGAGATATTATTTTAAAATAATATCCGAATATCTCACGGAAAATCGCAGCGCAGCGAGATTTTCGTGAACAAGGCGGCGGAGCCGAGACGGAAGCAAGCAATGCCCGTCAGGGTATTGCGAGAAACCGACCTCGTGCGTAGCCGCTAAAAGCGCCCCCAAATTGCCGCATACATACGGCTTGCGGGAAGAGGGTGAAGTTGCGCCCATATTGGTTGGTGTGCCCCGAATCGGGCGCAACGAGGGAGAAAATGCCGTCAGGCGCAGTGCGCCGTGCGGCGGTGTCTCCCGAACATCTCGGCGTTTTGTTTTGTCAGCTCAAAACAAAATGCGAGAACCAATAATGCGAGAATCAATTAAAACGGTATATCCGAATCGTCGTCGATCGCTTCGAGCGAGGGCTTCTTTTTGGGCGCCGCGGGGATAAAATCGTCCTCCGCGCCGCTGCCCGAACCCTTCGGCGTCAGGAACTCCACGTCGTCGGCAACGATGTCTACGAACGTGCGCTTCTGGCCGGAATTGTCCTCGTAGTTGCGGATCTGAATGCTTCCCGTAACGGCGACCTTGTTTCCCTTCTTTACAAAGCGGTTCACCGTCTCCGCGAGGTTGCGCCAGGCGGTAACGTTAAAAAAGTCTACCTGCGGTTCGCCGTCGCCCTGCGCCCTGCGCCTGTTCACGGCAAGACCGAAGCGGCATACCGAAACACCGCTGTTCGTTTCCGAAAGCTCCGGATCGCGCGTCAGGTTTCCGATCAAAAATACTTTGTTCATCCCGTATGCTCCCTTAAGCCTGTGCTTTTGTGATCATTCTGCGGATCACGCCGTCGGTAATTCCCGCGACGCGGTCGAGCTCTTTCACGGAATCGCCGTTCGCTTCGAAGGTCATCAGAACATAAAAAGCTTCGCTCTTGTAATCGATGGGATAAGCGAGCTTCTTCGCCCAAATTCTTCACGATGTCTTCGAATTTGGCAACCAACGCGTCGCGCGCTTCTTCGGCAACGGACGAGTCGATCAGATAAAGCATCTCGTATTTCATATTTTTCACCTCCCGGTCTTATTCGGCGCACCTTTTGGATGCGCAAGGGTTTGCGCCCTTTCAAGCGCATTTTCTATTATACCGCAAAAAAATTTATTCGTCAACGCTTTTTGCCTCGGCAAATCTCTCTTTTTCATCGCTTTGCCTCCCCAAAAAGAAAGCGCCGCGCGGTTTTTCCCGCGCGGCGCAGAAAAGACGGATAAGGTTTTAAGAAATATTCCCCCAATCGAAGCCGCTGTTTTCGATCTTCTGAATGGTTTCGAGCGCGCGGACGGTCAGGTCGAGCAGCTCGCTGATCGACATATCCCCCAAAGTGGGGCGGGTTTCGCCTTCCGCGGGGCGGTCGGCTTCGTCGAGCAGAATATCGGGGATTTCCGTTGCCAGCGGGTCAGACCCGTCCGCCGCGGCGGAAACGTTCAGCACGCCGTCGTCGCGCATTTCGCGCAGCGTCTTGTGGTTGATGTTGTACGAGATGTTCGACATCAGCGAGCCGATGTCGTTGAGCGAGGCAATTTCTTCCGCCCCGTTCTCATTGGTAAGCATGTACTTCCAAAGCCCCTGCGTGCCGCCGTGCGTGTAGACGGTGCCGCTTACGTTGTGAACGATGTACCCGACGACGCTCCCTTCGCCGTCGGTTACGGCTTCCAGATAGGGAGTGTTCAGCGTCCCGTCCGGATTTTCGGATACGGGAATCCGCTCGAACGCCTGGCTGTCAAAATCGAAATAGTACAGGTTTGCCTGTGTATAATATTCCTGCTCCGTCTCTCCGACGACCGCCTTTTGCGCGGCGCGGTACATGCTGTACAGTATAGCATCTTCATATCCGTCGGCGATGGAGAGTTCGGCGGGGACGAGCGAAAGCTCTCCGATGTCGTCGTTTTCGTCGATGTAGTAGAGAGTATCGACTGTAAGGGTGCCGCCGAGCTGCTCTGCGGGAACGGCGGTATATGTGTCGTCCGCTTCGGAATAGGTGTAATAGGTAAGCGTATCGTCGTATCCGTCCGGCATCTTCCATGCGGAAACATAGGTCGCAAGCACATATTCCGCCTCGCCGTCCGCCGCGGCGGGGTTGTAAGCGTAGAGCGGAATCCCTTTGTATGCGTCCGCGGTGTAGTCCGAGCCGTCGTAGGCGAGGATGTAGCGGGCATAGATCTTCGTGCCGGCGGGAAGGCTCTTGATCTCATCCGCCGTCTTTTCGGTATAGGCGAGGTTTTCCCAAACGAAAAGCTGTTCGTAGCGGCTGTCGTATTGACTTGAAATCACGGAGCCGTCGGTGTCCTTCACCTCCTGTGCCGTGCCGATATACACATATTCGTACAGATCGTCGGCGAACAGGTCTTGCAGCGAGAGCGACTGCATCACCGCGCCCATATTGCCCAGCGTGCAGTTCCGCAGCGCGTAGAGAATGGTATTCGATTCATCGATCGTGCCGACCATCTGCTCGATGGTCAGATCGTCGATCGCGGTGGAGATCTCGCCGATGGGGATGTCGCGCAGGGCGAGCATGATCTTTGCGGTATCTTCCGAACTTTCGTCGATTTCGATGATGTCGCCGATGGTCAGGCTGTTGATTTTGTCGGTGTCGGAAAAATCGCTGATCGGCCAGTCGGCGATGCTCTGCATCAGCGGGTGATCGCTGTCTCCGACGATATTGCCGATCGTGATGTTGTTGATCAGTCCGGAAATATCCGCAACGGTATTCTTTTCCGCGCCCGGATTCATCACTACGCTGCCGTTCTCGTCAAAGGTATAATTTTCGCGTTCGCCGTAGGCGAGGTAGAAAAGCAGTTCGTTTTCCTCGTAGTTGCTCTCGTTCAGTTCGATGACGGAATCGAGCGTAAAGTTCTGCACCGCCTCGTCCAGTCCGCCGCCCAGGTATGCCAGCGGCACGTCGAGAATGTCCGTCAGCAGGTCGCTCTCCAGCGAAATACCGAAGTACTCCGCCGCCTTGCGCAGCGAAAGGGATTCCATGTCAAAGATGCCCGCGAGCGCGTTCACCGCGCTGATCAGCGGCAGGTCGCTCAACCCGTCCGAGCGGACGTATACGGTATTGCCGCTCAAAAACTCGTCCGTCGGAACGCCGCCTTCGAGGTTCTCTTCCGTAAGCTCCGAATATACGTCCGTCGCCGCATACAGGGTTTTTCCCTCGAATTCCGCTTTGATCGGGTAGCGCCCTGTCGTTGCGTCGGCTTCATCGGTGGCGAGCGTTTTGCCCTCGCTGTCCGCGTACAGCGGCTGATACAGGTACTCCGATTGAACCGAAGTCACCTGCAGTTCTTCCGGCGTGTCGCTCACAAATTGCAGGGGAGAATAGCCGCTGTCTCCGGGCGCGGTGCGGGTGTACAGCTCGTTCGTTTTAAACAGGATCGCGCCGTTTTCATCCTGATACACGGCGGAACTCGTAAGCCGGATGCGCGTGTATTCGGGCTCTTCCTCCGTGCCGGTGTTCCGGTAGATATAGCGTCCGTCCGCCGTCAGGTATCCGCCCTCGCTCTCTTCGGCAACGGTTTCCTGCGGTCTGTACAGCAGCAGCGTTTCCGGTTCTGTCGCTTCGGCGTACACGGTCGATTTCGTGTAATAGGTATAACTGCCGAAGCTGTACGCCTTGTCCAGTGAGCCGTCGTCCGTGCTGTTCGCCGCAACGTACAAGTCGCCGCCGTTTTCCTCGCCGTCGCCCTTGAAAATGGGCATGTCGGGCAGGGTAATGCCCATCGTATCCTGCATGGATCCGAGCGTCGCGGTCACGACCGCCACGTCCATGAGTGACGAGGAAAGCTGATCTACGGGCGTGTTGTACAGAGTTTCGCGGTCGATGGTCACGATGCCGTTTTCGTTGAGATTGTCAATAACTCCGTCCAGCATTTCGCCCGTCTTGGGGGAGATGTCGATAACCGTCTGCAGGGTCAGTCCCTCGGCAGAAAGGTCTTTTTGCAGATCGGCGATAAATTGCTGTATCGTTTTTTGGGCATATTCCTCCGAAATCCACTGCGATTGCTGCACGAGGTTGAGCAGGTCGCCCACCTTTACGTTGTTGTAGGCGTACAGCCCGCCGCCGATCGCGCCCGCGATGAGCACAAATGTGTACACAATCACGGTCACCAGCACCAACAGCAGTTTTCCGCCGAAGCTGAAATTCGCTTTTACCATAATTTTACCTCATTCATTTCCTATTCGCGCACGGCGATAAAGGTGCAGTTTCCGTTCACCTCGTACTCGCCCTCGCCCTCGATGCGGAACGTTTCTCCCGCGGCAAAGTCTTTCTCCCCGCGCGCCCACTTGAAATGCCCGCTCCCGGCAAGAAAGGTGAGCGTGTCCGCCTTGTCCGCAAACAGCTTGAAGCGGCGGGGGGAAACGACGTACAGCATATTTTCCCGTTTGCCGAGCTTTGCGCCCTGCACGGTCTTGTCTGAAAATTCAAATTCTTCCGCGGCGGGCAGCTCGCCCGCCTGCACGATACGCGTAATATTCATATCCCTATTATAATATAAAACGGCGCGAAATGCAATAATTACGCTACGGGAATTTGTCGCCGCGGCGCAAAACATTCTGCCAGGCAAGGCAAAAAAAGCCTGCCCCGCAAAGGGGCAGGCATCCGCATCCGCGCGGCGTTCAGCCTGCTTCGCCGCCGTTCGCGCCGTCCTCTTCGCCCTCGTCGGAGAGCAAAAGATTGGCGCGCGCGTCCGAAATTTCGGATACGTTCTTGAGTTTTTTGTCGATGGTGCGCGTCTTTCGGGCGGCGCTGTCGATGGTGTCCTGCGCCTCCTGCAGTTTTTTCTGCGCCTTTTCGAGGATCTGCACGAAGTTTTTGAACTCGTGGCGGAAGGCGGATAAAAGTTCCCACAGCTCGCCCGAACGCTTTTCGATGGCTGCGGTCTTGTAGCCGATCTGCAATGTGGTGAGCAGGGCGCCGAGGTTGGTCGGCCCGCACGCCATGATGCGCCGCTGTGCGAAGTATTCGGAAAGCCCCGGCATCTTCACGCTCTCCGCGTACAGGCCTTCCAGGGGCAGAAACATCACCGCAAAGTCGGCGGTCAGCGGCGGGCGGATGTACTTTTTGGCGATGGTGTCCGCCTGCAATTTCAGCGCCCGTTCGAGGTTTTTCTGCGCGCGCTCCGCCGCCTCCTTGTCCCCCGAATCCCCCGCGTCGATGAGGCGGCGGTATTCCTCGATGGGGAACTTGCTGTCGATGGGCAGGTACACCGTCTCCCCGCCCGAGGGGAGCAGGACGGCGTACTCGACCACGTCGTTCGAGAGGGGATCGATGCGCACGTTCGCGCGGTATTGCGCGGGGGAGAGCATCTGTTCGAGCAGGGCGGAAAGCTGCACCTCGCCCCATGTCCCGCGCAGCTTCACGTTGGTGAACACCTTTTTGATGTCCGCCACGCTCCCCGCCAGCTGCGCCACTTCGCCGATGCCCTTGTACACCGCCTCCA
Source organism: uncultured Clostridia bacterium (assembly GCA_904373255.1). Classification (GTDB taxonomy): domain Bacteria; phylum Bacillota; class Clostridia; order Christensenellales; family Borkfalkiaceae; genus Borkfalkia. Next base: position 275 of record CAJFFD010000040.1, on the reverse strand, counting down.
GCCGCTCGTTGATGATGGAATAGCTCTTGTTCAGCCTGTTTTCGAGGGTGGAGGAGAGTTTTTCGTCCACCGTCTGGCGGATCTGTTCTAGGTTGTGCGCGTTCTGCTCGGTCATGTACTTGATTTCGCCCGCCACGACCCGCTGAATTTCGGAGAGCCGCCGCTCCGTCGAGGCGTTGAGCGTTTCCAGCTTTTCGGCGATGCCTTTCAGGTTCCCGTTCTGCTGTTTCGCCATAAAATCGAGGTAGTCGCGGCTCGCGTGCGCGTTCTGCTCC
>CAJFFD010000039.1 GCA_904373255.1 uncultured Clostridia bacterium | reverse complement strand
GTTCCCGTTCTGCTGTTTCGCCATAAAATCGAGGTAGTCGCGGCTCGCGTGCGCGTTCTGCTCCACGATGTAATGCACCTGCCCCAGCAGCTGTTCGAGGCGCGCCGTGTCAACATTTTGCGGGGACGTATGCCCGTTTTTCTGATTTTTTAATACCAGAAGGCTCACGGCGAGCGCGAGCGCCGCGCACACCGCCGCGATGACCGAAAAAATAAGCTCCATTTTTATTCCCCTCTGTCCGCCTGTCTGGCGAGCCTGCCCGCCTCCGCGAGGAGGGCGGATTTTGTGTTCCGCGCGCCGTCCTGCGCGCACCAGAGCAGCAGTTTGTTTAAAATTTCGCCCGTCTTCGGCGCGGGTACGAGCCCTTTCAGCTCGTTGCCGCGCACGGCGAGCTGCTTCAGGGTGAAGGGCACTCCCTCCGCCTCCATCTCCCGGCGGATGTTCTCCCACTTTGTGATGGTGGGGCAGACGTTCAGATCGTCTTTGCAGCCCGAATAGTCCGCCTGTTTCAAAAGGAGCAGAGGCTCGTACACGTCGTAATTTTTTACGATGAAGGCGCGGATCTTGCCCGCGCGCGCCTTGCCGTCCAAATCGTACATGTGCAGGGCGGTCAGGCGGCAAACGGTATCCGTCAGCTTTTTGGGCGCCTTCAACGTCGTGCCCGTGGTATTTGCCCGTCTCGCGGTAGGCGGCGGGCTTGCCCACGTCGTGCAGGAGGGCGGAAAAGCGCACCCGCGCGTCCGAATACTTGCATGCGCGCAGGGAATGTTCGAGCACGTCGTGCGCGTGGAAGTCGGCGCGCTGGGGCATCCCTTTGCCCGCCGCCAGCTCGGGAAGGATGTAGTTGAGCACGTCGGTGCCCTCCAGCAGTTTCAGCCCGTCGTAGTGCGCGTAGCGCACGCCGTACTTTTCGTCCGCGTGCAGGATGAGCGTCAGCTCGGCGAAGATGCGCTCGGCGGAAATTTTGGAAATGAGCGCGGCGTTGAACTTCGCGCCGAAGATGCACGCAAGGTCGGGCGCAAACCCCAGCTGCGCGGCAAGGCGCGCCAGCCGCATCAGACGCAAACCGTCCTCCGAGAACACCTCGTCCGCGTCGCGGGTGGCAGAAATCGTCCTGCTTTCGATGTCCTTCACCCCGCCGAGCGGGTCGACGATCTCGCCCGTGCGGATGTCGTAATATACGGCGTTGCACCTGAAATCCCGCCGCAGTGCGTCCGTGCGGATGTCCGTCGTGAACTCGATGCTCGCGGGCGCGTGCTCGCCGCGGCGGTACCTGTCGGTGCGGAAGGAGGTGAACTCCATCTTCACCTTCCCGTCCGTCAGGTTCACGGTGCCCGTGTTTTTGTATGCGCCGTTCACAATCAGCCCGCACTCTTCGGCGAGGGCGGAAAAGCGCTCGGCGGAAACGGGCGCGCAGATGTCCCAGTCCTGCGAGGAGGGGAGATTTGCGAGCGCGTCGCGCACCGCCCCGCCCACGACGTAGAGGGGAAACTCCGCCCTCTGCGCGAGCGTATTCAGTTTTTCGGGTACGGAAAGAAGCATAGGCATAGATAATACACCGTATCAGAATTTATTAGCGTCTATTATTATACTATAATTTCAACCTGATTGCAATTTAATTCGCTTTCTGCTATAATAGTAAAGTATTTTACGAGTGAGAGGGCATACAAGTTGCTGAACATCATCTTAAACCCCAATTCGGGGGAAAGGAAAAAACGCAGACTGCAGAGGGCGGCGCTCGAGCGCTTCCGCGCCCGCGGTCAGGCTCTGCGCGTTTTCGAAACGGAAAAGACGGGTCAGGCCATCCACCTCGCGCACGATCTCACGCAGGAGGGGGAGGGCGACGTCATCGTCGTCGGCGGAGACGGCACCCTGCACGAAGTCGTCAACGGCTTCACCAACTTCGATAAATGCGCGCTCGGTCTCATCCCCACGGGCACCGGCAACGACTTTGCCGCGGCGGCGGGCATCCCGCTCGACCCCGTCAAGGCAGCCGATCTCATCGTCGATTCGCAGCCGCAGTACACTGAATATATGCAGATGCCGCAGGGCGTGCGCGGCATCAACGCCGTCGGCACGGGCATCGACGTGGAAATTTTGCAGCGCTGCCGCTCCTCGAAAATCCTGCGCGGCAGATTCCAGTATCTCATCAGCCTGATTATTTCCCTCATCAAGTTCAAAAATTATAAGATGCGCACCCTCGTGAACGGCAAGGAGGGGAATTACAACGCCCTCATCGCCTGCGTGGGCAACGGCTACCGCATCGGCGGCGGCATCCGCATGTGCCCCGCGGCAAAGCTCGGCGACGGGCTGCTGGATTTCGTCGTCGTGGACGACGTGAAAAAGCTGCGCGTTCCGCCCGCATTCGTCAAACTCATGAAGGGCAAAATCCTCGAAGAGCCGTTCACCCGCTTCGAGCGCGCCGAGCATATCGAAATCTATCCCGAAAAGGATCTCATCATCCAGGTGGACGGGGAGCTGTACGAAGGGCTTCCGTTCATCGTAGACATCGTAAAAAATAAACTCAGAATGTTCCGCAAATAGCGAAAGGGCGGTTTTTTCGTATACGCTGCAAAAAAAACCGGAACGGTGTTCCGCCGAACCGCCCGAAGTCCGCTCTGCGCGAACTGCAAAGGAGGCCGCATGGAATACGTCTATCTGTTGCTTCTGCTCGGCGTGGTCGTCGCGCTGTGCATCTTCATCAACCGCGTCACGGATAAACTGAAAATTCCCTCGCTGCTGCTGTTCATCGGCCTCGGCATGGTGTTCGGTGTTCTGCTGCGCCCGCAGATCGGCAACTTTACCGACTATAACTTCGGCAACATCGTCTGCTCCGTCTGCCTCGTGTTCGTCATCTTCTACGGCGGATTCGGCACCAACTTCAAGGAGGCGAAACCCGTCGCGCCGCAGGCGCTCCTGCTGTCGTTTGCCGGCACCGCGCTCACGGCGGGCATCGTCGGCGTGTTCGTCTATTACGTCTTTCAGCTGCTGCCCTTCTTCGGGGGCGGTATCGGCTGGGCGGAGAGCATGCTCATCGGCTCGGTCATCTGCTCGACGGACGCCGCCTCCGTCTTCAATATCCTGCGCTCGCGCAGGCTGAATTTAAAGTACGGCACCTCGTCCATGCTCGAAATGGAGTCCGGCTCGAACGACCCGATGTCGTACATGCTCACCGTCGTGTTCACAGCCGTCATCGCCGCGCAGTACGGCATTTCCGGCTCGGCGTCTATGTCGGCGGGGGAAATCGCCGGCATGCTCTTTTCGCAGGTCGGATTCGGCGCCCTGTTCGGGGTAGGATTCGGATTTGCGGGCATTTTCCTCTTGCGCAGGTTTTCGGGCGACGGCGGTCAGCGCGGCGCGATTTTCATCTTCGCGCTCGCCCTCATCACCTATGCCCTGCCCACCCTGCTCGGGGAGATCACGGGCGTTTCGTGGCTGGCGGGCAATGGCTACCTCGGCGTGTACATCTGCGGCATCATGCTCGGCAACGCGCGCATCCCGCAAAAAAAAGACTGCGTCCGCTTCTTCGACGCGCTCACGGGCGTCGGGCAGATGATCATTTTCTTTTTGCTCGGATTTCTCGCCACCCCCGAGTGGCTCATCCGGCCGGAAGTGCTCATCCCCGCGCTGCTCGTGTTCCTGTTCATGACGATCATCGCCCGCCCTGTAACGGTCGGCGGATTGCTCGCACCCTTCCGCGCCAAGTGGAACCAGATCGGCGTCGTGTCGTGGGCGGGGCTTCGCGGGGTCGCGTCCATCGTGTTCGCCATCTATGCCATCAGTGCGCTGGGCGAAACGGCTTTGCCGTACGACCTGTTCAGCATCGTGTTCGTCATCGTCATCATCTCCATCCTGGTGCAGGGTACGCTGTTGCCTCTCATGTCCAGAAAGATGCGCATGCTCGGCGAAAACGACGACGTCCTCCGCACCTTCAACGATTACACGGAGGAGAGCGACGTCAGCTTCGTCAAGGTCGTCGTGGGGGAAAACCACCCTTGGGCGGGCAAAAAACTCAAACAGTGCGTCATGCCGCGCGAGTTTCTGGTCGTTTTATTGCTGCGCGGGGAGGAGGTCATCGTCCCCAACGGCAATACGCCCGTCAGTGCGGGCGACGTGCTCGTTACCGCCGCGCCCGAGTTTGAAAACCGCGAAGATTTCGGCATGTTCGAGGAGTTTATCGGCAAAAATCACGCGTGGGTCGGCAAAAGGGTGCGCGAGCTGGAGCTTGCGCCCGGCACGCTCATCGCCATGATCAAGCGGGGCGGCGGCACGGTGATCCCTTACGGAGCTACGGAAATTGCAGAAGGCGATTCGCTCGTTTGCATCAAAATCCCGCCCAAAGAAGAACCGCACGAAGACGGCGGCGCGCCTGCAACGGAAGCGCCCGCGCAAAAATAAAGCCGACAAAAAAGCATCCCGCACGGGGATGCTTTTTTAATAATTTTAACCCAAGCAGATAATCGGCGCTTACTTCGAATACGCCGCACAGCTTTTTTATCATATCCGCGCTCAAATCGAGTTCCTCATTTTTTTAGCGGCTTATCGCCCGTTGATTGGTATGAGCATTATCGCCAATTCTTGTTGCGACAGTACTTTTTCGGCTCTTAATCCGCGCATTCTTTTACCGTACATTATCACATTGCTCAAGAATATAGGCGAAAAGGGTCTAAAATGCGGTATGGTTATCGCAAATCGACAAAAACATATAAATATTTTTTCAAAACAAACGACCGCCGATAGCAGGGAAAATTGAGTAAAGACAACCTATATTTTTATTAAAAGTCTTGCAATAGTATAGAATAAATGGTATAATTATTATAGTTGATAGTTAACAGGGTGTAATTTTTTCCTCTTTTCATTAAAATGAAAATGGGTAGAACAATTCTTGCTCTACTGCTTTTATACAAAAAAATTCACGGAGAACAGAGTTATGAAAATTATGATTGTAGGCGGTACGGGGCTTTTGGGCCATGAAGCGGCGCAAGTTGCGCTTGAAAGAGGGCACGACGTTACCTCGCTGGCTATACCCGACGTGCCTATGGACGGATGGTATCCCGAACAAATCAAAACCCTTGAAGGCGACGTTTTCAAACTTACCCAAGCGGAGCTTGCTGAAATTTTTAAGGGTTACGATGCCATGATTTACGCAGTAGGCCCGGACGACAGGATAACGCCGAATGAACCCGCCTACGAATTTTTCAAGCTTCGATTAGTAGACCACGCCGCTAAAGTATTTCGTGCCGCAAGGGATGCAGGCATAAAAAAGGCGGCACTTTGCAGCTCCTACTTCTTATATTTTGACAGGAAGTTTCCGAAAAAGAAGCTTGCCGAAATTCATCCTTATATCCGAGTCAGGAAGGAGCAGGCAGAACTGATTCTGAAAGAGGCGGCGGAGGAGCGAAACAACTTGCCTAAACTCGACGTTTGCGTAATGGAATTGCCCTATATCTTCGGCACTTGCCCCCACAGGCAGCCGTTATGGCGCGGCGTGTTTTTAGATAATTTTGTCAACGGCAAAAAGACGATCATGTTTCCCAAGGGCGGATCGGTTATGACGACGACAAGGCATATAGGCGAAGCGCTTGTCGGGGCAATTGAATTTGGCAAGGGCGGAAAAAGCTATGCCATCGGCGATGAAAATCATGATTTCAATTGGATGTTGGACAATATGCTGATCGGCATACAAGGCAAGCCTCGCAAAATATGGAACCCTGCCCGTTGGCTTTGCGCCGTCGGTGCCAACATGATGGCAAAAAAAGACCGGAAGAAAGGGCTTTACCACGGCCTTGACTACAAGCACGTTATGCTCGATATTCAAACCGATTATTTCTACTATCCCGAAGAAGAAATAGCCGCCACCTGTGCCGAATTGCATATCGGTCGCGGCGGCGTAAAGGAAGCTATTGTCGAGACGGGGAAAGCATGCTATGCTCCCGGTGAATTCAAGTAAGCATCCGAATAAAAAATTTGTCTGTTAAACATTTGAAGGAGCGGAAAATTGCGTCCCTGAAAAATTATAACGGCAATGATCAGTTCAAATATTATGAGCAAATGTATTATATATTGTTTTTCAGGTACGGGAAATACAAATCTCATATGCAAAATGCTTTCGTCAGAGATGGCTCGCTATGGTTATGAATGCGAAACGTTTGCCATCACCTATATGGCGTATAAGCAGAAGTCTTTCCCGAATCCGAACGATTACGACTTGATCGGCGTTGCTTATCCCGGGCATGCGTTCAACGCGCCGCATCTGTTTAATAAATTCGTAAAGCTATTGCCGAAGGCAAAAAAAGGACAGCGGGCGTTTATCATAAAGAGCAGCGGCGAACCGTTTTCAGTGAACAACTCGTCGTCGAACGCTGCCAAGCGCTATTTGCGGGCGAAAGGATACGACGTTTCCTACGAAAAACATTATCTGATGCCTTACAATATAATGTTTCGCTATCCCCCGGGGCTTGCCAAACAGATGTACTTATACTCTCGCCTGATGGCTAAATCTTCCGCCGATAAAATCATAAACGGTGAAAGAGAGTGCCTGCATAATAGTATTATAAGCCTTATTATGTGTTTTCTCGGAAAAATCGAGTGGTTTGGCGCTTGGTTTAACGGATTATTCTATCGGGTCGACAAACGTAAATGTATAGATTGCGGATTATGTGCAAAAAATTGCCCCACACAAAATATTGCCAAAAAGAACGGTAAATATCGTTTCGGCACTCATTGCGCGCTGTGCTGCAGGTGTACGATGAATTGCCCGAAAGACGCAATTTTTATGGGGCTATTGAATGGTCTGCGCGTAAACGGGGCATATGAGTTCGAAAAACTTGAAAAAGACGAAAAAATCAGCGGCAATTATGTAAACGATAAAACCGTAGGCTATTACAAAAAGTTCAATAAATACTATAATAAAATCGACGAAGAATTCGTCGCCTGCGGTCTTACCCCGCCGCGTTCTCTCTTTGCGCCCGACGAATACGCCGTAATGTCAAAAAAACAGAGGAAAGCCTTAAACCGTAAAAACAGATAAGAAATTCAATAATAAGATGAAAAAATGTTGGCTGCAGAATAAAACAGTTCTCATAACCGGAGGCGCAAGCGGAATCGGCGCGGGCATCGCCCGATTGCTCATCACCAAGTATGCCTGCAAGGTTATAGCTGTCATTATCGATGATGCCGGGCTTGAGCAAACCGTAAGAGAACTCGGCGAAAACAGCGGCAATTTTACTTGCCTGTATTACGATGTTTCCCGATATGAAAATTGGATAAAGATAAAAAAATATCTGGAGGACAATTCCGTTCAGGTCGATATACTCATCAACAATGCGGGTATATTCCCCGCATTTGGGAGATTTGAAAATGTCGCTAAAGATGAGTTGGAAAATTGTCTGAACATCGATTTCTATTCCGTTGCCTATTCCATTCAGGTTATGTATCCGCACATCGGTAAATCCGATACGCCCGCATTTGTTACGATTTCAAGCTCTGCCGCGCTTGCTCCTATAGCCGGTACTGCGCCTTACACGGCGGCAAAGTCCGCAAGTAAAGCGTTAACGGAATGTTTTGCTTTTGAGCATCCCGAAATCTATGTGGGCTGTGTTTGCCCCGGCTTTACCAAAACAAACCTATTCGCCCGGCAAAAAGAAGACGTCTCCAAAAACAAACTTATCTCCGCATTTATGTCGAAGAGAGACAGAATGGTTAAAAAAATCGTACACGGCATCAAGCGTAAAAAATGCCGCATGATATACGGTGCAGATGCAAGGCTTATGGGTTTTTTGTTTAAGTTTTTCCCTAAAAGTTTTCCACGGTTTTTCCGTTGGATCATGAAAATTTCTAAGCAGCCGATGTTCGAGGATGTTTTTATAAAATAAAAATATAAATCATATTTCCTCCCGCTATATAGGGCATCGACTTGCGTTGCTCATGCTTTTGCTTTCGGGAGGAGGGGTGAATTTTTTGCCATTTATAAAATAATGGCAAACCAAATCAGCGCAGCCCTGAAAATCTCGACATAGCGATAACAAAGTTATCGCGCAACTTCGTCAATTTTGCATAAATGCCCGCAAGCGGTCGCTTCGCAAAATTAACTTTGTTAGACTGCAGTGCCTTTGCACGAGGAAAGTGAGAGAAAAAGAGGTGTGCCCTTAAAAGGGCAAAAAAGAGGGAGAAACCGCCGTCTTGTCGGCTGGTTTCTCCCTTTTCTCACGAAATTTTCTTTTGTAATCGCCAAAGGCGATTGCGGTGCGCTCGTTTGCGCCATTGCGAGCAAGTGAAAGCCTCGCGCACCTTCAGCGCAAAAGAAAATTTGTGAATAATTAGCGTAGTCCTTCCTTTTCGCACAGGCGGAAGGCGCTCGCGATCACCTTGTCCATGTCGTAGTACTTGTATTCGCCCAAGCGTCCCCCGAAAATCACGTTCGGGTGTTCCGCCTTCAAGGCGTCGTATCTGGCGATGAGCGCGCTGTTCTTTTCGTCGTTGACGGGGTAGTACGCCTCCATTCCCTCCTCGTATTCGGCGGGATATTCGCGGGAGATGATGGTTTTGGGCTGTTTGCCGAAGTTGAAGTGCTTGTGTTCGATGATGCGCGTGTAGGGGATCTCGTATTCCGTGTAGTTGACCACGGCGTTGCCCTGGTAGTCGGGCGTGTCCAGCGTTTCCGTCTCGAAGCGGAGGGTGCGGTATTCGAGTTTTCCGAAACGGTAGCCGAAAAATTCGTCCGCCTTGCCCGTGAACACCGTCTTGCCGAAGGTGTCGTTCGTAGCCTTGATAAAGTCGAAATAATCGGTGTTGAGCAGGATTTTCGCGCCCGCAAACATCTTTTCCGCCATGGCGGTGTAGCCCTCCTCGGGGATGCCCTGGTGCGGGTCGTTGAAATAGTTGTCGTCGTAGGTGAAGCGCAGGGGCAGGCGCTTGATGATGAAGGCGGGCAGATCTTTGCACTGCCTTCCCCACTGCTTTTCGGTGTACCCCTTCACGAGGGTTTTATACACGTCGGTGCCGACGAGGCTGATCGCCTGTTCCTCGAGGTTTTCGGGCGTTTTGCCGCCCAGGCTCGCGCGCTGCTGATCGATGATGGCTTTCGCTTCTTCCGCCGTTTTCACGCCCCAAAGCTGTTCGAAGGTGTACATGTTGAAGGGCATGCTGTACAGTTTGCCTTTATAGTTCGCCTTCACGCGGTTGACAAAGCCGTTGAACTTGGCGAATCTGTTCGCGTATTCCCAAACCGCCTCGTCGGAGGTGTGGAAGATGTGCGCGCCGTACACATGTACGTCGATGCCTTCCCGCTTTTCGGTGTAGATGTTGCCCGCGATATGCCCGCGCTTTTCCACAACGAGGCAGCTTTTCCCCGCGCGGAGGGCGTGTTCGCAGAATACGGCGTTGAAAAGACCCGCGCCGACGAGCAGATAATCGTAATGCGCCATACAAAATCTCCTTTCTATAAAATCAGCCGAGGAAGTTCCCCGGCTATGGCAGGCTGCATTATTTGCAGCTCGGGTTTTTGTTCATCATTTCGGTATAGCGGCGGAAAATTTCGCCCGTTTCGCCGTCGGCGATCAGCCTCCCCCGCTCGATCCAGATGGCTCGCTTGCAGTAGCGCTCCACGCCCGGGCTGTGCGAAACGATGAGAAAGGTCAGCCCCTTTTCGCGCAGTTCGTCCAGCTTGGCGTGGCACTTTTTCTGGAACGCCATGTCGCCCACGCCCAAAATTTCGTCGATGAGCAGAATTTCCGACTCCATGTTGACGGCGATGGAAAAGCCGAGCCTCGCCATCATACCGGAGGAGTATGTTTTAATGGGGGAATAGATAAAGTCGCCCAGCTCGGAAAATTCGAGGATGGCGGGCAGCTTTTCGTCGATCTCCTTCTTCGTGTAACCCAAAATGGCGGCGTTGAGGTAGATGTTTTCGATGCCCGTGGCGTTCCCGTCGAACCCGGCTCCCAATTTCAGCAGGGGGGTGATCCGCCCGTTGCACCGCACCGAACCCGAAGTCGGCTTCAAAATGCCCGAAACGATCTTTAACAGGGTGCTCTTGCCCACGCCGTTGCGCCCGATGACCGCCACCGCCTCGCCGCGGTTGATGGTAAAGCTGATGTTTTTCAGGCATACAAACTTTTCGCGCTTCAGGTCGCCCTTAAAGGCGCGAACCACCAGCTCTTTGAGCGAATCGACGCCGACGTCGTATTTGGTGAACTTCATCGTCACGTTTTTGATTTCCAGCAGGCAGTCGTCCTGCATCGGTTCTCTCTTTCCCATGTGCATCCTCACAGTTTCGCGGCGATCTTATTGCGCACGGCGAGCATGAAGAGCGCTCCGATCGCAAAGGCGCCGATGCCGAACGCATAGCACAGGATATGCTCGCCCAAAGTCGGGATAACGCCCATCAGCAGGTCGCGGAAATAGGTGACGTAATAATACATCGGGTTGAATTTAAGCACGGCGATCAGCGCGGGGTTGTTGAGCGCTTCCGGCGCGTAGAAGAGGGGGGTCAGGTACGTCCACAGCGTCAGCACAACCGTATAGATGTGCTTCAGGTCGCGGAAAAATACATACAGTGCGCTCAAAAAGTAGGAAAGCCCCAGCGAAAACAGGGTAATTGCGGGCAAAAGCACGAGCGTAAGAACGATTTCCCAGTGGAAAACATATTTCCCCGCCCAAAAGCGGAACAGAGCCACGATGAGCAGCGCTATGAAGGAAAAGCCGAAGGTGACCAGCGAAGAAAATACATTCGCCGTCGGGAACAGGCTGATGGGCAGCTTCGTCTTTTGCAGCATGTCCCGCTGCCCGACCAGGCAGGGCAGCGAACCGGAAGTGGAGGCGCGCATGATGCCGAACACGATGTTGCCGGAGAGGATGTACAGCGGATAGTCCAGCCCGCCCGTATCGCCCCTGCCGAAGAGCTGCGAAAACACGAACGCCATTACCAGCATGTTGAGGAGAGGGTTCAAAACCGTCCACAGTATGCCGATGAAGGATCGGTAATATTGATTTTTTATGTTTCGCCGTACGAGCAGCCGCAGCAGATACGCCCGCTGCCCCGCCCGCTTTGAGAGGTTGCGTTTTTCCATTTCTTCTCCGATTCTCTTTTGCCGCCCGCTCCGCGCCGGCATGCGCCCGTTAACAGTATGCGCACATTGCGCCCGCGGGATACGCCGGAAAGAGCTTTCAGCCGTGCAAACCGTTCAGCGCCGCGCCGTAGTACGCCGCCAGCCGCTGTGCTTCCGCACATATGTCGTAATGTTTTTCGCGCAGGATCTGCGCAGGGTGTTCCGTTTTTTTGCGCGGGCGGAGCATCTCTTCCGCCCAAACGCCCGCATCGAGGGGCAGGAACGCGTTGTCGCCGCAAAGATCTGCCTCGCGCGTTATTTTGTCTGAAAACAGGCAGGGCAAGCCTGCCGACTGCGCCTCCACGCCGACCACGGGGAAGCCCTCGTACAGCGACGGCAGGCAGAACAAGTCTGCCGCGGCGTAATATGGCGCGGGGTCGCACGGCGGCACGAACCGCACCGAATCGGCGATGCCGAGTTTTTCGGTATGGGCGCGCAGCGCCTGCTCCTGTTCGCCCCCGCCGACAAGCGCGAGGGTCATAGCCTCCCTTTTGCGCGCCGTTGCAAAGGCGTCGAGCAGAAAGAATAAATTTTTTTGGTTGGCGAACCGCCCCGCGAACAGCAAAAGCCGCCCCGAAAACCCGAGCGCGGTTTTTTCGCCGGCGTCCGGCGTAAAATGTTCCAAATCGATCGCGTTTGGCAGGATATATGCTTCCTTCGCGCGCGCGCGATAAAGGTTTTCCGCCGCGGCGCTCCCGCACGCCATCAGGTGCGTGGCGTCTTTCGCGGCAAAGGGGCGCAGGATGGATTTGATAATCCAGTGGTCGCTCTGCCTGTCGAAAGTGCTGTGCGCGTGGCAGATGCGCACGGGTACGCCCGCCTTTTTTGCCGCGTGCAGCGCGAACGCGGAGAGGGTGGTCATGTGCGAGTGCACGATCGGGTATCCTCCCTCCGCCAACAGGTTTTTCAGCGCGGGTACCGCTTTGTAGAATGTTTTATCGAGGGAAGGGATATAAAAGACCTTCGCCTCCGGGTCGATGCCGTGCAGTTTTTCATCAAAAGGGGAGGGGCCGTAAGTGAAAAAATCAAAACGGTACCGCTCCCTGTCCATGTGCGAATAATAATTGAGGATACATGCGGCAACTCCGCCGAGGGCGGAGTTGCCGATGATTTGTGCTACGGGAATGCGCCCGCCGGCTGCCGCGCGCATCAGTCGTGCGTGGGCCGGAGTTCTTTCAGCGTATCCGGCTGAACGGTATAGCGGCGGAACACCTCCAGCTTCAAACGGCGGTATTCCATGTCGGACACGGGGCGCAGGAAGCGCTTTTCGCCGACAATGATCACGGCGATCGTCTTGAAAACGATCTTCAGATCCATCCACGGGGAGGCGTGCATCGCATACAGCACGTCGTAATATTTGCGGTCTTTGATGCTCAGGTATCCGTTGCCGTACACCTGACCCAAGCCGGTCATGCCCGGGCGCATTTCGAATTTAACGATTTCCCAATCCTCGTAATCGGTATCGAATACGGGCAACAGGGGCCGCGGCCCGATGATGCACATATCGCCCTTCAGAACGTTGAAAAGCTGGGGAAGTTCGTCGATCTTGAATTTGCGGATGAACCTGCCCACCTTCGTCAGGTTGGGGTTATTGTCCTTGATAACGCGTTTATGTTTGTCGTACGAAACGTCGGTGCTCTTCATCGAGCGGAATTTATAGCAGTTGAATTTTTTACCGCCGACGCCCGTGCGGCGCTGCGCAAAGATGACTTTGCCGCCGTCCTCCGCCTTGATCGCGATCGATACGGCTATAAAAAGCGGAAGGCATACGACGACCGCAATGAGGGCGACTACAAAGTCCGCCGCATATTTAAAACGGATGTATGCTCTGTTCATAGAAATATTTCAGACCTCTTTTTCTTTAAAAGCGTACAATCTTCAATTTACAGTTTCATGTATTATAGCATATTCATTTGCCCGAGGCAATCAAAATCGCGCAGGAAGCCGAATTTTATTGCCTTCCGCGCTTCGGTTAGAATATTTCCCAACCGGGGTGTCGGAAAAGGGCGCCTTTTCTGTTTATTTTGGCTATTTTGCCGAAATTCATGCGCAGGAAGCCGCGCTTTCCTTCCCGCCGTCGGTATCATCATCGCGCATCCGCGTGGGAATCGTGTAAAGCACGGGTGAAAGAATGGAAAAACTTTCGCCTATTCCCGCCCCGCGCCGAACCCGGCTCCGCGCCGCATATATTCCAGAAAAATCTGCGCGGGGCGGGAAAAGACCGCGTGTTTTTTCCACGCCATGTCCAGGCGGGTCTCGAGTTTGGGGTGCAGCGGGCGGAAGCAGAGGTCGCTGTCGGAGGTGTTGATAAGTTTGTCGATGGTAACGGCGCAGCCCATTCCCGCGCGCACGAGCAGGGTTGCGTTGTAAATAAGATTGTATTCCGCGCGGATATTCAGGTGCCCCATATCCCCGCCGAACCACTCGCACAGCTGACTTCCCTTGCGCCTCGACTGGCGGGATACGATGAGGGGCGCGCTCCGCAGCTGCTCGGCAGAAACGCTTTCATACCGTGCGAGCGGGCTGTCCCTGCGCACGAGAACCCCCCAAACGTCGCAGGCGGGGAGCCGCATCGTAACGTATTCCGAGAGGTCTGTCCTGTCGATGAGCACGCCGAAATCGAGCAGCCCTTTGTCCAGTTTTTCGATCACGTCTGCCGAATCCCCGCTGAAAAAATTGAACTTTACGGCGGGGTGATCGCCCTGCACCGCGCGCGCCGCCTGTGCGACCGACAGCAGCGCATAGCTTTCGCCTCCGCCGATGCGCACTTCGCCGCGCGCTTCGCCCGGCGGGGCGGCGATCTCCGCTTCCGTCTTTTCGTACAGCTCGAGCATTTCCTCCGCCCGCTTTTTTAAAAGCTGACCCGTTTCCGTCAATACGATTGTCCGGCTCCCGCGGACGAAGAGCGGGCGCCCGATCTCCTTTTCCAAATTCTGCATCTGTTTGGAAAGACTCGGTTGCGCTATATACAGCGATTCCGCCGCCTTCGTAATATTCCCTTTCTGCGCCACAGCCAGAAAATACCGCAATTCCCGCAGTTCCATATCGCGTTCGCCCTCCGGTTTTTCCCATTATACCATAAAAAAGCATAGCCGTCAAATATGGAAAAACATTCTTTATTTGTATTTGACATGTATTTGCCCCTGAACCTATAATATCGGCAAAAGATATAATATCGGAAAAAGAGCGGAGGAAGGAGATGGATACCGAAGAATTCAAACGCAGGGCGGGGCAGAGGGAATATATCGCCGCGGGCAGCGAAATGCACTTGCTGATGCACCGCGCGGCGGCGGAGGCGCAGCGCATCACGGCGGTCATCAACGGCGGATTTCATGCGCAGGAGGAGCTGCGCGCCCTGTTTTCGCAGCTGACCGGCAGGGAACCCGGCGAAGGGTTTGCTCTTTTTCCGCCCTTTTACACCGATTTCGGCAAAAATATCGCGGTGGGGAAGGGAGTGTTCATCAATTCGGGGTGCTGCTTTCAGGATCAGGGCGGCATCGAAATCGGCGACGGATGCCTGATCGGGCATCAGGTGGTGATCGCCACCCTCGACCATGACCTCGACCCCGCGAACCGGAAAAGCATGCGCCCCGCTCCGGTGCGGCTCGGCAGGAATGTATGGGTCGGCTCGCACGCCACCATTCTTCCCGGCGTTTCCATAGGAGACGATGCCGTCATCGCGGCGGGCGCAGTCGTCACGAAGGACGTCCCCGCCGCAACGGTCGCGGCGGGCGTTCCCGCGCGCATAGTCAAAAAAATATAGTTTTCATCGTCCTCTTGCT
Source organism: uncultured Clostridia bacterium (assembly GCA_904373255.1). Classification (GTDB taxonomy): domain Bacteria; phylum Bacillota; class Clostridia; order Christensenellales; family Borkfalkiaceae; genus Borkfalkia. The sequence continues at coordinate 3,730 of CAJFFD010000039.1, read as the reverse complement.
GCGCCGGTTTTTATCGGCTGCTGTGTTAAGGGGGCGAACGCTGCCGTCGTGAGCGGAAACAGGGTTGACTGCGTACGTTCTGTTCGGCAATTGCCCGTCCTGCCGTAAGGGCGGAAAAAGGAGGAGAGGATAGTGAAAATCGTGGTTTTGCAGGGCAGCCCCAACCGCCGCGGCTCGACATGGCTGCTTGCCGATGCGTTTCGCCGGGGAGCGGAGGGCGCGGGGCATACAGTCGAAGTCATCGAAGTCGCGCACGCGGATATCCGGCCCTGTACAGGCTGTGTGCGCTGCGGGTATGAAGGCATCTGCGTGCAGAAGGATGCCGTTGAAGACATCCGTCAAAAGATATTGGGTGCGGATATGCTCGTATTTGCCACGCCCCTGTACTATTACGGGATGAGCGCGCAGCTGAAAACGCTCGTCGACCGCTTCTGCGCATTCAATTCAAGCCTCATGCGCAGGCATATGAAGTCGGCTCTCCTCGCCGCGGCGTGGAACAGCGACGGCTGGACGTTTGAAGCGCTGGAGGCACACTATAAAACGCTCGTCCGCTACCTTGCGTTCGAAGACAGGGGCATGGTTCTGGGCGGCGGCTGCGGAACACCGTCGATGACGGCGGGCTCGCGCTATGTGCGCCAGGCGTTCGAACTCGGGCAAAGCCTGCAATGAACCGCAAAAAAGGAGGAAACGTCGATGAAACGAGCTATAATTTTTATTCTGGCGATGCTGTTTTTGGCGATTCCGCCGGCGGGGTGTTCCCCCGCGCAAACGCCTGCGGAGGATTCGGGGAATTTTCTCGTCGCATATTTTTCCAACACGGGGAATACCGAACGCGTCGCGCAAATCATCGCCGGGCAAACGGGCGGCACCCTCCGGGAAATCGTCCCCGAAACGCCTTATACCTTTGCCGACCTGGACTATTCCGACAGCGGCTGCCGCGCCAACCGCGAACAGAACGACCCGTCCGCCCGCCCCGCGATCGACGGCGAAATCGATGATTTTGCGAAATACGATACGATATTTATCGGGCATCCCATCTGGTGGGGAGACGCGCCGCGAATTATTCAGACCTTCCTTGAAAGCTATTCATTCGAGGGAAAAACGGTATATACCTTCTCCACGAGCGGTTCCAGCAGCGGAAACGGGGCGCATAACGGGCTGTGCGGCGAGTACCCCTCCGTCCGTTTTGGGGGCAACCTGCACTTTACCTCGTCGCAGCTTTCCTCCGCGCAGACCCGCGTGAACGAGTGGCTTGCGGAGATCGGAATGTGATCGGTGATGCGCAGAAAGTTATTTATATCTTTTTCCTTCACGAGCGTGGTATATGCTTTTGCCGCAGGCGGCAACCGACACGAGCCTGCTTGTGACGCATAACAAAAAAGCCGCAGACAAGGAGCGCGCCCTAAGGAGTTTTGCCCCTATGGGGCAAGGCACTGCGTGCCCGAATAGCTTGCGCTTTCAGCGCAACCGACACGAGCCTGCTTGTGACGCATAACAAAAAAGCCGCAGACAAGGAGCGCGCCCTAAGGAGTTTTGCCCCTATGGGGGCAAGGCACTACAAAAAAGCCGCAGGCAAGGGGCGCGCCCTAAGGAGTTTTGCCCCTATGGGGGCAAGGTACTGCGTGCCCGAATAGCTTGCGCTTTCAGCGCAACCGATGCGAGCCTGCTTGTGACGCATAACAAAAACAGCACAGACATAAGTCTGTGCTGTTTTTGTGGCGCGCCCTAAGGAGCTCGAATCCCTAACCTTTGGTTCCGTAGACCAACGCTCTATCCAATTGAGCTAAGGGCGCGTGTCCTGTTTCGATTGTTTGTACGGGCTTCCGGCAATGCCTTTCCGTCCTTTCGTACCCAACTATTATACCATATTTTTTATTTTTGTCAATAAAAAACAGGTCGGCTTTTCCCTTTTTTTTGCCCGTTTTTTTGGCAGATTCCCTTGCATTTATAAACACTTGTTTGCAATTTTGTGGAATTCTTTTTGCGTTTTTTCTTTCCGCAGGCGAAAAAGCTGGCGAAAATTGTTGAATTGTGGGGATAATGTGCATAACTACGTTAAAATTGTGGATAACTTTTTTTGACCTGTGCAACAATTCCGCTTTTTTTACCGAACAGAACGCTTTGTGTGTGGATAAGTCGGGGTTATCCACAGCACTTTTACACATTGTGGATAACTCATTCAAATTACTACTGAATCTGTGGTATATCGCCGAAAAAATTTTTCACGAAAAACTTGTCATTTTCGGTTGCGGATGGTATAATACTAACTGTAAACGTTTTTAACGAATAAAGGAAAGGAGAAAAGACCTATGGCAAAAATCACGGCGGATACGCTCATCATGGATTGTCTGAAGCTGAATCCGAATTCTGCGGAGATCCTCATGTCCTACGGCATGCACTGCCTCGGCTGCGCGATGGCGCACGGCGAAACGATCGAGCAGGCAGTCAATGCGCACGGCAATGATTTGGAAGAACTTCTGGCAAAGCTCAACGCGGGCGTACAGGAGTAAGCGATTTCAGCGGCGGAAACGCCGCTTTTCGCATTTTTTGAGGGCGGAACGGCTCCGTAAAAAACCAAAAAGAAAAAACGGGCGCGCTTTCGCGCACGGGGGAGGCGGAGTATGGTCGCACAGGCGGATATCGCCAATTTGAAAAAACTGATCGAACGGTCGCGCCGCATGGTGTTTTTCGGCGGGGCGGGCGTGAGCACGGAGAGCGGCATCCCCGATTTCCGTTCGCAGGACGGACTGTATAAACAAAAATATAAATATCCGCCCGAAACGATCCTCTCGCATACCTTTTTTATGGAGCATACGGAGGAGTTTTACGAGTTCTACCGCGCGAAGATGCTCTGCCTCGACGCGCTTCCGAACGCCGCGCATTACAAGCTCGCGCAGTGGGAGAAGGAGGGGAAGCTTTCCGCCGTCATCACGCAGAACATCGACGGGCTGCACCAAAAGGCGGGCAGCAAAAACGTTTTGGAGCTGCACGGCAGCGTGTGGCGCAATTACTGCGTGCGGTGCGGCATGGGGTATCCTGTGCAGAAGATCGCCCGCGGCGCGGGCGTACCGCATTGCCCGTGCGGGGGAGTTGTCAAGCCGGATGTCGTTTTGTACGAGGAACCGTTGGATCAAGGCGTTCTGAACCGTTCGGTGGAGGAGATCCGCGCGGCGGATCTGATGATCATCGGCGGAACGTCGCTGAACGTATACCCCGCGGCGTCTCTCGTCGATTTTTTCCGCGGCGACAATATCGTCGTCATCAACCGCGGCGCGCCCGCAAAGGACATGCGCGGCGTGTTCTTCATCGACGGAAAGATCGGCGAAGTGCTTTCCATGGTATAATGTATGGATAAAACAGAAAGACCGCCCGCGCATTCGGCTGCGCGGGCGGTCAAACGTATTTTGCGGTATGGCTCAATCTCCGGGAGTATCGAGGGCGGTTTGGAGTTTCTGTGCAAATTTTGCGACATGCAGACCGTCGGCGAAGGAGTGGTGAACCTGCACCGTATAGGGCAATAAAATTTTTCCGCCGCATTCGCGGTATTTGCCCCAATCGAACAGGGGCGTGGCGGCGTCGCGTTTGCCCGAAACGGTGTGCGAAATATGTGTGTAGCTGAGCCACGGCAGGGGAGAAAACTGAAATACGTCGTTGCCGAGCGGGCCGGTAAAGTATTCTCTCTGTTTTTCGGCGGCTTCTCCGGCGGCGGCAACGTATTCGCGCAGGGAGG
>CAJFFD010000038.1 GCA_904373255.1 uncultured Clostridia bacterium | reverse complement strand
TATTGCAGACAAAAAGGACACGAAGATGGTCGCGCACCGCGGATTGTCCGGCATCGAGCGTGAAAACACGCTCCTCGCGTTCGTTGCGGCGGGGAACCGCAGCTATTGGGGCATCGAGTGCGACGTACACGTCACGAAGGACGGGAAATACATCGTATATCACGACGACCGCACGAACCGGCAGTGCGACCGCGATTTGGCGCTTGAAGAGAGTACGGAGGCGGAAATCCGTTCCCTGCGCGTCAGAGAGTCGGGGAAGGACACGTTTACAGACTCGCTGAAGCTGCCGTATCTGTCCGAGTATATCGACGTCTGCGCGCGCTACGGCAAAACCGCCGTCGTCGAGCTGAAAAACCCGATGGCTCCCGAACACATTGCGAATATCGTGCGCATCTGCGAAGAGGGGTACGACCTGTCGGACGTCGTGTTCATATCTTTCTGTTTTGAGAATCTCGTCGAAGTGCGGAAAATCAAACCGCGGCAGACAGTGCAGTTTTTGTGCGGCGAGTACACCGATGACCTTCTTCCCCGGCTGAAGGAACACGGGTTCGGTCTGGATATTTATTATAAATCGCTGACGAAGGAACGGGTATCCGACCTGCATAAAGCGGGCATACGCGTCAACTGCTGGACGTGCGACGACCGTGCGGAAGCGGAGGAATTGCTTTCGTGGGGCGTCGACTATATCACAACGAACATTCTGGAATAACGAGGCAGAAAGCGCGGCATTTCCGCAAGTCTTGCATTCGGGAGGAAAAAAAGATGAAAAACGGCATGGCTCCGGTATATATCCCGGACGGAACGGAAGAAAAGAAAGCGATAGCCCGCACGACGCATCTGGCGATCTCGGCGCATCAGGACGACATCGAGTTCATGGCATACGCGCCCATCGCAGAGTGCTTCGGCAAGCAGGACAAATGGTTCGGCGGCGTGGTGGTAACGGACGGCGCGGGCAGCCCGCGGAGCGGTTTATATGCCGACTATACGGATGAAGAAATGAAGTCCGTCCGCATAACCGAACAGAAAAAGGCGGCGGCGGTAGGGGAGTACTCCTTTCAGATGCTGCTGGGGCATCCTTCCGGGGAGGTCAAAGACCCGGGGAACGCGGCGATCGCGGAAGAGCTTGCCGAAATCATACGTTCGGCGAAGCCGAAATACCTGTACACGCACAACCTTGCGGACAAGCACGACACGCACGTCGCAACGGCATTGAAAGTAATTGCGGCATTGCGCATGCTTTCGCCCGCGGAGCGACCCGAAAAGGTATACGGCTGCGAGGTGTGGAGAGATTTGGATTGGATGTGCGACGAGGAGAAGGTATTCATGGACTGCGGGCCGCACCCGAACCTGATGCGGTGCTTATCGGCGGTGTTCGACAGTCAGATCGTGGGCGGAAAGCGGTACGACTTAGCGGCGGAGGGAAGACGGCTCGCGAACGCTACGTTCAGCGCGAGCCACGCGTGCGATACATACAGCGCGCTCAATTACGCCATGGACTTGACGCCGCTCATGGATAAAAATATCGGTATAACCGAATATATCACCGGCTATATCGAGCGGTTCAAAAAAGAGGTAAACGACAGAATTCATGCATTCGGGGGGAAATAAACGATGGGGAATATCCGATCGCTCGGCGTTATGGTCGATTGTTCGCGCGACGCGGTATACACGGTCGGCGCGCTGAAAAAATATATTTCGCTGTTGGCGAAGATGGGGTATAACAGTTTGCAGCTGTACACGGAGGATACCTACGAAGCGGACGGAGAGCCGCAATTCGGGTATTTGCGCGGAAGGTACAGCAAGGCGGAGCTGAAGGAGCTGGACGCTTATGCAAAGGGGGTCGGCATAGAGCTGATTCCCTGTATCCAGACGCTGGCGCACCTCGGCGGCATCACGCGCTGGCAGGAATACGGGAGCATAACGGACACGGGCGATATTCTTCTGGCGGGCGAGGAGCGGACGTACGAGCTGATCGGGCATATGTTTCAGACGTGCGCGGAGTGCTTTACTTCGCGGCGGATCAATATCGGCATGGACGAGGCGCACATGGTCGGGCTGGGCGCGTATCTGGACAAGCACGGGTACAGAGACCGGTTTGCGATCCTTTCGGAGCATCTCAAACGCGTATGCGCGATCGCCGGACAGTACGGGTTCAGACCGATGATGTGGTCGGATATGTTTTTCCGCCTGGCAAACAACGGCGCGTATTACTGTTCGGGGAGCGAAATTCCGCAAAGCGTCATCGAAGCGGTTCCCGAAAACGTCGAACTGATCTACTGGGATTATTACAGCCGGGATAAAGCGCATTACGACGGAATGATCCGGGCGCACCAGCAGTTCCGCAACAAGCTCGTGTTTGCGGGCGGGGCGATGTCGTGGATCGGATTCGCCCCGAACAACCGGTTCAGCATCGAAGCCTGCCGTGCGGCGATGCAGTCCTGCGCGGAAAACGGGGTGGACGACGTGTTCATTACCTGCTGGAAAGATGACGGCGCGGAGTGTTCGCTCTTTGCATCCCTGCCCGCACTGTTCTGTGCGGCGGAGGCTGCCCGCGGGAATGCGGACGAGGCTGCGTCGGAAAAGAAATTCCGCAAAATTACGGGCGCGGATATGCGCACATTCCTTGCGATGGATTCGGTGAATCTGTGCGGCGGCGAGGGGGGAATGAATAATCCGTCCAAATATATGCTGTACAGCGACCCGTTTTTGGGGATTTTTGATAAGACTGCGGAAGGTCACGGCGGGGAGGAGTTCGCGGCTGTGGGCAAGGCGCTCAAAGCGGGCGAAAAGAACGCGCGGTTCGGCTACATTTTCAAAACGCTTGCGGCGCTGTGCGATGTACTGGAGATCAAGTATACGCTCGGCATCCGCACGCGGGAGGCGTACCGCCGCAAGGATAAAGATGCGCTCGGCGCGATCGCCGGCGAATACAAGGAACTGGAAAAGCGTCTGGACAAATTTTATAAACGGTTCGCGGAGCAATGGGAGCGGGAATGCAAGCCGAACGGGTTCGAAAAGCATGATCTGCGGCTCGGCGGGCTGAAACAGCGCGTCAGACATTGCCGCAAACGTTTGCGGAAATATTGCGCGGGAGAGCTGCGTTCGCTGCCGGAACTGGAAGAGGAAATCCTTCCCTTCGGCGGAAATGCGCCGGGGGATTCGGTCTGTTTTAACAATTGGGCGACGACCGCGATGATCAAGCCGAATATGTAAAAAGGAGAAAAGGAAATGGATTACAAAAGCACGCTGATGTGGAAGGAACTCAATGAGGCGAAGGATGTCCTGAAAACCCTGCGGGAACGGAACGCCGGGGTTTTGCAGTCTGTCGCCGCGGCTGCGGAAAAGGCGGGCGTTGCCAATGTTTATACGGCGGCGCGCGGCACGAGCGACCATGCGATGATCTTTCTGAAATATCTGATCGAAGGCAGGCTCGGCATACCCGTAGCGAGCGGCGCGCCGAGCGCGGTGACCATGTACGGAGCCAAAATGAAATTCTCCAATGCGCTGGTTATCGGCTGTTCGCAGAGCGGCAAGGCGGCGGACGTAATGGAGATCGTCCGCGCAGGCAACGAGAGCGGCGCCGTAACCGTCGCGATCACAAACGACGAGCAAAGCCCCCTTGCAAAGCTTGCACAGTATCACCTTTACTGCAATGCGGGCGAGGAAAAGAGCGTCGCTGCAACGAAAACGTTCAGCAGTCAGCTGTATCTCTCCCTCCTGCTCGCCGACGCGCTGGGAGCGGGTATCGGCGCTGACGGCATCGGAGAACTCCTCGAAAAATCTTCGCCCGCCGTCGATGCGGCGACGGACGGTATGGCGAAGGAATTTATCGGCGCGGAGGAATGCTTTCTGCTCGGGCGGGGGGTGTCGTCCGCTCTCGCCTTCGAGTGCGGGCTGAAATTGCAGGAAACCTGTTATATCCGCGCGCGCGCATATCACAGCTCGGATTTCTATCACGGGCCGATGGCGATGGTGGGGAAGGGAACGAAGGTGATCCTGTTTGCGTCGCGGCATTCGCTGAACGCGGCGACGGACGAGGTGCATCGCGAAGATTACGTCAAATGCGCGCGGAAGATGGAGGAACTGGGGGCAGACCTGTTCATTGTGACGGACGATGCAGACTCCTTCCGCGGTATGAACGCGCACGTCGAACTGATCCCCGGCGGAAAAACGGAAGCGGAAACAGCGTTCTGCTTTGCGCTGGCTGCGCAGATGCTCGCGTGCAAAGTAAGCTGCGGCAAAGGGCTTTCGCCCGATGAGCCGCGCGCCCTGAAAAAAGTTACGATCACGAAATAGAACTTCGCCGCGGCGTCCGCGCTTCCTTCGGGGGCAAAAGCGCAGGGCGGCGATTCGGAAGAGGGAGCCTTTGCGTTTTTTCGGCAAAGGCTTTCCCGTTTACGGCGGGAAAAGGGAGGAAAACAATATGCCGGAAAAATTTGCATACAGACCTTCGGAAGCGAAAATCGCATATGAGGAAGACGGCTATTATGTATGGGATTGCTCCGTCATCGAGGCGGAGGGGAAATATCATATGTTCTGCTCGCGCTGGAATCAAAGCCTGGGATTCGGCTGGAATTGGCTGTTCAACAGCGAAATCATTCAGGCGGTATCGGACAGACCGGAGGGGCCGTACCGCTTTCTCCGCGTCGTGCTTCCGCGGCGGGGCAGGCAGTATTTTGACGGAATGAATACGCACAATACCTGCATACGCTATTGGAACGGCAGGTATTACCTGTACTATATGGGAACGACGTACGGCGGAGAAATACCCGACTCGGCAGATGCGATTTCGGAGGGGCGTGCGCTGGAAACGTGGAACCGCAAGCGCATCGGCGTGGCGGTGGCGGACAGCATTTACGGCGAATTCGTCCGGCAGGACAGTCCGCTGCTTGAACCGCGCGGCTGTTCGCATTGGGATTGCACGGCTACGACGAACCCCGCCGTGGCAATCCTGCCCGGCGGAAAAACGTATATGATTTATAAATCGCGCCGGTTCGCGGGGGCGAAACTGCAGTTGGGCGTAGCGGTTGCGGACAAGCCGGACGGGCGGTTCGCGCGGCTTTGCGAAGACCCGATCCTTCGTTTCGAGGACGAGGCAATCCACGTCGAAGACCCGTTCCTGTGGTACGATGAGCAGCGGAACAAGTTCTGCCTTCTGGCAAAGGACGACAGCAAGGGCGGCAAAGGCATTACGGGCGAATGGGGAGCCGGATTTTATGCCGAGAGCGACGATTGCATCCGTTTTACGGTGGCGGACGAACCGCTCGCGTATTCGAGGAAAGTCCGGTTCGGCGGCGAACTGCGCGAACAATGCAATCTGGAGCGGCCTTCGCTGCTTTTCTGCGGAGGAAAGCCGGAATACCTGTTCAACGCTACGGGCGACGGCGATGCTCCGTATGCCTTCCGCGGAAGAACATATATCCTCGTGCAAAAGCTGACCGTGCGCTGACGGCGTCCTTTCATAATCGGACACGGCTGTGCTTTTCAGGAAAAAGCGCGCGAACGGCTCGGCTGAACGATTGATAAATCGATCCTTTTATGATACAATAGAAAAAATTATTTACACATCTTACAGGAGTTGGCTATGAAAAGGACGGCGGATTGGAAGCAAATTCTCGGCGGCGAACTGAAAGAGTACCGCAGCATACCGTTTTGGTCTTGGAACAATTATCTGGACGAAGGGGAACTGTGCCGGCAGATCGAAGAGATGAAGTCTGCGGGCATCGGCGGGTTCATCATGCATGCCCGCACGGGCCTGAAGGAAGAATACCTCGGCGAAAAGTGGTTCTCGTGTATCGGCGCGTGCCTGAAAAAGGCGAAAGAGCTGGGCATGGAGGCGTGGATCTACGACGAAAACGGCTGGCCGAGCGGGTTTGTGGGGGGCAAACTTCTGGAAAACGAGGAGTTCCGCGCCCGCTTTCTCGAATATTCGGCGGGCGAATACGACCCTGCCGCCTTTGCCGTATTCGTGCGGCAGGGCAACGGGTTTGCCCGCGTTGAAAGCGTACGGCCGGGCGTTTCCGAGTATCACAACGTATATCTTCGCGTCAGTCCCGCGAACACGGATATCCTCAACCCCGCGGTGACGGATGCGTTCATCGCGGAAACGCACGAAAAATACTACGAACGGTTCAAAGGCAGCTTCGGGAAGGAGCTTGCGGGGTTCTTTACGGACGAGCCGCAGTACTATCGCTGGGCAACGCCGTACACGCCCGTCGCCGAAAGGGAGTTCGCCGCGCGCGGCGAGGACATACGCGACGGGCTCATCTGGCTGTTTGAAAAAGGGGAGGGCGGGTACGCCTTCCGCGAGCGTTACTTCGGTACGCTGAACAGGCTGTATGTGCAGAATTTCTATAAAAAGCTGTACGATTGGTGCGAAAGCCACGGCTGCAGGCTGACGGGGCACTCGGTGGAAGAGAGCCTGCTGTTCGGGCAGATGTGGGGCGGCGCGGCAGTTATGCCGACGTACGAATACGAGCATATCCCCGGCATCGACTGGCTGGGGCGGGATTGCGGCACCGAGCTTTCGCCCCGGCAGGTGGGCAGCGCGGCGGCGCAGCTGGGCAAAAAACTTATCCTTACCGAAACGTTCGGCTGTGCGGGGTACGACGTAACGCCCAAAGAGCTGCGCAGCATCGGGGAGTATCAGTACTTCAACGGCGTAAATAAGATGTGCCAGCACCTGTACCCGTATTCGGTGGCGGGGCGGGGAAAGACGGATCATCCGCCCGTATTTTCGCCGCAGGCGAACTGGTTCGACGGGTTTAAGACATTCAACGATTATTTCGCGCGGCTCGGGTATATCGTCGGGGAAACGGAGGACGTATACGAGGTGGGTATCATTCACCCTCAGCGCGAAATCTGGCTGGATTATATCCGTTCGGAAGATTACGGGAGCGTAAAGGAAACGGAGGATGCGTTCGACGAACTGCTCCTGCGCCTGCGCAAGCGGGGCATAACCTTCCACTTTATCGACGAAAGCCTGTTGGCGAAGCACGGCAGCGCGGAGAACGGCGTTCTGCAGGTGGGCAGGTGTGCCTACCGCACGGTGATCGTGCCGCAGATGCGCACGCTCGCGCCCGAAACGTATGAGTTGCTGCAAAAATATACGGGCAGGCTGTGCGTGCTCGGCGATGTGCAATATATCGGCGGGGAGAAGAGGGAAGTGTCCCTGCGTTCGGATACGGCTCTGGAGGAGATCTTGGAGGAAGGTCGCTTCGGCTATGCCTGCGAGGACGGGCACAGCGTTCTGACAGCGCGGCGAGGGGAACTCGGCGAATTTATATTCATCAAAAACCTTTCGCGTACGGAAACGAGCCGCGTGCGCATCGAGGGCGCGGCGGAAAAGTACTGTGCGCTCGATCTGGAAACGGCGGAAGAGCATCCGCTTTCGGGGGATGAATTTGTTCTCGGGGGCGCGGAGAGCCTGATCCTGGTCAAGAGCGCCGCGGCGCACCCGGCGGAGAAAAAGATAGCGGAGCAGGATGTAACGAACTGTTTCCGCGTTTCGGATATAACGGAAAATTATCTTGCGCTCGACTATGCGCAGATTGCTCGCGGGGAAGCTCCCTTCGGCGAGCGCCGCCCGATTTCGGGGCTGTTCGAGGAACTGCTGCGGGAGGACTACAAGGGCGAGCTGCGCGTGCGGCAGACCTTTGTCCTGCGGGAGAAGATGCCGCTGTCGCTCATTCTGGAAAAGGCGGAGTTTACGTCGGTGCAAATCAACGGCAGACCAGTGCAATTTGCGCAAAGCGCGTTCGACGTAAACTTTGTCGAGGCGCAAATCGGCGGCGACGTGCGGGAAGGGGAGAACGAACTCATATACGGTTTCCGCTTCTGGCAGCACGAGGGGGTGCGCTTCGCGCTGTTCGACCCGCTCGCCACGGAGAGCCTGAGGAACTGCCTGTATTACGATACCTCGATCGAGCCTTCGTATCTGAAGGGCGGATTCGTCGCGGAAAAGGATTTTTCGCTGTCGCAGCGGAAGGGGTTTCCGCCGCTCACGGAAAATCTGTATGCGGAGGGGTATCCTTTCTTTAAAGGGGAACTCGCATTGCAGGGCGAAATTGAATACAGTGGCAGCGGGAAAGCGATTTTGGCTTTGGAAGGCAGGTTCATGGAAGCGGAAGTGACCGCAAACGGAAAGAGCGTGCGCATCGCGTTGGATACGGAAAAGGATATATCGCCCGTTCTGCGCAAAGGGAAAAACGAAGTAAGGCTCGTTCTGCGTTCGAGCCTGCGCAACCTTTTCGGGCCGCACCATTATAAAGTTCCCGAGCCGATGGGGGTCAGTCCGTACAACTTTGAATTCCGCGGCGACTGGGAAAACGGCAACCCCGCCGAATATACCGACGAATACCATTTTGTTCCCTTCGGCGTCAAAAAAATGACCATACGTTACGAAAAATAAGTACCGCCGACCGGCGGCGCATTGAAAAGGAAAAGTCTTCGAACCGTTTATTGCGGTTGGGAGACTTTTTTGCGGAGGGGCCTGAAAACTGTGCCGAAATCTGCGATATGTTCAAGGCGGGGCGGCTGTTTCCGGCGCGTATGCGGAGAAAGACTTCCGTTTCACCCCGCATGAATGCGGCAGCGGCAAAACGCGTTCAGCCGATCGTCCGCGCGGGGAGAAAACAGAAAAAGGAGGATAAAGAGGGAATAAGCGGAAAAAAGAAGCGCATACTTGTGTTAAAGTATGCGGGAAAGGGAGGTAATAATGAAAGCTACGGGTATAGTGAGAAGAATCGATGAGCTTGGCAGGGTGGTAATCCCGAAGGAGATCCGCCGCACCCTGCGGATCAAGGACGGCGACCCGTTGGAGATTTTTACGGACAGGGATGAACTTATGCTGAAAAAATATTCGCCCATCGCCACGCTCGAAAAATTTTCGGAGGGTACGACCAAATCGCTGGGCGATTTAAGCGGCTGCCTCGCCGTCATCTGCGATACGGACGAGATTTTGTACGCATCGGGCGAGGGAAGAAAAGACTACACAAAAAAACAGGTATCGCGCCAGTTGGAGAATATCATGCGCGAAAGGCGCAGCTACGTTGCCAACCTCGCGGAGGGCGGTGACATCGTCCCCCTGACGGACGATGCGAACGTGAACGTTACGGCGCAGATCATCGTCCCGATCGTTTCGGGCGGGGATTGCCTCGGCGCGGTTTCGCTTCTGTCGTCGGAAGAGGGGGCGCGCATGGAGAGCGGCGCGATCAAGCTGTGCCGCCTTACCGCCGATATTCTCGCCAATCAGTTCGATTGAAGCGGCTCCGCGCGGAGTTTTCCATGCTTCGGGGCTCCGCCTTCCGTTTAATACGGCGGAATGGAGGCTGAAAAAGCGCGGGTACGCCGTTCGGCGCGCCCGCGCATAGATTTATTTCCTTTATTGCGGTATTTTTGCCGCCGGGTCAGGCGGGATGTTTCTCCGTTTTCCGCTCCGCTTCGGTGCGCAATACTGTGGAGCGGATGGCGCGGACGGGGAAAAAGATTGCCGCCGATACGCCGATAAACCCTGCCGCATAGGTGAGCAGATAAACGGGGTATGGAACGCTTTCCCAAAAACCGGCGACAATTTCGGACATGGAGATGGGGATATAGGGGCTTAAATAGAACATATTGAAGCCCTCCTCCGCAAGATGCGGCAGCGCGCAGTCGAGCGCGGCGGCGATGCCCGCGAAAAAGAGAAATACGGCAGCGCAGCCGGCGAGGTCGGAAACCTTTTGCCCCGCCGTTCCGCCGACCCATTGCAGTATGCCGAGGCAGACGAGCAATATGTGCCAGACCATCGTGTGGATATTCACGAACAGAAGGTCGGTGAATACGGTGGAGGGGAGCAGCATCACGGTGATCCCGCCGACCATGCCGAAGGTGCCGAGATATGTGCACAGCGCCCGCTGTATTCTCCCTGCGCGGAAGAAAAGCAGGGCAAGGCAGGCGTACATCGGCGTCGAGCACATCTGCAGGGGGAATACCCACCACGGATAGTCCCAGTAAATGCCGTTTGCGCCTGTATGCAGACCGTAAAACACCTGCTTGAGCGCTTCAATGGCGATTAAAAAAATTCCCGTTCCGATCGTCAGCCGCCGTACAAGCCTCGGTTCTGCGCGCAGCCTTTTCCCGAAAGCGACCAAAAGTACAGCGCAAGCGACGAGTATGAGCATACAGCACAGGTGATAAATGCCCCACGGCTCCGGCGTTTGCACTTTCGTTTCAAAAAAAAGGATAATCTGTTTCATTTCCTCCCGTTCTCCTCCCGGATTTCCTCCGGGGTCAACTCATTATAGCATGAATATTCGCATTTTGCAATGGTTTTATACGAAACCTCCCGCCGCGCTGCCGTGCCTTTGCGGGACGGCGCTGTCCGTTTCCGCCGCTCCATCGCCGGGCGGGAAAACCGCCGAAGGCGGTTTCTGCGGTCTGTCTACATATGAAACAGCAGAGCTTTCTCAAGGGCGCCGCAGTCATTTCCGTCGGCGGCATCGTCGCAAAAATTCTCGGCGCGCTGTACCGCGTGCCCCTCACGAACCTCCTCGGCGGGGAGGGGATGGGATTGTATCAGATGGTTTTCCCTCTCTATTGCCTTCTTCTGACCGTGTCGGCTACGGGCATTCCTTCGGGACTGGCGCGCCTCGTATCCCGCGCGGAAGCGCGCGGCGAAAATTCCCGCGCCATCCTGCGCCGTTCCCTTCTGCTGTTCTCGGCGATCGGGCTGGCGGGCTGCGCCGCCATGTTCCTGCTCGCCCGCCCCATGAGCGCGGCGCAGGGGGAGGCGGCGGTCGCCGCAGCCTATCGCATGCTCGCGCCGAGCGTCTTGCTCGTGTCCGTCCTCTCCTGCTTCCGGGGTTGGTTTCAGGGGCGGAACAACTTCGTTCCGACGGCGGTCTCCGAAATCGCCGAGCAGCTCGTAAAAATTGCCCTTGGTCTCTTTTTTGCATATACGCATCGCGAAAATATAGTCCGCGCCGTCGAATATTCGCTTCTTGCGGTCACCCTCAGCGAGCTTGCCGCCTGCCTGTGCATGTTCGCGCTGTTGCCTCACACGCGCCGCCCGCTGTATCCCGAACGGGGGAGTGAAAACGCCGCGTCGCTCCTGCGCGCCACCCTTCCCGTCGCGCTGGCGGCGGGGGTGCTGCCCCTTTCCAATATACTCGACAGCATCCTCATCGTGCGCCTGGTAAGCAAATATGCGGAGAATGCCACCGCGCTGTACGGCCTGTATTCGGGCGGGGCGTCCACACTCATCAACCTGCCCGTATCCGTGTGCTACGGTCTCGCCGCGGCGAGCGTACCCGCCGTCGCCGCGCTGTACGCGAGGGGCGAAAGATCGGCTGCGGAAAGGAAGATCTGTTTTGCCGTCAAATGTACGCTGTTCCTGGCGATACCCGCGGCGGCGTTTCTGTTTTTGTTCCCGTCGCAGGTTTCCTCGTTCATCTTCCGCTCCCTGCCCGAAGCGGAGGGCGCGGCGCTTTCGTCGCTGGTTCGTGCGCTCGCCTTTGCGGCGGTGCTTTTGTCTGCGGTGCAGACTCTGTCTGCCTGCCTTACGGGGCAGGGTCGGGCAAAAACGGCGGCAATTTCCATGGCGATCGGCGTCGCGATCAAGCTGGGGCTGGAATTTGTGCTTCTGCGCGTTCCGCAAATTTCCGTGCGCGGCGCGGCTTATGCGGCATTGGCGTGTTATTTGTTTGCACTTATTTTCAATTTGTTGTATAGTATTAGGGAACGGAAAAACCGCCTGCGCCTGTACAGCGACGCGCTGAAATTCGCGCTTATTTCCGCGGGTGCGATGGCTGCGGCATATCCCCTGCGCGCGCATATATTGTTTGCAGGCATGGTCGCCGCCGCCGTGTACCTGCTGGGTGCGCTCGCGTTCGGTGCGTTTTCGGCGGAAGAACTGCAATTACCGAGGAGAAAAAAGTATGTTAACGATCGTCGGACTGGGCTGTGACCCCAAGGACATTTCGGAGGGCGCGAAGGAGGCCCTGCTTTCGGGCGCACGCGTCATCCTGCGCACGGGCGAAACTCCCGCCGCGGAAGGGGTAAAGGCGCTGGGCGTACCCTTTGAAACGCTGGACGCACTGTACGCGGGCTGCCGCAATTTCGATACGCTGAACAAGAAGCTCGCCCGCGCCGTTCTCGACGCGGCGAAGGAGGGGGATACGGTGTACTGCGTGGACGGGAGCGCCTGCGACGACGTTTCCGCCCAAATCGTCCTGCAAAAAAGCAAGGGGGCGCGCGTGTTCGCGGGCGTTTCCAAGGCGGACGCGGCGTTTGCGGCGGCGCGGGTGAGTGCGCCTTCCCGCTCCGCGTTTTCCGCATATGCCATGCCCGAATCGCGCCCGCTTTTGCCCCTGTGCGTGTACGACGCCGACTGCGACCTCGTCGCGGGCGACGCGAAACTCAGACTGTGCGACTGGTTCGGCGACGAGGTGGAAGCCTTTTTCGTTCGCGGCGGCAGGGCGAAGAAAATCAGATTGTACGAGGCGGACAGGCAGGGGAAGTATGATCTGACCTGCAGCATCGTCATTCCCG
This sequence comes from uncultured Clostridia bacterium, assembly GCA_904373255.1. Classification (GTDB taxonomy): domain Bacteria; phylum Bacillota; class Clostridia; order Christensenellales; family Borkfalkiaceae; genus Borkfalkia. The sequence continues at coordinate 3,001 of CAJFFD010000038.1, read as the reverse complement.
AGATCCCGCTCTTAAAGCGCACTCGGTTCAATTACGACGATTTGTTGGAGATCATGCGCCTTCTGCGCGCGCCGGACGGCTGCCCGTGGGACAGGGCGCAGACGCACGAGAGCATCCGCACGAACATGGTCGAGGAGGCGTACGAGCTGGTCGACGCCATCGACTGCAAGGACGACGATAAGATCTGCGAGGAGGCGGGCGACGTGCTGATGCAGGGCGCTTTCCATTCGATTTTGGGGCAGGAGCGGGGCGCGTTTTCCCCCGAGGACGTGTTGAGCGGCGTGTGCTCCAAGCTCATCTTCCGCCATTCGCACATCTTCGGCAAGGACAAAGCGAGCGACGAAAACAGCGCTCTCTCCGTGTGGGATAAAAACAAGACGCTCGAAAAGGGGCAGAAGACCGCCTCCGATTCGGTGCGCGACGTGCCGAAGGTGTTCCCCGCCGCCATGCGCGCGCAGAAGGCGGCAAAGCGCGCCGCCAAGTACGGCTACGATTTCAAGGACGCGAACGAGGCGGCGGAAAAGGTCAGAGAGGAGCTTTCCGAACTGCTTGCTGCGGTTGCCGAAGGGGACAAGGCGCACATCTCCGAAGAGGCGGGCGATCTCCTGTTTTCGGCGGTCAACGTGGGCAGGCTCGCGGGCGCCGACTGCGAGGAGAGCCTCAAAGAGAGCACGCAGAAATTCATCGACCGCTTCTGCGCCACCGAGGAGCTGATCCTCGCGGACGGAAAAAAGATGAACGAACTCCCCGCCGACGAGCTGTGGGCGTATTACGAGCGGGCGAAGGAGCAGCTCCGCGGGCAGGGCGGTAAGTGAGAAATACGGGCGCCGCGCGAAACCGCGGCGGGAAAGGAGAGGTATGGCATACATCGGCGAACGGCTCAAAATCGGCGATACGTACATAAAAAACAATATCCTATGCGCGCCGCTGGCGGGGTATACCGACTTTGCCTTCCGCAAGCTGTGCTACTTTTTCGGCGCGGGGCTGTGCTTTACCGAAATGGTCAGCGCCAAGGGCTTGAAGTACAACAACGAGGCGACGCGCCAGCTCTTGTATAAGGACGAAAGCGAACCGCAGACGGCGGCGCAGCTGTTCGGCAGCGACCCCGACATCCTGCGCGAGGCATGCGAGAGCGAGTACCTGAAGGATTTCGGAATCATCGACATCAACATGGGCTGCCCCGTGCCGAAGGTGTTCAAAAACGGCGAGGGGAGCGCGTTGCTGGCGGATATGCCGCGCGCGGAGAAAATTATCTCCGCGTGCAAAGAGAGCGGCAAAAAGATCACCGTCAAATTCCGCATCGGGTTGGAACGGGGCAAGCCGTTTGCCGCAGAGTTCGCGAAGATGTGCGAGGGCGCGGGGGCGGACATGCTCACCGTGCACGGCCGCACGCGCGACATGGTGTACGCGGGCGAGCCCGACTACGCGCAGATCGCCGCGGCGAAAAATGCGGTCAATATCCCCGTAATCGCCAACGGCGGCGTCTTCACACGGGCGGACGCCGAGAAAATGCTGGAAGAGACGGGCGCGGACGGCATAATGCTCGCCCGCGCGGCGATGTACGACCCGCACGTCTTCGCTGAAATTCTGGGCGGCGGGAGCGAGTGGGACAGGCGCGCCGCCATCGAAGGGCAGATCGCGGATATGCTCCCGTTCTACGGGGAAAAGTTCACCCTCGTGCAGATGCGCAAGATGGCGGCGTTCTATATCCGCGGCATGCGCGGCAGCTCCGCATTCCGCGCAAAACTGCTCGCCTGCGGGAGCATCGCCGAGCTTCGCGCCGCATTGGACGAAATTTTTTTCGCATAGCGTGCGTTCGGGGCGCTTCCGGGCTTTATTGTACGGCGCGAATATGTGCGTTGCGGGCATAGAATTTCGGAAACTCTGTGAAAAAATCCGCTTTCTGCGGGAAAAAGCGGCCGCGCCGTTTGACAACGGCGCGGCGGAAATGGTAAACTGAAGAGGATGTATTTTAGCGGAATCAATCAAAAAAATCCGGGCTTTTCCGGCTATAAAAAGATGACGGGCCGCTATTGCGGGCGCGCTAGGGAGCGGTTCTGGGAAATCGACTTTCTGCGCGGGCTTTGCGTGAGCCTGATGATCGTCGACCACCTCATGTTCTGCCTGTACGACATTCTGCCCTTCCTCAACGAAATGTTCGGCACGAACGTCTTTGCGGGGGCGGAGCAAATCGGGCGGTGGTACTGGACGTGGGATCTGCGCATCCTCGTAAGGCAGGTCGTCATCACCGCCTTTTTCCTCCTGTGCGGCGTGAGCTGTACGCTCACCCGCGGCAATTTCCGCCGCGGGATTCTTCTGGGCATCGTCGCCGCGGGCATTACGGCGGTCACTTACGTCGTGGAAAACAACTTCGGGCTTGTTCGGCGTCATCCACATGATCGCCGCGGGCGTGTTCCTGTACGCCTTTATCGACAATGCCGCCGTCGCCGTCGGCGACGTGCTGGGGCAGGGGAAGGCCGCCCGCATCGCGCGCGCGGCATTGCGCTTTCTGCCCGCCATAATCGGCATCGGATTTTTGGTCTGGTATTTCACGCAGTGTTCGTACGTCACCTATACGAACGGCATCTGGCACATCCACGAAACGGTACCCCCGCGCGACGGCACTGCGGAAAATATGTTCCTGTCCCTCTTCGTCTATATCGACGGATTCAACTTTTCGCGGTATTCGGGCGATTATTTCCCCGTTCTGCCGTTTGCGGCGCTCATCCTCGTCGGCGGGGCGATCGGGCGGCTCGTCTACCATTCCTCCGCAAAATACGCGCTTGCCCCGCTGGACGGCGCGTGGAATTCGGGCGTCTGCTTCATCGGCAGGCATGCGGCGTTCGTCTACGTCGCGCACATGGTCGTCATCCCCGTCGCCCTCTTTTTGTCGGCATGGGTTGCTTCCCTGTTTTGAAACGTTTGCGCGGTCGTACCTCGCGCCCGCGCAGTGAATTTGTATCGGCGAACGAAAATTTTTACCCAAAGGTGTACCTGTTTT
>CAJFFD010000037.1 GCA_904373255.1 uncultured Clostridia bacterium | reverse complement strand
GGACAGCGAATCGACCGCGACGGACAGCCCCGCCACGCCGCAGGCGAGGAAGCGCTCGACCTCCGTATCGTGCAGCGCCATCTGAATCTTTTCGTAGGCATATTTGTCGTGCATGTAGTGAATGACGTTGAGGGTGTTCACATACAGGCGGCACAGCCATTCCATATACTTGTGATACGCCTTGCGCACCTTGTCGTAGTTGAGCGCACCGGTAAAGCTCTCCCCTTCGGGGCCGAGCTGCTTGCCGCTCTTTTCGTCCTTGCCGCCGTTGAGGGCGAGCAGCAGGAGCTTGGCGAGGTTGCAGCGCGCACCGAAGAACTGCATCTGCTTGCCGATCTTCATCGCGGAGACACAGCAGGCGATGCCGTAGTCGTCGCCGAAGATCGGGCGCATCAGATCGTCGTTTTCGTATTGAATGGAGTCGGTATCGACGGAAACCTTCGCGCAGAATTTTTTGAAGGCTTCGGGCAGGCGTTCCGACCACAGCACTGTGAGGTTGGGTTCATGCGGTAGGAGGTTTTGGTGACGAGCGTTCTGCCGTCCTCCCCCATGCCGCCGACGCTCTCCGTCGTCCAGGTGGGATCGCCGCCGAACAGGTCGTTGTATTCGGGCGTGCGGAGCTGGCGGGTGATGCGCAGTTTGATGACGAAATCGTCGATGAGTTCCTGCGCGGTTTCCTCGGTAAGGACGCCGTCCGCAATGTCGCGCTCGATATAGATGTCGAAGAAGGTGGAAACCCTGCCCAGGCTCATCGCCGCGCCGTTCTGTTCCTTGATCGCCGCGAGATAGGCAAAGTATGTCCACTGAATCGCTTCCTTCGCGTTCTGCGCGGGCTTGGAGATGTCCGCGCCGTACAGGAGCGCCATGTCCTTGAGTTTTTTCAGAAAGTCGATCTGCTTGTACAGCTCTTCGAGGGTGCGGATGTTGTTTTCGTCCATCAGCTTTTCGCCGTAGGCGCGCTTGTCCTTCATCTTTTCCTCGATGAGCTTATCCACGCCGTACAGCGCGACGCGGCGGTAATCGCCGATGATCCGCCCGCGGCCGTAGGCGTCGGGCAGTCCCGTCAGAAGCCCTGCATGCCGCACCGCCTTCATCTCGTCGGTATAGACGTGAAAGACGGCGTCGTTGTGGGTCGTCTTATAACTGAACTCCGTTTCGACGAGGTCGGAAAGCTTGTAGCCGTACGCCTCGCACGCCTGCCGCGCCATGCGGATACCGCCGAACGGATTGACGCCGCGCTTTAAGGGCGCATCTGTCTGCAAGCCGACGATGATCTCGTTTTCGCGGTCGATATAGCCCGCGGGATAGGTCAGAAGCGAGGATACCCGCTCGGTGTCTACGTCGAGCACGCCCCCCTTTTCGCTCTCCGCCTTTAAGAGGGCGTTCACCTTGCCCATCAGCGCGGACGTGCGCGCCGTGGGGCCGCACAAAAACTCCGCGCCGCCCTCGTAGGGCGCGTAATTGGTCTGGATGAAATCGCGCACATCGATGCACGATTCGTATTTTCCGCCTTTGAATTTCGTCTGCATAGCACTCACCTCTCTGTTTTTGTGTATAAAAAACGGGCAGCTTCCAAAGAAAACTGCCCAGGTGGTCGGCGATCGCGCTTTCCGTTCCCCTGCGGTTGCCCGCTGTTCCACCAGTAGCGGAAAGCCCTTCGAGAAAAACACAATATCTTGTATTTTTGCCCGTCTTTCAATTGTAATTATAGTATATACGAACGCGCGCCGTTTGTCAACGATTCGGCGGCTGTTTTTTGCAAAAATCACCGCCGGAAACGGCGCTGTTTTCGAAAATCCGCCCGCGGGGCGAGCCTTGCCCCGCGGGCGGAACGAACGGATTGAAAAGAGAGCCGCGCCCGCAGTACCGCGGGCGCGGCGTTTTGTATGTTACAGCTTTTTGCCTTTCGGATCTTCGGGCGGAGCGGAAAGCTCCGCCTTATTTTTCCGCCGCTGTTCAGCGGATACGGCGGACTTTGCCGCCCGTTAAAAGAATCATCTTGACAGCATCCATCGAGAAATCGTTCGCTTCGACGATCAGCGGCTTATCGAGTACGCCGCGCGCCAGAACTTTGACGCTTGACACCTTGGGCGAAACGATCTTCTTTTTGCGCAAGGTTTCCAGATTGACGACGTCGTTCGGGGCGAACGCACGCGAGAGCGAATCGATGTTTACGATGCCGCGCTTGCCCTTGCCGGCAGAAGCCGGTTCTCTGCGCACCGCTTCCCGACGGGCGGGTGCGGACGGCGGAGGCATGGTGCCGGGCACCGTCTCCCCTGTCGCCGTTGTTTCCCCGGCAGGCGCTGCCGCTTCGGCGGTTTCCGCCGCGCCATCCGCCGCGGGAACTTCTTCGGTTTGCAAATCCGCGGTCGGCGCCTCCTTCGCAGGTTCCTGCTCCCCGCCGATCTCTTCGACCAGCGATTCAGCCATTTCGTCGGTAATCGCCATCTGCGCCTCGCGCATGGTGATGCGGTCGCGGATGAGAGCGGCAATGTCTGCCTGCTCCATGGGAATGCTTTCGCCGCCTTCCCCGCTCGACATGACCTTGACAAGGCTGTCTGCGATCAGTTCGGGCGTCGTGCGGTACGGGAGAGAAAATTCCGTATCCGGGGCTTCGCCCGTCTTTTCCAGTCCGAATTTCTCGCAGGCGCGGGAAAGCAGATATTTTGCATAGCGAACCTTTCGCTCGGAAACGACCTTCAACAGCATCGGGGTTTTTTCGAACCGCCGTACGTTCGACATATCCAAGCCGCGATACTTTGTTTCGCTGTATTCGGCGGGGTCGAGCGCAAACGCAATACAGAGTTTTTTGCCCTTGAACAACATGTACGCAACGGTTTTCCTGCCGGAATAAACGCGCTCCTGGCGCCAGCTGATCTTCGTTTTCAGACCGCTATAAGCGGAGATTTCGTTGATCAGCTGCCCGTAATACGACTGCACCTCCGCTGACGACTGAATCAGCCGCGCACGGAAACTGTAATTGTAGCGAACCAATATCTTCGTTATGCCGTTGCCCGTATCCGCCAGAATCATATCCGATTCTTCTTCGTCATCGTCGCCGAATACCATCAGGTCGCTGTCGTCGTCCTCGTCTGCGGCGGAATCTGCCGCGACTTCGTCCTCCGCGCCCGGTACGGAAACCGCGCGCATTTCGATGTCTCCCTGAATAATATCGCCGACATCCGCCTTAACGACCTGCGTCAGATCGGATATATCGTCGCTGGCAAGAACTTTGACCAGCTTCTCTTCGATGAGCTGCTCAGTCGGCTCGTACGGCAGGAAATGCTCGGTTGGCGTCGGCTCGTTTTTGATGAATCCGTACTTTTCGGCGAGCTGCGCGAACAGATACTTCGCGTACCCCACGCGGCGCCTCGACGTGATGCGGAGAAGCATCGGCGTCTTTGCGAAACGCTTGACGTCGGACATATTCTCGCCGTGGTATTTGGTGTCCTCGTAGTCGTTCGGATCGAGAGCGAAAGCGATGCAGAGTTTTTTGCCCTTGAACAGCGCGATCGCCAGCGGAATGCGCCCCTTATAGAAGCGAACCTGCTTCCAGCTCTCTGCGCTCTTGACCTTGGCATAGGAAAGGAATTCGTCGGACAGTTCGCCGTACCAATCCTGAACCTCGGCGGAAGCCTGGATCAGTTTGGCGCGGAAGCTGTAATCGTAGCGGATCAGCACCTTCCCGTCCGCACCGATCAATGCGAACGCATTTTCGTCCTCGTCGTCCTCCGCCGCCTCTGCAACCGGCACAGGTTCGGGTTCCGGCTCGGGCAGCGGTTCGGGGACAGGTTCTTCCGCGATTTCCGCGACCGGCTCGGGTTCCGGCTCTGCCACAGGCTCGGCGATCGGCTCGGGGGCGGGTTCTTCGGCAGGCTGCTCCTGCACGGGTTCCTCTTTCGCCTTTTTGCCGCTGCGCACGAATGCCACGATGTCGCACACAGCAAACACCACGCACGCCGCGCCCAGGGCGGCTATGGCGCCGATCTGCCCGACCGGCACGAACAGCAACATGGCGAGCGGTGCAAACGAATATGCTTTCACGGGACGCGGGGCGGCACTGACCGCCGGCGCAGCCGCAGCTTCGCCTGCATCCGCGGCAGGCTCCCCGCCCGCGGGTTCTTCACCCGCGGGGGCTTCGCCTGCAGCACCGGCGGACTCTTCGCCCGCGGCACCGTCGGCAGGCGTCTCCTCGCCGTCGCCGCCGTTCCCGCCGTCGTTTTCATCCGTACCGTCGCTGCCGTCGCCGCCGTTGTTCTTTTTGCCGCGGCGTATCGCAACCGCCAGGAGGACGATTTCCGCAGCCAGTATGACGGACAGCGTAACGATCAGCCAGACCATCGACTCGGCAGCGTCTTCGACCGTCCACGAAAGCGATATGTTCGCCACCGCGGGGGTGCCGGGTTCAGACGACTGCTCCGCCCATTCATAGTTGTTTGTATCTTTCAGATAAACCGATATGTTATAAGTACCAACATCGTTTGCCAGCAACGATACTTTGCCCTCGGCGTCTACCGTCATGTTGACCATTCCGCTGCTCAAGATGCCCATAAGGCGCGAATCGTAACCATCGAGCGTTACGGTTTCCCATTCGCCCGTTTCGACGCTCGAAATATTCTGCAATCCGGAATCCGCCAGCGTAGGCAACGCGAGTTTGGCACGGCTGATGGTGAAACCGAGCGGCTGAACCGCGCTGTCAAGCTCATAGTTTTCAGACGTCAGGCGAACGCTGACCGTATATTGCCCTGCATTGACAGGCGCCTGCGCTCCGTACCACTCTTCGCCGCTGTTCTCCGTACCGCTGTAAACCAGCGTGACGGTGACGTCGTCCAGCCCTTCGCCATCCACGAACTCGCCCGGATCGATCGTCCAGGACGCAGCTTTCTGCGTTCCGTCGTATACAAGCCCTGCGTTCACCGAAACTCCGACCGTGATCGGCTTCGGCTCGATCGTGTAACTGCCGCGCGCGCTGCCGGCATTGGTGATGATATAGTTGGTATTGCCCCATTCTGCGATGAAGACCGCATAACTTCCGACGGTGACACCCGCATCCTTTTCCAGAATAACGCCGAGATCGTCGTTGTTGAAATAGCTGTCTTCCGAAGTAACGGTAACCGTGATGGTTCCGACATCGGACGGCTCTGCGCCGCTGTACTTGCCGCTCAATGCACCGATTTCCACGGTGATCTCGCTTCTGCCCATGACCAGCGTAATGCGCTCGTCTGAATCGAAAACATAGTTGCCGCTGTTCGTTTCCTGCACGGCGAACTCGTATGTACCTGCGTTGAGGAACTGTACGGTATCCGCCAGGGTGCTTGTTTCGCCGACGGGGATGTAGCTTTCGATGCCGACCTCGAGCCAGACCTTATCGCCTTCGATATTGAGGAAGTACGCCCGGACTGCCCCGATCTGATCGGTTCCGTTGTAGGTAAAGCTGCCCGTTTCCCAAAGCACGTCTTCGGCGGTAAGTACCCGCGTTTCGACCGTGAATTCCGCCGAAATCGGTTCGGGGGCATAGTAGTTGGGGCTGGAAGTCGTGAAGGAAAGCGTTGCGGTATAGGTGCCTGCATTGACTGCGCTGCCGACCGTTTCCCCGTCCTTGACGAAGGTATATTCGCCCGCTTCCACGCGAACATTGTCCAAACCGGTGGGCAGCGTGCCGACGAGCGAAGGCGCATGCGCCGTGCCGTCGTAGGTGAACGAAGCGCCGCTTTCCAGGCTCACGCCCGTCATGTCGTACTCCGCCTTTTCGATGATGAGCACGCTCATGTCGTCCAGGTTATACCCTTCCGTGTAATTCAGCGTTGCGGGAACGAACGCCACCACCTTATAGATGCCCGCGTTCACCGGCCGGTCGTAGATGAAGTCGCCCGTTGCGGGAACGTCTTCCTCCTTTTCGACCATGGCATAGGCATAGCGGATCGGCGTCGTGAGCGGATCGTATTCGCCGCTGCCGACGATCGGGGTGCTGCCCGTTGCGAACACGACAGACGCGTGTTCCGTGGGCGCTTTGCCCGTGTTGTCATATACATACTCTCCGTCATAGACGGGATTTTCGATCGTGTAATCCTCGCCGTAAACCGCCTGACGGATATTCCATTGAGCCGCATAATCCGCGCCGTCGCATTCAGCCCCGTCATACCACAGGTAGTCGTCCGCATTCACGAGCAGCAATTCGACGGTATAAACGCCGACATCCTTGCCGCCCTCGTTTTTGCTGACGGTATACAGTTCGTTTTCGGGTACTTCCGCGGTCTGCGTTTCGTTGTTGAACGGCTTCGACCCGATTTCGGGGACGCTGACGCGCGCCTTCGCGATCGTGAACGACTGCGTTCCGCCCGCGAGGACGAAGTTTCCGTTCGTGTTGCCGAGCGCCGCCGTTGCGGTGTAATTGCCCGCCATGCTCGGCGCAGCCGAACCCGTTGCAAAGGTGCGGTCGCCGAACGGCGTGCCCGAATAAATCAGGGAAACCGTGACCCCGTCTTTGAGCGCCACTTCGTCGGTAAGCTCTGCCGAAACGCGTTTCGCCGTTCCGTCGTAAGTGAAGGAGGTGCTGCCGAACCGCACGGAGACGGTACGGACGAGAATGCTGCGCTCCGCCGTGTCCTCGTTCAGGCTGTAGTTGCGCGCCTCGTCTTCGGTTGCAAATTTTGCCGTGAAGGTATAGTCGCCCGCGTCTTTATACGCCGCGCCGCCCGCGGTCAGCGTGACGGTCAGCCCGACGTCTTCGCCGAACACGTTGCGGTAGGTTGCGGAATACGAATGCTCTTCGCCGTCGTATTCGAACCCGCCCTCGATGTTCCAGGAGATCTGCGCCGATGCCTGCGCGACGGTGTATTGCGCCGTCCTCTGCAGTTTTTCCGCTTCGCCCTCGAATACATAGTTTCCGCTCGCGGTCGTGAAGGTCGCCGTCACGGTATAGACGCCCGCGTCGGTCATCGAATCGTACGGCACATCGGCGATGGCATAGGAATAGGTCACCTGCACCGCGATGCCGTCCGCCCCGACGGGCAGATTGCCGGTCACCGCATGGATGTGCGCCGAACCGTTGTACACGCCGCTGCCGTCTTCGAAGGCGATGCCGCTCAAATCGTAGACCGCCGGGGTGACGGTATACGAAACCGCATCGGAAATCTTCGCGACATAGTTGGACGTTTCAAATACATACACGCGCACCAGGTAGTCGCCCACGTTCGCATACGGCTCGGTGCCGTACGCTCCGCTGTCTGCAAGCGCATACTGATACCGATACGAAGAAGTGGAAAGTTCGACGGAATTGCCGCCCGTAAACTCGATCGTTACCGTGCCGTTCGGGGTATGCGCGGCGCCGTCGTACTGCCAGCCGCTCATTTCGCCCCAGACGACCGTGAACTGATCTTCCGTTGCCTGGCGGATCGTCCAGGCGACCTCGAGCGACGCACTGCCGTTGCCTTCCGCCCAGGCGTAGTTATACTCATTGGTCAGCGTGAACTGCACATAGTAGGTGCCGGCGTCCGTCTTCGACTCGATTTCGCCGTGACTATACAGGGAATCCTCTGCAAACACGGGCTCCTGCACATCCGCATTGTAATACAAATCGTTCGTCTGTTCGGGCGTTGCGACGCTCGCCTTTGCGACGGCAAACCCGTCCGTCAGGAAGGATTCCGCCGACAGCACATAGTTCGTGCAATCCTCCGAAAGAGCCGCCGTGACGGTATAGTTGCCCGCATCCACAGGGGTATCCGTGCCGCTGTACGGATCGCCCTTGAACGATGTACCCGCATAGGTCAGCACGATGTATTTGCCCTTGTCGCGTTCGAGCAGGTCGTCCGTGAACGTTGCCGCCTGCACCTTTTCGCCTGTATAGACCAACCCGTCCGGCGCGGTGACGCGGACAGTCACTTCCCGAGGGGATACGACGTACTCCGCCGCATTGCCCTTACTCGTTTCCGCGAGCACTCCGTTGAAGGTGATCTCGTAGTTGGCCGCGCGGTCGCCCAATTGATATTCGATATAGAAGACGCCCGCGTCGGCGATGTACAACCCGCCGTCCGACGCCTGCGCCAACTCAGCAAGCGTAAATACCCTGTCTTCATCTCCGGCGAAGATCTCGCCTTCGATTTCGTGGTTCCATTCGCCGAGCGCGCTGTCTCCGTAGGTATGGCCGCTCTCGTCGACTTCGACGGAGAGCTGCGCCCTTTCGACGGTGAACTCGCCCGCTTCGACCGTTACATCATAGTTTACCTCGAGTGCCGCGGCGCTCTCTGCGGAAAGCAGGATGTCGTACTTGCCGACGTCGGTAAACGTGGCGTCGCCGCGGTTTTCGCCTTCGCTGCGCTGATAGAGCGCAAATTCAAGCGCTGCGGTAAAGTCGGGATAGCGGCTTCCGTCCGCCCAATAGTTGTCGGTCTCTGCCTGCTGTGCTTTGCCGTTATAGGTTGCGAACTGGTCGCCGATATAGACGGTGACTTGCGCACGCTCGATGACGTACTCCTGTTCGACGCCCTCCGGCAGCTGATAGTTGCTATCGGTATACCCTTCGTAATCGAGGGTGAAGACGTATGTGCCCGCATTGACAAATCCGGACGCTTCCGCACTGCCGCTGAACGGGGTATAATCCGCAATCGCGACGGGAACATTGTTGCTCGAGCCGTCGACGCCCGTAAACGTGACGCGCACTCTGTCTGCCTGCGACGCATTCGTGTAAGTGAACGTATAAGCCGACGACGCGCCCGACCATACGAGGTTTTCCGCGGCGAGGATCTTCGGCGTTACGACGAGCGTTGCGGTGAGAGTATTGTCATCCTCTTTGACCGTGTAATTGCCGTTCGTGCTGACGAATTTCGCCGTTATGGCGACGCCTTCCGCACCCGTAACATCGGTCGCGCTGCCGCTGTACTCGACTGCGACGCCCTCGGGCAGCGAACCCGAAATTGCAATCGACTGCGCGCGCCCGTTGTATTCTACGGAAGCATCTCCGAAGGTAATGCCGTGCTCCGATTCGAGATCGGAAGCCGAATATTCAAACGGGTTGATCGTCCATGTGACGGACACGGTGCCGCCGTCTGCCGAGGCGGCCTGCCCCTTCCAATAATAGTTATATACGCCGCCCGACGCTTTGATGTTGAACACGAAGGTATGCGTGCCGGCGTCGGAAGCCGCCATGGCGGGCTTGCCGTCTACCAGCGTATAATAGGCATCCGTGTTTTCCTCTATGCCCATGATGTCCGCATTGAACCCTTCGAGCAGCCACGAAGTCGTGGCGGGGTCGTAGGTCGTCGTAAGCGAAGCGCTGCCGCCCAGCCCGTCCTTTGCCGCGAATACGGGGGCGTCGAGCACCTGCTTGGAAATGCTCCATGCGAAGGTCAGGTCTTCCGTTCCGTTCGTCTCCCATGCGTAGTTGTTCTTGGCCGCATCGGTCAGCGAAACCGTCGCGGTATAACTGCCCGCATTGACGTAGGAGTTGCCCGAAAGCACAGCGACCGTTTCCTGCGTTCCGTTGGGGAGGGTGTACAGGACGTTGTTGCCCGAAACCACGAATCCGGCGCCGAACTCCGGCTCATAACTTTGCACGCTGCCTTTGTAGGTGAAGCCGCCTTCGTGTGCGCCCGGCTCCGCGAGCTTGCGCTTGTGGATGGTAAACTTTGCATATTCTTCGCCCACGCCGTACGAATCTTCGCCCGTAACGATGACGCGGAGCCAATAATCGCCCGCATTGACCGGCAGCCCGGAGTTGTACCGCAAAGCGGAGTCGCTGCCTTCCGTGACGCCCTCTTGCGCGGCGGCATAGCTGATGGAAACGTTTGCGCCCGCGTCGTTGTCTCTGATGGAGGACGCCGCGATCGAAACGATATACCCCTCTTCCGGACTTGCCCCTTGGACGATTTTCTGCGTTACCTCGTCGCCGTACGTCCAGCTTGCCGAAATTTCGATTACGACTGTATTCTCCAACTCGCTGACCGTGAAGCGGATGATCGCGTTTCTTCTGCCTTCGCTGCCCGCGTCGACGATGTTGTCCGCCCAGCAGTAATTGTCGTCGGTCAGACCTATGGTTACCGAATATGTGCCGATCACATACACCACTTCGGCGGTGATCCTGCCCTCTTCGCGCTGTACGTCCGTCAGACCATCCGTCGTCACGTATTCCATGATCGACGTGTCGTAGCCACGTGTCGTAGCCTTCGATCACGTTCTGCGTGATCTCGGCCTGATCGTCGGCGGTCAGGCGGCCGTACTGCCATGCCAGGGACAGCGTGTGCTGTTTGACGACGATCGTGCCGTCGAAAGTAAGGTCGGTGTAGTTTTCCGTGCCCTCGATGCTTGCGACCACATAGTAGGTGCCCGCGGGCGTATCGTTGTTGAAGAAAACCTTCGGCTCAAGGATTTCGTCATCGTAAATGTACAAACCCTCTTCGCCCGTGCGCGTTTCGTAATACTTGTAGGTCACGCCTTCGGCGCCGAACTGCGCCACGGGAGCGGTGGTCGGCTCGAGCGATTCGAACTGCGGGTTCGCCGCGGTGTCGTCGCCCTTGTACGCCCAGCCTTCGTGCGCGTATTCCGTCTTCCAGCTGTTCTCCGCGCGGCCGATCTTTACCGTAAACGTACCGGTGAAATCGTTGTGGTTGGGCGCGCTCACCTTATAATGCACGGTGTAGGCGTCTGCCGTTGCGATATTGCTGTCGGTGTCGTTTACTTCGGTCAGATAGCGGATCGCATCTGCAAAATCCCCTCCGGTGAGGCTGAACGTCCAGCTGATCTGCTGATTGTTGACCGCCGTAGCCGTGTGCGAAGCGAGAAGGAAACTGTCGTTGGCGGCGTCCGCGCCGTCTGCCGTCTTGTGCTCTTCGAGGAAGTAGTAATTGAATCCGTTGTAGACGATGCCTTCGCTGCCCACAACCGTGACATCCGTAAAGTCCGCAGGGTCAATGATAAAATCGAAAGAATTTTCGGTCAGCGTATAGTTGGCGTTTTTGCCGCCCGAAGCCGCCAGGGTTATGACGACCTTGTAGTCGCCCGCTTCCGTCGGCGGGGTCGTGGTTTCCTTGTACTCCACGCCCGCCTTCGTCGTACCCGAATAGGTGTATACGAACACCAGCGAGCTCAGGTCGTCCCCGTAAACATCCGTCAAATCCCGGACAAGAGCAGAATAAGCCTCGCCCGTATAGACCGCGGTCAGCGCTCCCTGATCTTTGAGAATTACATCCCCTTCCTGCAAAGAAACGGGGCGGGGCGAAATTTTCAGCGTGCCTTCGTAGTCTGCATTGCTCACCCAGCTCCGCCAATTTTCGCCGGCGACGCCGTTGATCGTGTAGTTCTTCAACATTCCTTCAACGGGCTCAATCAAGCTGACGCGCGTGACGTAGCCGTCGCCCGCCTCACTTCCCTGCGCGATCAATTCATTGCCCTTGTAGCCGCTTACGGTAATTTTGACTCCGTCGACGTCATAGAACCTTCCGTCGCCCTTGCCTTCCATGTAATCCCAACCGAACACGGGGATCGAATCGCCGTAGTACAAAGTATCGGTGTAGTCGGACGCTTCGATCCACACTTCGCGGCGGGTGATGGAATATTCCTGCCATAAACTGTTGCTGTTAAATGTATAGTTGTTCTTGTTCAGCTCGTCTACTCCGTCCACCTCGAAGATATAATCCCCGACATCGCGGAATATGCGACCGCTGCGCGGGCTGATTTCGAGTTTGACAGGTTCGCCCGCCTTTTCGCCCTTTTCATTGAACGGCTTATAGGTGGCGGAAACGCGGCCATCCAAAGGTTCGCCCGCATATACGAAGGAATAGCCGTCATCCCCTGTCGACCAGGTGACATCCTCCTTCGTCAAGGTGTACGGTTTGATCGTGATCGTCCGCGTGACCGGCGCGATTTGGTTATAGTTGGGACTTGTAACCTTGAAGGTCGCCGTATATTCGTAGGTGCCTGCGTTGCGAAGTTCATCGTAATCGCCTCCCGTGACATCATACGATACGGTCACTTCGACGCCGTCCGCGCCAGCAGCAATCATACCGGCATTTTTGAGTATCGGCTCATGCACCGCGCCGTTATAGGTGAACTCGGTCTCGTCGAAGCCTGCGTCGCGGACGTCGTTGACCCACTTGTAATTGGCTTTCTGAATCCAGAAATCCGCGCTGACGCCTTTGCCGATCGTGTAGTTGTTCGCATCATCCGAGCCGATAATCGTTGCCTTGACCCAGTAATGCCCCGCGTTGACGGGCAAATCGGTCGTAGCAGTCGATTCCTCCGCGTCATACAGCCAATATTTGATTTCAAATCGCAGGTTGACGCCCTGCGTCTGCAGGTTCGCCTCATATTGCTTGCCTTCCCCGTTGTAATCGAGATAATCCGCCGCAGCAGAAACAGGCTTCAGCGAGATGACAACGCTCATCGGGGTGACGACAAACCTGGCGCGGTCTTTCGCATTGTAGCCGCCGCCGGACGCTTCCTGCCCCCAGAAGGTGACATCGTAGTTTTTGCCGAGGTCGCTATCGCCGTTCAGATGTCTGCCGTAGATGTAATAGGTGCCTGCCTTGGGTGCCGCCGAACCGGTGATCGCCGAGCCTTTGGAATCGTCCTCCGCATAGATCTCGAGAGACCAGATCTTCGCGGGGTCGTCCCCCGTGTAGAGATCGTTGTACCCTTCGCCCGTGCGCACCTTGGAGAAGAGCTGCTCGTTCATCTCGTCCGCCGTGATGCCGTAGGTCGCGCTCTTATAGTCGATGTCCACGGTGATCGGGCGCGGCGTGACTTCGAATACGCCTTTCCCCGTCTGCGGGGCGAGCACGTAGTTGCGCAGACCCGTGGCGGCTTCGGTATTCACCGTCATCTTCACGTCGTAGTTGCCGACGCCGCCGCTCGTGCTGCCCGCCTCATAGCCGACCGCCTCATAACCGAAAGTTACGCCCGCGAGCACGTCTGCGAGTTTGTCGTCTCCCCACAGGCCGCTGTCTATAAAGTCGTTCAGCGGGTCGCCGTCGGCATCCCATTTGATATTGCCGATTTCCGTGCCGTAGATCGCCGACGTGCCGTTCGGGGTGAGGGTGAGCGTCGCGCGGGTGATGGTGAATGTAATTTCCCCTGTCTCTTCCTTGTGGTTGGGAGCGGTCACCTTGTAGTACACGGTGTATTCGCCGTCCTCCGCAACGTCTATGAGCGATTTGATCGGGTCTGAGAAATCCGAATTGAGGCTGAAGATCCACTGCACGCCGTTTTTGTCGCGGTCGTTCTCGAGCACAACGTCTGCGCCCGTCTCCGTCTTAATGTCGTATTCGGCGCCGATGTACGGCAGAGGCGCCGGCGAGTCGATGCTGACCTCCATATCCGCCGCGAGAATTTTGTAGGTTGCGCTCAGCGTCGAGGTCTCTTCATTTATACTATAGTTTTTGCTGCCCTCTGCGCTCAGCGCCACAGTGACGATATAGTAGCCTTCGTCGATGGGGTCAGCGGCCTTGCCGCCCTTTGTATAGGTGGCTGTGTAGAATTCTTCCTCCCTGCCCTCGTCGCCTGCTGCAAAGAGATTTCCGAGCGAAATCGTCGGCTCGAGCCGATTGCCCGTATAGGTCTGGTCGGGCGCGGTGATCGTCACGGTGAGCGCGCGCTTGTTGACCGTGAGCTTGCCCGCCTTGGGGTCAACCGTATAGTTGGGGAGATCGAATTTTTCGATCGTGACGATGTACGAGCCATTCACGGGGTCGCCCGCGGCATATACCTTGCCGCCGCTCACGCCCGCCCAATATTCGAGCGTAATGCCGCTGAGCACGCCGTCGATCGTATCCTGCACGAGGTCGTTATTGATGATGCCGCCGTCGGTGAAGCCGTACTGCTCTTTTTTGATCGGGTCGCCGTAGGTAACGGAAACATCCTTCGCCGTGAGGGTGAGCGTCGCCTTTTTGATGACGTAATCCTTTACAAGCTCCGCCGAATCGCTGAAGGTGTAGTTCGGGTTGCCCAATGCGACGGTGACGGTGTAAGCGCCCGCATTGACGGGGAAGTCGTCGCCGCTGTAGTCAGCGTCGTCGCCCTCCTGCTTCGCATAGGTAAACACTTCACCCGCGGACGTGCCCGAAATAAGCTCGTGGAAGGTCACGCGCGCGTCTGCCGATTCGCCGTAGGTATAGGAAAGCGTTTCTTCATCCCAAACGGGCGTAAGCTCTCTCGGGACGATCGTGAAAGGAGTATCCTTGAAAGAAGTTTCGCTGAAGGAATAGTTCCCCATGTCCGCGCCGCCCGTCAGGGTGACAACGACGTAATAGGTGCCGACGTTGATCGGCTCTTCCGCCACGTCGTCCAACTTATAATAGGCGTAGGAGAACACGAGTTCGTCATCGCCGACGAGGTTGTCGGGAATAAACTCCGACTCCTTCGCGGTGTTCGAATAGATGAGGTCATCCCCTACAGGGTTCTGAATCGTCCCCTTGAGCGCGAGTTTGGTGATTTCGAGCGCGCCCGTCGCGTCGTCAAATGTAAGCGTGTAGTTCGCCACCTCTTTGACGGAGGAATCCATTGCAACGTCGTATTTGCCGACGCCGCTTACGCCCGCCGTATAGCCGGGTGCGGAATAGGTAAATTCGGATACAACGCCCGCGAGAACATCTTCAAGGTCATCGCCCTCGACCAAGCCGCCGACGAGGACATACCCTGCCCAGCTGCTCGGTGACGAGCCGTAGACCGCCTTGGTGCCGACATCCGCTTTAAGCGTGAGCGTTGCCCTGGCGATTGTAAATTCGACCGTGTCGGTGCCGTAGTCATAGTTCCCGTACGGTTTAATGGAAACTTTCAGCGTATAGGTGCCCGCCTGCGTCGGCCATACGACCATATCGGGCGTGCCGCTCTCGTTGAAGCTGCCGCCGCCGTTCGGCGTACCTGTAAAGCTGAAGGTGATAGATTCGTTGGGAATTTCGCCCTCGGGGTGCGTATACGAAGGCTGGCTGTGCTCTGTGCCGTACGTCCAACCGGCGAGGGAAAGATTCATGTCAAACTGCGTCTGCGTGATGCGGAACCAGAGCTTTGCGACCGCCCCCGCGACTTCGTCCTGCCCTTCCCCGCCGGGCGTTTTCGACGGAGTCCATTCGCCCCACTCGTAGTTGTCCGGCTCGGTCAACGTGAGGGTGAACCAATAATTGCCGACGTCTTTCGAATTGCCGTCGAAGAGCCAATCGACCTCCCACACCGCGCCGCGGTCTTCTTCCGTCGGCTCGGGGATCTCGGGTTTCCACCCGTCAACATCCCCCTCGTCGTATTCGTGCAGGCGATCCTGCGAGTCGGCAAATACAGGGACGTCGACCTTGAATTTATGGATAGTGAACTCGATTTCTTTTGAATCGCCCGTATAGTTGGCGGTGTCGGCGATTTCGATGACGACCTTGTATTTTCCCGCATCCGCCGTGGCGAGTTCTTCGCGGGTAATCGGTTCGTTGCCGCCCGTGGTCACGCGGTAGTACTTCACCTGCGTTTCAACATTGGTGATGTCCGTCTCGCCGACCATGGCGAGATAGGTAAGGGCGTGGTTATCGAGCGAATCGCGGTAGAACCAATTATCCTTATTGCCGAGCTCGGGGTCTTCGATGCTCGCGAGGCCCTTGATGGACACGGTGTTCTTTTCGATGGTGAAATCGAAAGGCCGCACCGCCGCAAACGTGTTGTCGCCTTCTTTAATCGTGACGCGCAGGACATAGTTGCCCACGGGCGTTTCGGGAGAAATTGCGATCGGGCTTGCGAAAGAGGCGTCGCTCTTTGCGAAATACTCGTAGACGAAATAGCCGTCGTTCAGCAACTCGTCGTCGAACTCGGCGGACAAGCCGAGCGTAGAAATTTCCGTGACGGCTTCGCCGTACTTCCAACCCGCGTAGGTACCGTCTTCGGCCAGAACGGCGTTCGGCGCCTTATTGATCGTCCAGGTGAAGACGATTGTGGGTTTATTTTCCTTCGTGGGATCGGTGATGCCGCCCGCCCAGGTGTAGTTTTTCGAATCGCGCAGTTCGAACGTAATGGTATACGAACCTGCGTTCTTCGCGCTGAACGTAACTTGGCTGCCGTTGACGTTCTGCGTGATCGTATCACCGCTCTCCACAGGCGCCGCGGTTACTTTCATCGTTTCGTCGTCATAACCCGTCGCGGTCTTTGTCTGATCCTTCTCATTATAGGTGCCGTCTGCCAGCGCGCCGTCAGTATTTTTGCCCTCCATTTCGGGGTTCGCCTCAACGGTGGCGCGTTTGATGACCATGCCGCCCGTGAGGGTAAAGTCGTCCGTCTTGCCGCTGCCGTCAGCGCCCCAGCAATAGTTGGAATCAAGCTTGAAAACGACGTCGTACACGCCCGCATCGATCGGCGTGGGGGAAGCATCGCCCTGTTTATAACCCGCTACATCGTAGGCGGGAGAATTTTCGGAATATGCTTTCTCCGTATTATTGTAGAAGTCCTTTTGAATCTCCGAGGGTTTTGCCACGCCCTGCCTTTGGATATGCCAAGGCAGAGAATAGGTGTATTCCTCATCGCTGAAATTGGTCTGCTCGCCTGCCTGCGTGCAGTAGTTCTTATTGAGGGTCAGCGTTACGGAGTAATCGCCCGCATTTGTTTTCGAGGTGTCGTCGCTCAATCCATACGGCGACTCGCCTTCGACGTAGCCGTTGATGTACTCCGAAATGTTGACGGTGACCCCGCTGCTGTATACGAACGTATCCTTGCTGAGCTCGGGCTTAGCAAAGACCGCGCGCTTGATCTGCCATGTCGCAGAATGGGTGCGGGAAGTGCTTTCGTTTTCCTCGCCCGTCCAGCGGTAGTTGTAGTTCAGCGTAAAGGTGACGGTATACTGCCCCGCATCCGTGGCCTCTGTGTCGCCGCTGCTAACAAAGGCTGCGCTTGTGGGAATAGTCGGCCTTTGGGTGCTGCCGTTGTATGCAAAGGTTTCCCAGCCGGAGAGCGTGGGATTTTCGACTTCGGCGCGCTCGATTTGCACCTCCGTCCAATCCGTTGTCGTTACAGCATTGTAGTTGCCGTCCAAATCCGCAGGCATCGTGCCCTTCACGCGGTAATAGCCCGCGTTCGGGGAGGCATCTGTACGAGGATCGCCGCCATAAGACGACCATGCGCTCTCGTCGGTGCCGTATGCCCTGTACTGCCATTCGTAGATAATGACATCCGCCGAACCGAACGTAAAGGTCGGGGTCAGAACGATCTTCGTACCGTCGTATACGCCGTTCGTCGCCTCGAGCGTGAGGGTGTTGTCCGCCGCCTTGATCGACCATTTGATGACATACACGGCTTCGCCTTCAGCCTGCCCTACCCAATAATGGTTCCAGGGCGTGTTGAGCGTAAACGTAGACTGATAGTCCCCCACGGCCGTCTGCTTGGTATTATCCGTCACATACAGCGAAGGATTGCCGTGGTCTGTGATCTCCGGGCCCTGCAGATTTTTATCATAGAAAAACTCCGTTTTGTCAGCCGTCGGAACCGCGACGGAGTCGCGCTTGATCGTAAAGCCGATTTCGCCTGCGCCCGTCTTCGTCGTATAATCTTTGTAGTTCTTCATGCCCGAAAGGGTCACGTTGACGGTGTACTCGCCGCCGTCCGTGGGCATGGAGGTACCCGCCGCCCACGAGCTGCCCGTGTTCGGCGTTCCCGTATAGTTGTATGTATAGACAACCTTGCCGTCTTCGCCGCTGCCTGCGGAACCCAAATCGATGCCGTCCGCTTCCGAGCCGACGCCCTTGGCGACGAGATTCGTGGGAGCATGTGCTTCGTCATCGCCGTCGTAAATCCATACCGTTTCCCCGCCCGTGAGCTCAAAGGAAACGCCCTTGAGTTCAACTTTGGAAATTTCCCATGTATAGGTGACGGCGACGATGATCTGCGAGCCGTCGGCGCTCTCCGCCGTTTTCGGTACCCCTCCCGGCTGAATACTGCCGGCACGGAATTGGAATCCCTCCTCCGCACGGAACGTGACCGTATACGTCCCCGCATCCGTCGCAGTGAAAGCGATGACCGAATCGTTCGGGTTCGTATCCTGCTCACCAAGATCGGGGGCGTCGATCGTCATCTGCGAACTGTTGTACTGAGAATATGTCCACGTTTGCAGCGCGGCGCGGTAGTCCGTCGCATACTTCCTCTCGCTCACATCGTATTGGTCGGGCATAGGCGCGTCGATCGGAGCCTCGATGATCGGAACCCTTTCGAGCGAAAATTCATATGTAAACGTCTGTCCGCCTTCTTCATAGTCGATGTAGATAACGGTATCCTCGAACTCGACGTATTCATCGCTTTCGCCGTCCTTCTGATAGCGGACGGTGAACTCGTTACTGCTCAACGTCCTGCCCATGGCGTAATTTTCAAAAATGATCGTTACGGTAAACTCAGAATTCAAAACCTTACTGCCCGCGTTGATCGATCTAGGGCCGTAGACCCTATATTTGGTGGTATCCGCAAGCGGCTTATCCCATTTGACGTCGATCTCCACCGTATCGGAAATCGTTTTACCCTGATAGGTAAATTCGACGAGGAGAGAGCGCTTATAACTAGCGGCGGCGCCCTCCACCGCGTCCTTCGGGCGTAAGGGCTCTACAAAGGAAATCTCATAATTTTGCGAATAGTTTGCGAGCGGCTCGCTGCTTCCTCCAATTGAAACGGTGCTTCTCATCGTATCAATCTCGTAATCGAAATCCATTACGGACGTCGTCGACCAATACGGTTCTTCCGCCTCATACATCACGATATTCAAATCTGTCGGCTGCATCGTCGCGGCAACCGCCTCCACGTCGAACGTGCCGCTCGCCGTGCCGCCATTGATCATTGCGACGATCGTATTCGATCCGACGACGATTTCGCCGCCGCCTTGCACCGCAAGCGTATATTCGGAATCGGCGAGCGTATCGCTCTCTCCCTCCGCATCGTGCGCCGTTACGACGAGGTACGGCTTCAGATTGTCAAGTGTGTGACCCGCGTACACTGTCTGCGAAGCAAGCGCGTCTGTATTGATCGTCAGGGACTCATACGCGGACGCTTCCTGCGACATTTCCGCGCGCGCGGAAACGGAACCCGCCAACAAAAGCGAGCACACCGCCGCACAGACGGTCGTCAGCGCGAGCAACACAGCCAGCATAGCCTTTTTCGCTGTACTCATATCTTTTCCTCCT
>CAJFFD010000036.1:4094-19448 GCA_904373255.1 uncultured Clostridia bacterium | reverse complement strand
TTTGATGAGCTTGGGGTGCGTCAGCCGCGCCTTGCGGTTGCACAAAAACACCGCGTCCACGCCCGCGCCGTCCGCCATGCGCATCATCGTGCCCACGTTCCCGGGTATCTCCACGCCGTCCAGAATCAGGATGACGGCGTCGTCTGCGGGGCGGAATTCGGCGATGTCGTGCTTTGGAAGCTGCGCGAGGGCGAACAGCCCGTCGGGGCGGTCGCGCTCGGAGATCTTTTCGAACGTCTTTGCCGAAACGGTGTACAATTCGTTTGCGCGCGCGGCGATCTTTTCGGCGAGGCTCGCCGCCTCGGGCGTGCGGATGTGCTCGGGGCAGAGGATGAGGCTGTCCACGGGCGTGCCGAACTTTTCGCACATGCCCAAAAGCCAGATGCCCTCCGCCGCAAATAATTTGTGCGGGTTTGGTTTGGAGTTGGAGATGATGCCCTTAATCTGCTTTATTTTCGGGTTCTGTTCCCCGATCGCCTGAAAATCGAATTTTTCGATGACTTCTGCAATGTTTTCGCTCATGGGAAAACAGTAGCATTTTTCGCCGCGTTTGTCAAGTTCTTCCGCCTGATCCGCCGCGGGATATTTGCCGTATGTGCATTCGGTTTTAACAATTATTTAACAAATCTGCGGTATGCTGTTAAAAATCGGCAAATCCGTTTCCGCGGCGCTCCATGCGGCGTTTAGCACCGCCGCATGCGCGGGCAGTGCGCGTTTGGCAAAAAAAAGTTCTTCCGCATACGATGGTAGCGTACCATTGTACGTTCGGAAGGATTTTTATGAACAAAAGAGATTCAAAGCGCACGTTCCGCGCCTGCGTCGCGGGCATCGCGAACCAGGCGGTCGTCGTCAACGTCACGGCGCTCCTGTTCGCGCCGTTCATGCGCCTGTACGGTTTTACATATGTGCAGCTGGGGCTGCTGACGGCGGCGGGATTCCTCGCGCAGATGGCGGCGGACATCTCCCTCGTTTTTCTCATCGACCGCATTTCCCGTAAAAAACTTGCCTTGTTTGCGGCGGCGCTTTCGGCGGCGGGTCTGCTCTTTTACGGCTGTACTCCGTGGCTGTTTTCGGCAGGGGGCAAATACGGCGGCATTCTGGCGGCAACCGTCCTGTTCGCCTTTGCGGGCGGGTTGTTGGAGATCGTCCTCACGGGCGTCGCCGATTCCCTCCCGCAGGCGGAGGGGCGCGGCGGCATCTGCCTTTTGCACACCGCCTATGCGTGGGCGCAGGTCGCGCTTTCCCTCGCCTTGCTGGCGTTTGTCGCCGTGTTCGGCGCGGAAAAGTGGAATTTTGCCGTTCTTGCCTTTGCCCTAGTGCCGCTCGCGGCGCTCTTGCTCCTGGCAAGGGCGCAGTTTCCGCCGCGGCAGGTGCGCGCTCCCGTCAAAGCGGCGTTTAAACCCTTTTATCTGTTTGCGGCGCTCGCCGTGTTCTTCGGCTACGGCACCGAAATCGTCATGAACCAATGGATTTCCTCCTTCGCTTCGGAAACGTTCGGGGAAGCGGGCGGAATGCTCGGCTGTGCGGCGTTTGCCGTCTGCCTCGGCGTCGGCGGCGCCGTGTATGTGTCTGCCGAGCGGAGAGCGGGGCGAATCCCTCTCCTGCTCCTGTGCGTTTCCGCTCTGTTGGCGGCGGCGGCATATATCCTCGCCGCGCTCGTGCCGTCCGATCTGCCGGCGCTCGCCTTTGCCGCGCTGTGCGGGGTTTTTACGGGGATGCTTTCGCCGGGAGCCATGTCCGCCGCGAGCGATTTTTTGCCCCGGTCGGGCGGGTGGATGCTCGCTTCGCTCGCGGTCGCGCAGGATATCGGCGCGGCGGCGCTTCCCGCGGCGGCGGGCGCATTGTCGCAGGGCGGGTCTGTGCGCTCGGCGTTTTTCGCAATGTCGGCGGCTCCGCTTGTGGCGGCAGCGGCGCTGTTTCTGATGGCGAAAATGCGCGGCGGCGGCAAAGAATGAACGATTTGCAAAAATTTTGCGCGAATACCTTGTTTTGGTGGAATAGAATCGCGCTTTATGGTATAATAATTAACGATATTGATTTTTTTGCGGCTCGTACCGCACGGTGATTTATGGAAGAACAAAAAAAGCCTGAAAACGCCGCCGAAGCGGCGGAATCCGAAAGCGGCGCCGTCGGGCAGCCTGCCGCAGGCAAAGGAGCGGACTTGCGCGGTGCGGCGGAGGTGATCTCCGCGGGTACCGCCGCTGAAAAGGAAGCGCAGGTGCAGGCGGAGCCGGCACCGAATGCCGCGGGAGCGCAGGAGGGAGCGCCGCAATATACCGAAGCGGAACTGAAAAAGCGCAAACGCAACAATACGATCAGCTTTCTCATCTCCCTCGTCATCATCGGCGGCGTGGTGTATGCGCTGTTTCAGCTCAGCCGCTCTTTGCAGGAAGGCGACTTTGCCACCTTTCAGGAACTTCTCGCCAATACAAACTGGTGGTATATGCTCATTGCCGTGGCTCTGTTTTTGGCGATGTTCCTCATCGAAACGCTCAAATATACCATGCTCACGCGCACCTTCGGCTACAACCTGGGATTTAAAAACGATCTGAAGATCGCGCTGACGGGCAAGTATTACGAGAGCATAACGCCCTTCTCCTCGGGCGGTCAGCCCATGCAGATCTACTATATGTATAAGCTGGGCGTACCCGGCACCAAGAGTACCTCCATTACGATCGTCAAGTACGGCGTGCAGATGCTCGCCTTCACCGTGGTGGCGGGGTTGGTGATGGGGATTCTGGCAGGGGAACTGGGCAGCGTGGAAGACGAGGTCATCCGCACGACCATCTTCATCTGCGGCTGGGTCGGCTTTGGCGTCAATGCCTGTATTCCCGTTACCGTCCTGTTCGTCGTGTTCTGCCCCCGCGCCGTCGCATGGGTGCTGAACCTGTTCGTCAAACTGATGTACAAAATAAAGATCATCAAAAATGCCGAAAAGATCGAGGCGAAAGTCCGCAAATGGATGGACGACTTCGCCATCTTTTCGCAGATGCTGTTCAAAAAGCCGCTCGTGTTCATCGCGCTGTTCGTGCTGTGTCTGGGCGAGCCGATCATCGAACTCATCATTCCGTACTATGTGCTCATCGCCATGTGCGGGCAGTACGTCGAGGCGGGCGGGGCGCTCTTCTGGACGGTCGTATCGCTCGCGATGTACGCGACGTATGCCGCCGTGTTCATCCCCACGCCCGGCAATTCGGGCGCGGTGGAATCGGTGTTCATGCTCGCGTTCGCCGCGCTGACGGACAATGTGCTGTTCTGGTTCGTCCTCGTTTGGCGGTTTATTTTGTACTATACTTACATCATTGCGGGCGTCGGCATGAACGTTACCGACATGGTCGGCCGCATCCGCAAAAACAGGCGCGAAAGGCTGTCGCGCAGGCAATAAGGCTGTCGCATGCAAAATAGAAAACCCGATTGACAAGGAGCGGCATGAGAGAGAAACGCATCGTATATTACAAGGACGAGCAGGACGAAGTGATGCAGTTCGGACTGACCATCCTGCACGATAAGATCGAACAGGCTCATACGAAGGAAAAAGAGGAAAGCGGGGATATGAAACAAGGGGATAAAGTCTTTTATCGCGACGATAAAGACGATATGACTTTTTTTGAATTTATCAAAACAAAGCCCGTCGATAAAGATTTCGACTACGAGCGGAAGGGCGTCGGCAACTGGCTGCTGCGCAACGTGTTCGTGCGCTTTATCGTCATACCTTTCTTTTACTTTTTCCGCCGCTTTATCATCCGCACCCGCTTCATCGGGCGCAAGGCGCTGCGCAAACATAAAGGCGGCTGCTTCATCTACGGCAACCACACCGAGGTCGTGCCGGACGCCGCCCGCGCCGCAATCGCATCTTTCCCGCACCTTTCCTATATCATCGTGCATCCGAACAATGTTTCCATCCCGTTCCTGGGGCCGCTGATGATGGCGCTCGGCTGTATCCCGCTCCCCACCGACCCGAACGGCATGAAAAATTTTGTCCACGCCGTTGAACAGCGCGCACAAAAACACCCCGTTACAATTTTCCCCGAACGGGTCATCTGGCCGTATTATACAAAAATCCGAAATTTTTCCGCATCGTCCTTCCATTATGCGGTCAAGGCGGACAAGCCCGTCTTCACCATGACGACCACCTACCACAAGGGCAGATTTTTCAAAAAGCCGTACAAAAAGGTGTATATCGACGGGCCATTCTATCCCGATCATTCCCTTCCCCCGCGCGAACGGCAGAAGAAACTGCGCGACATCGCGTACGAAACCATGTGCGAGCGCGCAAAGCTGAATACTTACGAGTATTACGAATATGTCCAGCGCGACGACGCGCCCGAATACCGCGCAAAGCTCGCCATGGAAGAGGAGATGAAAAAGCGGAAAAAGAAGGGCGGGCGCGCCGCACGGGCGGCGGAACTTGCGCCCGAAAACGCGCGGGCGGTGCAGTTCGGCGAAGTCGTTGCGGATAAATCGTTGCAGGGCGGGCAAGCTGCTCCTTCGGAGGGATGTCCGCAGAGCGGCAGCGAAGCGCCTTTGTCGCCGCAGGACGAAAATCTTTCGGCGCAGGAAGAGCGGGGCGAATAGCAAGGCGGCAAAAGGGGCAAGCGCGGAACGCTTGCCCCTTTCAATTCTGTTCGCCGCCCGGCGGCTCCTTGCTTACTCGTTCAGATCGTACTTTTCGGCGAGCCTGTCGTATTCGGCATAGATATCGTCGAAGTCGTGTATTTTCAGGCGGTTCTGCACCTTGTCGCGCTGCCATTGCTTGTAGTTGTACACGCGCGGGATGAACAAATACCATTTAATGCCCTTGTTGAAGTGCTTGATCACGGTGTCGGGCTTGATGGTGCGCTGTTCGTTGAAGCGCATGGGCAGTTCCATGCGGCTCGTCGCGCAGCGGTGCAGCGCCGATTGGTCGGGCATCGCCATCTTTTTGGAGTAGATGAGTTCGCGGCATTTGCGAAACAGCCCCGTTTCACGGATCTTTTGCAGGTTCAGGAGCAGCACGCCCGAATTGCAGTAGTGCTTGTTTATCCAAAATTTCCCCATGTAGTCGAGCGCGGCGGCGTATTCGCAGGCGGAAATATCGATATCGTACAGCTGCGCGATGTCGCTCACGCACATGGTGTCTATGTCGAGATAGATGATCTTATCCGGCATTCCGGGCAGTTCGTCGAGGAAGAGGCGCAGCATGGCATAGGGGGTATAGATCGCCGCCTTGCGGTTTTTGCCATCGGCGAGGCTTGCCGTATACTGCTCCGTCAGGTCGAGGAGCTGCGCGCAGCTCTGCGCATTTTTTTTGCGCAGAACTTCGTTCAATATGTTCATCTGGTTCTTGCTGAATGGTATAAACGCGGGGTCTTGCCCGTGCAGATCCATCGAAAGGATCAGCACGCGCAAAGGCTCGGCAGTATGTTCCGCCAGCGACATCACGGAGAGCAGCAAACCCGGAAAAATGCGCTTGTTTCCGCAATAACACACGTCGATCATGTTTCACTCCTCCGTGCCGAGGCAGGCGTACCTTTCGGCGAGCTTGTCGTACTGCTCGTATATGTCGTCAAAGTCGTGGATTTTCAGCTTGTTATGCACTTTTTCGCGGTGCCATTGCTTCACGTTATAGGTGTGGAAGAAGGGCAGAAAGCGCACGTCGCGGCAGAAATGCTTGATCACCGTTTCCCCGCACGGTTTGCTCTGCTCGTTGAACTTGCGGGGAAGAAGAAGTTTGCTCCCTGCGAGCTTGTTCAGCGCCGATTGGTCGGGCGTGAACATACGGTGGGAGGCGACATAATCGCGCACCCGCTCGAATAACTTGTTTTCGCGGATGCGCTTCATATTCAGAAGCAGAACACCCGAATTGCAGTAGTGCCTGTTCACGAAAAATTTCCCCAGCCGGTCGGGTACGCCCGCAAATTCGCAGCAGGAAACGTCCGTGTCGTAAAGCTCGGAAACATCGCTCCTGCACATGGTGTCGATGTCGAGGTAGAGCAGTTTGTCGGGCAGCCCGTCCAGCTCGTTCAGGTACAAACGCAGGGTCGCGTAGGGGGTATAATAGCTCTTTTTGTTCTTCCCTCCCGCCAGCGAGCGTCGGTAGGCGTCGCCCACGTCGATGAGCAGCGCCCCGCTTTCCGGATTTTTTTCGCGCAGCACGGCGTTCAGAACTTCCATCTGCTGTTCGCTGAACGGCAGGTAGCACGCGTCCTGCTCGTGCAGATCCATGGAAAGAACGTACAGCCGCACGGGTCGGTCGGTATGTTTGATGATGGACAAAGCGGAGAGCAGCAGCCCGGGGAACACCCGTCGGTTGCCTCCGTAACAGATGTGGATGGCTTCGTTCAT
Organism: uncultured Clostridia bacterium; assembly: GCA_904373255.1. Classification (GTDB taxonomy): domain Bacteria; phylum Bacillota; class Clostridia; order Christensenellales; family Borkfalkiaceae; genus Borkfalkia. The sequence goes on along the minus strand of CAJFFD010000036.1, from coordinate 13,124 downwards.
GGCTCTTTTATCGTTTTTTTGCGGAACGCTCGCGTGCGGCATGGCGGTGTGCGGCGTTTCGCTTTCGGTACAGTATAGGGTTAATTGTTTTCATTGTACCATATTCCGCGCCGCAAGGCAAGGGAAAAACCGAAGCCTGCCGCCGCAATTTCGCCGCGGCGACGGCAAAACAGGCGCGCGTCATTTTTGTTTTCCGTAAAAATGCGCTCGCGTTCGCCGTTTGGGCGCGGTCGGCTCAATTATCTTTACCGCTTTACCCTCGCCGGAGAGCGGGCAGTGCGCGCCGAGCGCACGGGCGGCTTTTACAGCGATATCGACCTCGGCATCGTAAAGTACCACTTCGAGCAGGGCGCGGGCAAGGAAAATTTCGATTGGGAATGAGCGGCACAGGGGCAGGATTCGAATTATAAACCGAGGGGTGCTTTTATGGTCGGCGTAGAGCGAGGAAAAGTTCGTTTAGCGGAATACGACCCGCAATGGAAGGCGATCGCGGAGGGTACGGTCAATTTGCTGAAAAGTTTGTTGGGCGCCGCCGCATTGGATATACAGCATGTCGGGAGTACGTCGATTCCATACATTCACGCAAAGCCGATCATCGACATCATTGTCGGGATGGAGGCGGTCGAGGATATCATGCCGTATCGGGAAGTTCTGGCGGCGAACGGGATTTTCTTCCGTCGGGAAGCGATCCCGGGGCAGCTTCTTTTTGTAATCGGAGACTTGGAGAAAGAGATCGTCACGCATCACGTCCATATCGTGCGCTACGGGAGCGAACACTGGCAGAATTATGTGAACTTCCGGGATTATTTGCACGCTTTCCCGCAAAAGGCACAGGGATATGATGAATTGAAAGTGCGGTTGGCGTCCCTGTATGCGGACGACCGGAAGAGCTACACGGCGGGCAAAGAAACAATGATAGAAAGGTTGCTGCGGGAAGCGGCGGCGTGGAGAACACGGACAGAATGAAAGTTTGCCTATGAACGAACGTAAAAAGCGGACGGCTAATTTGCCGTCCGCTTTTTGCCGCCGCATTTACAGCAAACTTGCGTTTCTTAACGTGTATTATTTTTCCAACTCGGTGTGTCGGTTCGGGTCGGCGAGGATGGTTTTAAAGTCGGTATAAACCACAAATCCCGCCTTCGACTTGGGCGGCTTCTTCACGAACCGCCGCTCGCACCAGTCCACGGGTATTTTATTGCCCGCCTGCCCGTCCGAAAAATACGCGCAGATTTCCGCCGCCGCCAACAATACGCCGTCGGGCACCTTTTTCCCCTCCGTGCGGATGAGCACATGCGCGCTGTGGTACTTTTGCGTATGCAGCCAGATGTCGCCGCCAGCCGCCTCCCGCAACAGGCGGTCGTTCTGCACGTTGTTCCGCCCCGCAAAGATATGGAATCCGTCCTTTTCGAAGGTGCGGAAGGGCACCGCGGGCGCTTGTTTCGCCTTCTTTTTGAGGGGCGGCAGAATCCCCGCCGCGCGCAGTTCCTCCTCGATCTCCGCCAGATCGAGCATGTTTTCGGCGCGGGCGAGGGCGGAGAGCATGCTGTTCGTGTAGTCGAGGTCGGAAAGCGCCTCCTCCTTCTGCGGAGCCACCGCCGCCAGCGTGCGCTTCTGTTTGTTGTACTTTTTGTAGTACTTCTGCGCGTTCTGCGCGGGCGCGAGCGTCCTGTCCAGCGGTATCTTCACGGGCGCGGCGCTTTCGTCGTAATAGTTGACGAGCTTGCACCCGTCCATGCCCTTGCGAAGCTGATAGATGTTCGCCGTGATCAGTTCGCCGAAGATGCGGTTTTTCTCCATGTCCGCGCAGTCGCGCTCCCGCTCGAGCAGGAGGGCGAGCTTCTTTTCCTCCTTTTTGCGGCGGGATGTGAGCAGGCTTTCCAGCTTGCGCCGCTTTTCGGAAAAATCGCGCTTGGTTTCGCGCTCGGTGTAATATCTGTCCTGCGCCTCGTTCACGCTTTCGCACCGCTCGCCGCGGGGATAGCGCACGAAAAAGTCCTTCGCCTCGCCGCCCGCGCGCAACACAGCGGGCGCCGCTTGGTCGGAAAAAATGAAATCGTATATCCTTTTTGCAGCCGCGGCGGCATTTTCGCCGAACGGTTCGCTCTTTCCGCCGAACACCTCTTCGGCGATCTGGCGGCAGGTGGGCAGCGCCAGTCCCGAAAGGTTGGAAAAGAGGAATTCCGCCAAGTCGCCGCCGCCGAAGGCGCTGAGCCGCTCTTCCAGGGCGGCAATGTCGGCGGGGTTCGCCTTGTCCTGCGGGTCGGGCGGGGAGTAGGGTACCCCGGGGAAGAGCACCCGCTTGAAATTTTCCTGCAGGGAGGAAACTTTTAAAGCCCCCGTGATGACGCCGTTTTCAGTGAGCACGAGGTTGGAGTACTTGCCCATGATCTCCGCGTACAATATGCGCTCCGCGCGGGAAAATTCCCCCGCGCAGTCGAAGGTAAAGGCGAGGATGCGCTCGAATCCCTGCTGTTTTACGGAGAGCAGGGTTGCGCGTAGAGCAATAAATCCACCTCGTCGCGCGAGGGTTGAATGATTTTATTCACTTTTCCGCCCGAGAGCATGGCGTTGAGTTCGCGTGCGATGTGGCGCAGGGTAAAGGCGTCTTGCGGCATGGTCTTGTCCTGTTTTTGATGATTTTGCATCTATTATACCGCAAATTGCCCGAAAAAGCAAAACCTTACGCGTGCGCATTTTTACAACTTTATTACATAGCCGTGAAAATTGTTCAAAGGGTTTGCCTTCGATTTGCTGTATAATATAGGGGCATCCGCAAAAATTCGTAAATTTCCCGATAAGATGGCGTCAGAAGCGCGCTCAACAAACCGTTGAGCCGCATAAAACGGGATAATACAGCGGCGGCAAAGGGATAGAATCGCTCTGTGTTCCGTACAATAATGGTATGGAATACGAAAAGGTGTACGTCGAAGTCGTGGCAAAATTCCCCGCGGGCGGCGGGATGCACCCGCTGTACCTCGTATGGGAGGACGGCAGAAAGTACTCTATTTCGAGGAAGCGGAAAAGCGCTGGTTCGTGGAGCGGGAAAGATGAGGTGCATCCTGCACAGCGACCTCAACAATTTTTACGCGTCGGAGGAGATGCTCAAGCACCCCGAACTGCGCGGCAAACCCGTCGCCGTGTGCGGGAGCAAGGAGGACAGGCACGGCATCGTGCTCGCCAAAAATCAGCCCGCCAAGGAAGCGGGCGTCAAGACGGGCGACGTGCTTTGGCGGGCGAAGCAAAAATGCCCGAACCTGATACAGCTCCCCGCCGATTTTACCGCCTACCTTCGCGTATCCAAGGAGGTGCGCAAAATCTACGAGCGGTACACCGACCGCGTGGAGGCGTTCGGCATCGACGAGTGCTGGCTGGACGTGACGGAAACGCAGGGGGTGTTCGGCGGCGGCAGGGCGATCGCCGAAGAAATCCGCGCCGCCGTCAAGGGGGAGATCGGCATCACCGTCAGCGTGGGCGTGAGCTGGAACAAAATTTTCGCCAAACTGGCTTCCGACATAAAGAAGCCGGACGCCGTCACGGAGATAACGCCCGAAAACTTTCGTCGGGCGGCGTGGGAACTGCCCGTGGAGGACTTGCTGTACGTCGGGAGCGCGACGAAACGGAAATTAAACGCGCGCGGCATCCGCACCGTCGGTCAGCTCGCGCAAACGCCCGAAAACCTTCTGCGCGATTGGCTGGGCAAGTGGGGGAGCTATCTGCACGCCTTCGCGAACGGGCAGGATCAAACGCCCGTATATAAGCGCGAAGAGGAGCAGAACGTCAAGAGCATCGGCAACAGCCTCACCTGCCACCGCGACCTCGAAACGGAGGAGGACGTGTACATGCTTCTGCTCCTCCTGTCCGATTCGGTGGCGGCGCGCCTGCGCGAGGGCGCCTTCGGCAAGGCGAAAACGGTGCATCTCTCCGTCACCGATTCCGCACTCGGGCATTGCGGCAAACAGGGGAAAATGCCCCTTCCTTCCCGCGTGTCCGTCGACATTGCAGACTGCGCCTCGGGCTGTTCAAGGCGGTCTATCCCTGGGTTTTGCCCGTGCGCGCGCTCGGCGTTTCGGTGAGCGGCTTTACGGGCGGGAACGACCAGATGAACATCTTCACCGACATCATCGGCGAAAACAAGCGTGAGCGCGCGGAGGCGGCGGTGGATAAATTGCGCAGACGCTACGGCAACAATATCATTCAGCGCGCCGCGGTACTCAAGGACGCGCGGCTGAAAAATTTCGACATCAAAGGCGAGCACGTCATTCATCCCGAAAATTTTTTCGGGAAGTGACCGCTTTTTTTGTAACGGATTGCAAAAAGCGCGCCATGCTGTTCCCGTTACGGGAACAGCATGGCGCGCTTTTAGAAATACAGTCTGCAGTTCCGCCTTTTGCCTGTCCCCGCCGCCCGGTATGTTGCCCGTCGGGGCGAGGGGGTGCGCTCCCTTGCGTTTTTCCGCCGTTTATGGTATACTGTCGGCAACGAACACAGCCGCACGGGTGCGGCAAAGGGAGGGCGGAAATGTTTCAATGGGCGTTTATCGGCGCGGGAGCAATTGCGCGGAAAGTTGCGGGGGAGATAGCGGCGAACGGGCATTCCGTAGCCGCGGTATATTCGCGCACGCCCGCGCGGGCGGAGGAGTTCGCGCAAAAGTGCGGCGCGCGCGTATGCGGGAGCTTGGAAGAACTCTTGCGCAGCGGGGCGGACGCCGCCTATATCGCAACGCCGCACGCGTCGCACTATCCGTATCTGATGGCGTGCATCGGGGCGGGCACGCCCGTACTCTGCGAAAAGGCTTTTACCGTGCAGGCGGAGCGCGCGCTCGGTTTTGCGCGGCAGAGGGGCGTTTTCGTCATGGAAGGGATGTGGACGCGCTTTCTGCCCGTCATCCGCGCGGTGCAAAATTGCATTGCCGCGGGCGAGATCGGGCAAATACAATCGGTACAGGTGGAATTTTCCACGGGTTTTTCCTCCTCGCACGAAGGGCGTCCGCAGCGGCTGTTCCGCGCGGAGGACGCGGGCGGAGCGCTTTTAGATCTCGGATGTTATTGTGTTTCCTTCTGCCGGATGCTGCTCGGCGCGCCCCGCTCGGTCGACTGCCGCATGAAAACCGAGGGCGGCATCGATACCGAAGAGGCGATAACGCTCGGGTATGACAATGCGCGGTGCGAGATCGTCAGCTCCTTCGACAGACCGCACCGGGTATTCGCGGAGATTGTCGGAAGCAAAGGAAAGATCGAACTCCCCGAATTCAATGCGCCCGTCGAGGCGCGCGTGTATGCGGGAGAACGTATGCGCGAACTTTCGGGCGAGCGCGGCTACCGCTTCGAGTTCGATGCCTTCCGCGAGGACGTGCGGGCGGGAAAAACGGAAAATGCGCTCATGCCCGTTGCCGATACCCTTTCGGTCATGGAAATACTCGACGAATGCCGCCGCCAGAATAAATTTACCTATCCTGCGGAAATCGAGGGGGTTTGAGCCTTGCGGAGTCCGCCTTTAAAAAACAGATGATGCAAAGAAAACTTTTTCTAATTCAGAATCCCCGTTTCGCGGATGGATTTTCCGTAATCGGCGGGGGACATATTCGTGATGTCCTTGAACTGTTTGGAAAAGTACTGCGGCGTGTCGTAGCCGAGCAGTTCGGCGATCTCGGCGAGGGTGTATTTATCCTCGGAGATGAGTTGTTTTGCCCGCTCGATCTTCATGCCGATGAAGTACTGCAAAATGCTCGTGCCCGTCGCCTCCTTGAACAGCCGTTGCAGATAGGCGGGCGAATAGCCGATCTTATAGGCGAGCGCCTGCAAACTCAGTTTCGCGCCGATATTTTCGTTCAGATATTCGAAGATCTGCCGTGCGGCGGCGCTGCGCGTTTCTCCTTCCGGCTCCGGTTCGGGCGCGGGGTTCCCCAACAGGGTCAAAAACAGGCTTTCCAGGCAGTTTTTAATGCTCTGCATCGCAAACGGCGGCGCGTTTTCCTTCAGGTCTATTTTATATTGGTACACGCGGTTGAGCGGCCCCGCAAAGGCGCGCCGCGCTTCGCTGACGATAGCGCGCATGAATGTTTTCGCCAGCGGCGTAAATTCGAGCAGCTTTCCCGCCACCGCATACAGCGCGGAAAGTTCTCCGCCGAAGCCGATGACGACTACGTTCGTGTTTGCATGGTCTGGCTTCACGTTGTGGAAGTGGTTGGGCGCGTGGATGAATGCCTGCCCCTGCAGCAGCTGGTACGCCGTCTCTTCGTCCTGGATCGCAGCCTCGCCCGAATCGCAGTAGATCATTTCCCAAAAATCGTGCGTTTCCCCCTCAAAACGGAAGTTCTTTGAGTAGGCGAAGTAGTGCAAAAGGTACAGTTTGTCCACCGTCAGCGCATCGGCAAGGGGAGTGGGGGTAAAGATCGGTTTCAGATAGACGCTCGGTTTGGGTGCATAGCGCATGTTCAACGCTCCTTTTGGGCGGAGCCGCAGGGAGGTTTTCCCGTTGCCTGCGGCGGGGCAGGCTCCGCGCCCGGTTCTTTCACTACCAGTATAACATATAAAATCCGATTTTGTATCGTATTTTATAACTTTTGGAGATTTTTTTTCTATTGACTCGGAGGCAAACATGCTATAATAATCTAATAATCCATAGAAGAAATCAAAGCGCCTGCGGGCGCGGGAGTGAGAAATGAACGGCAAACTGTTGGTCGAAAAATTGCTTGCCTATGCAAAGGCGCACTTGTGCCTGCGGGAAGAGGACGAGGTGTACATGCGCAACGTGCTGTTGTCGCAGTTCGGCTTTACCGAACCGTATGAGGGGGATGCGGATGTTTCCGCGGAGCTGTCCGCCGACGTGCCGGACGCGCTCGCGGAGGAACTGAAGGCGTTCGCGCTGGAAAAGGGGCTGTGCGCGGAGGACTTTGTCGTCGGAGATCAACCGTACTTTCGGCGAAATCAAGGCGGAAAGGGGCGCGCAGGCGGCGTGCGACTATCTGTACAATATATCCGTAAAGAACGGGTATGTGCAGAAGACGGCAATCGCCCGCAATCTGAAATGGGAATATGCGGACGGGAACAACGTGTTGGAGATCACCGTCAACCTCTCCAAGCCGGAAAAGAACAACAAGGACATCGCCAAACTTCTCACCGCGCCGCAGGGGAAAAAGTACCCCGCGTGCGCGCTTTGCAAGGAGAACGAGGGGTTCGAGGGTACGGCGACGCACCCGCCGCGGCGGAACATCCGCACGGTGAAGATGAACATCGGCGGCGAAAAATGGTTCATGCAGTATTCGCCGTATGCCTATTACGACGAGCACTGCATCGTCATCAACGAGGAGCACGTCCCCATGAACGTGGGGGAAAGGACGCCGGATAAACTGCTCGACTTCGCGGACGCATTGCCGAACTACTTTATCGGCAGCAACGCGTCTTTGCCGATCGTGGGCGGTTCGATCCTCAACCATGAGCATTTCCAGGGCGGTTTGCACCGCATGCCCATGCACCGGGCAAAGATCGGAAAGGAGTATACGAGCAAAGAGTTTCCGAGCCTCCGCATCGGCATTCTCGACTGGTACAACAGCGCGATCCAGTGCGAGGGAAAGGACAGGAAGGCGGTGGCGGCATTCGCGGCAAAGGTCATCGCCGCGTGGAAAAACTTCGACTGCCCCGAATGCGATATATTGAGCCATACGGGGGATACGCCGCACAGCACCCTCTCACCCATCTGCCGCAAGGAAGGGGATACATATATCTTCACGATGATATTGCGGAACAACCGTACGAGCGAGCAGTACCCCGAGGGCATCTTCCACGTCCACCCCGAGTACCTGAATATCAAGAGCGAGGGGATCGGGCTGATCGAGGCGATGGGACTGTTCATCCTGCCGCCGCGGCTGAAGAGGCAGCTTTCGGAAATCGAGGACATCCTCTGCGGAAAAACGAAGTACGACCCCGCGTCGCTTACCGATCCCGCGAACGATCTGCATATCCATGCCGCGATGATACAAAAGCTGGTCGGGGAAGGCAAGGCAAAGGACAAAACGGAAGCGGAAGCGCGGGTGCGCGGCTATGTAAACAAAGTCTGCGCGGGGATATTGGACAACACGGCGGTATTCAAAAAGGACGAAAACGGGCGGAAGGGATTTGCAAAGTTCATGGCGGCGCTCGGCTTGGAGGAAAAATAATGGTGTTCGGCGAAAAACCCGCGTACGAAATCAGCGCGGCGGGGCGCATCAACCTCATCGGCGAACACGTCGACTACTGCGGGGGCAAGGTGATGCCCGCGTCGCTCAACCTGAACTGCCGCATATTCGCGCGGCAGAACGGCACGAATTTCATCCGCGCCTATGCGGACGATCTCGACGAAACGGCGATCATCGACATCTTTTCGCTCGATACCTGCAAGGGTCTGCGGTGGGGCAAATACCAGGCGGGCGTGGCGTACGAACTGCAAAAGGCGGGGTATCCGCTCGTCGGGTGCGACCTGCTGTATTCCTGCTCGGTTCCCTTCGGCTCGGGGCTTTCTTCCAGCGCGGCAATCGAGGTGTCCACGGCGGTCGCATTAAATACGGTCGCAGGCAACGAGTATGACTTAAAGGAAATGGCGATACTGTCGCAGAGGGCGGAAAACGAGTACTGCGGCGTCAACTGCGGCATCATGGATCAGTTCGCCTCCGCAATGGGCAAAAAGGACAGGGCGGTGCTTCTCAACTGCAAGACGCTCGAATACGAATACATACCCTTTGAACTCGGCAAATACGAGATCGTCGTCGCCAACTGCAACAAGCCGCACAACCTCGTGGAGAGCAAGTACAACGAGCGCCGCGCCGAAGTGGAGGAAGCGCTCGAAAAGCTGAAAGGCGTATATCCGAATATTTCTTGCCTTGCGGACGTAACGCCGGCGATGTTCGAGGAGGCGAAGGGGGTTTTGCATGGCAAAATCCGCGACCGAGCCGAACATGTCGTGTACGAATGCGCCCGCGTGAACGAGGCGGCAAAGGCGTTAAAGGGCGGCGACATCGAAAAGCTCGCCGCGCTCATCAATCAGTCGCACGACAGC
>CAJFFD010000036.1:0-4045 GCA_904373255.1 uncultured Clostridia bacterium | reverse complement strand
GGACAAAGCCGAGGCGTTCAAAGCCGCCGTCGGCGAACGGTATAAAAAAGAAATCGGCTACGCCGCGAGCTTCTACGATACGAGCATCGAGGACGGCGTCACCGTAAAAAAACTGTAAACGGCAAAAATTTGTGCAAGACTCAAAAAGGAGGTATCGGCAAATGGAAAAGGTATTGCTGACGGGCGGCGCGGGCTTCATCGGGAGCCACACGCTGGTGGAACTGTTGGACAGGGATTACGAGGTCGCGGTGGTGGATAACCTCTGCAACTCGTGCGAGGAAGCGCTGCGCCGCGTGAAAAAGATCACGGGCAAAAACTTCAAGTTTTACAACGCGGACATCCGCGACCGCGCGGCGATGGAGAAGATCTTCTCCGAAAACAAGTTCGATTCGGTCATCCACTTCGCGGGGCTGAAGGCGGTGGGCGAAAGCTGCCGCATGCCTCTCGAATACTACGACAACAACATCTGCGGCACGCTCGTTTTGCTCGAAACGATGCGCGCGCACAAGGTAAAAAAGATCGTGTTCTCGTCCTCGGCTACGGTGTACGGCACGCCCGAAAAGCTGCCCCTTACCGAAGAGTGCCGCACGGGCGGCACGACGAACCCCTACGGCTCGACGAAATATTATCTGGAGGGGATCTTGACCGACCTTTGGAAGGCGGACAACGACTGGAACGTCATATTGCTGCGCTACTTCAACCCGGTGGGAGCGCACGCGAGCGGGCTGATCGGCGAAGACCCGAAGGGGATTCCGAACAATCTGATGCCGTTCGTGGCGCAGGTGGCGAGCGGGAAGCTCCCGAAGATCAACATTTTCGGGAACGATTACCCGACGAAGGACGGCACGGGCGTGCGCGACTATATCCACGTCGTCGACCTGGCGCGCGGGCACGTGGCAGCGATCGAAAAACTCACTTCGGCGGGCGTGCATATCTACAACCTCGGTACGGGCGTGGGGTACAGCGTGCTCGACATGGTGCACGCGTTCGAAAAGGCGTGCGGCAAACAGCTGCCGTATGAGATCTGCCCGCGCAGGCCGGGGGACATCGCGGAGTGCTATGCCGACCCGTCGAAAGCGGCCAAAGACCTCGGCTGGAAGGCGCAGTACGGCATCGAGGAGATGTGCCGCGACCAGTGGAACTGGCAGAGCAAAAATCCGGGCGGCTACAACGAATAAAAGAGAACGGTTTCGTGCGGCGCCGTCGCAAAATGCGCCGTACGTATCGCAAAATATTGTGCAAAATTCAATAGGGAGGTAATTGGTAGTATGCGGAAAAATTTCGGCGCAAAGCCGTACATGTATCCGATGCCCGTGCTGATCATCGGCACCTACGGCGAAGACGGCAAGCCCGACGCGATGAACGCGGCGTGGGGCGGCATCTGCGAGGCGGATAAGATCATGCTTTGCCTCTCCGAGTCGCACAAAACGACGCAGAACATCTTAAAGAGGAAGGCGTTCACCGTCAGCTTTGCGGATAAGGCGCACGTCGTTGCGTGCGACTATGTGGGCGTCGTTTCGGCGAACAAGGAGCCGGATAAGTTCGAAAAGGCTGGCTTCACCGCCGTGAAGAGCGAGTTTGTGGACGCGCCCCTCATCGAGCAGCTGCCCATGGCGTTCGAGTGCGAACTGGACAAGGTGGACGAGGACGGGCTGATCATCGGCAAGATCGTCAACGTATGCGCGGACGAGCGCATCCTCGGCAAAGACGGCAAGCCCGACCCCGCCAGGTTCACGCCCATCTGCTTCGACGCAGTCAACGGCACCTACCTCGCTTTGGGGGAGGTCGTCGGCAAGGCGTTCTCCGACGGGCTGAAACTCAAATAAACAGACGGAATACAGGGTAATCGCGGGAGAGCATCGTTCGGTGCTCTCCCGTTGCCGTGTCCGCCCGGCATCGCGCCCGGGCGGGAAAATCTTCCTTCGGCGCGGAAAAATCTGCAAATTCGCTTGAAAAGTTTTTTTACAGGGTTTATACTTGTAGCATCGGGCGTAAATGTCCGCATTAGGAGGAAGATATGGAAAATTTTGCAAAGCTCGCGGTGGATATCTTCGAGGGCAAGGCCGGGAAAAAGGTGCTCTTTCAGCCGCGCATCAATTGTTGGTACGACGACAAGCTCTTTCTGCACCAGCCGCTCCCCGGCGGGTTGGACGGCATGAGCAAGCCGGAAATGTACCGTGCGCTCGGCGTGTCCAACCGCTTGTACGAATACAACGCCTGCTTTGAGCGTACATACGACAAATCGGTCAGGCCGATCTGGGAAGATCTGGGCGGCGGCGAGTATAAACAGGGTTTTTCCACGCCGCTGGGCGAAATTTATGCGGTTTTGCGGAGCAATACCTCCAACCCCGGCATGTACTATAAAAAGTGGATGGTAGAGACGGCGGAGGATATCCGCATCGCCACATACGTCGAAGAGGCGAGCGATTACTGCTACAATCCGGCGACTTATGACGCGCTGCAAAGGGAATGGGGCGACAACGGCGAGCCGACCATGTTTATCTGCCGCACGGGGATACAGGAGTGCTTCGTGACCTCGATGGGCGTGGAAAATACGATTTATGCCCTGCAGGACGAGCGGGCGCTGATGGAAAAGTATTTCGATGCGATCGAAAAGGGCCAGCAGCCGCTGCTGCGCGAGATCGTAAAATCGCCGCTGCGCGTCATCAACTACGGCGATAACCTGCACGGCGGAATCACCTCGCCGGAGCTGTACGAGCGGTACGTCATTCCCGTGTATGCGCGCCGCTACGAAATATTGCACCCGGCCGGCAAGTTCGTGCATTCGCACTGGGACGGCGACGTGGCTTCTCTCCTGCCGTTTGCGCAGAAGAGTTACCTCGACGGCATCGAGGCGCTCACGCCTCTGCCGCAGGGCGACGTCACCGTCGAGCAGATCTACGAGGCGCTGGGCGAAAAGCAGGTCTTGCTGGACGGCATCGCCGCCATTCTGTTCCACGACAATTACCCCGAGGAACAGCTCCTCGCGCAGGCGGAACAGCTCATAAAGCTGTTTGCGGGGCGCCTGATTCTGGGCATCAGCGACGAGATGAGCAGCTTCGGCAACATCGAGCGCGTCCGCCTCGTGCGCGACTATGTGAACCGTTACAACGCTTCGCTGGAGAAAAACGGCTGAAAGGGCGCGCGGCGGCGGCCGTAATTCTTTAACTGCGATATAAAAGGCCGCGCAAAAGCGCGGCCTTTTTGCCCGCTTTTTTTCGCCCGAGGGGTATACAAAGGGCGGCGGGCATGCTATAATAGTGATGAATACACGTGGAAAGGGGCAAAATTGCGCCTTCTTTCCGCAAGGAGTAACGGACTATGCTCGGAAGGGAGCTTTTGTTCGCGCTCATCGGCACGGGCGCGACCTTTCTCGCTACCGCCCTCGGCGCGGCGATGGTGTTTTTGTTCCGCAAGGACATGTCGCCGAAATTGCAGCAGATCTTTCTCGGGTTCGCCGCGGGCGTGATGACGGCGGCGGCCGTCTTTTCCCTGCTCATGCCCGCCATCGAAACGCTGGAAGAGCAGGGCAAAAACGTGCTTCTGCCCGTGGGCGGCGGGTTCGCGCTCGGCGCGCTGTTTTTATTGGTGCTCGACCGCATTCTGCCGCACATGCACATCGGCAGCGACGAGCCGGAGGGGCTGCGCGCGCACTTTCAGAAATCGACCATGCTCGTACTCGCGGTAACGCTGCACAATATCCCCGAGGGCATGGCGGTGGGGCTGGCGTTCGCGGCTGCGGCGCAGAGCACGGAGGCGGGCGCGCTCGCGGGTGCGATCGCCCTCGCCGTCGGCATGGGCCTGCAAAATTTCCCCGAGGGCGCGGCGGTGTCCCTGCCCCTGCGCACGGCGGGCGCAAAGAAGGGAAAGGCATTCCTCATGGGCGCACTCTCGGGCATCGTGGAGCCGATCTTCGGCATTCTGGCGGTGCTCGTCGCGGGTACGGTTTCGGGCATCATGCCCTGGACGCTCTCCTTTGCGGCGGGCGCGATGATCTACGTCGTCGTCGAGGAGCTCATCCCCGAGGCGCACCTGGGCGAGCATT
>CAJFFD010000035.1 GCA_904373255.1 uncultured Clostridia bacterium | reverse complement strand
GCTGGTGCTTATTCTTTTTATCGATTTGTATATTATCAATTCTACATTTCAAAAGATTAAACGATAATAGTAATTCAAAGGAAAGCGTATGACATACTATACGGTCTGCCCCTCCTGCGGGTACAAGTTATTGAAAGCAGGCGACGGCTCAACGATAGAGATACATTGCCCGAAATGTGCGGAAAAAATGACTATCGAAATTAAAAACGGCAAAATTACCATTCAAAAGACGATAGCCGAAAAAGCATAAGGCTACAAATAACTGTAAAGATAAAGAAACGTTATTTAAAAAACACAGCAAAACAGGGAAAACCGCGCCGAAAAATTCCGATGCCGCAGCCGCGGATGCAGACGCAAATCCTGAACGCCGACAGTAAAAACAGCAAGACAGGCGCCGCAGCTGCTCTTTCCTTCAAATTCGGGCAGGAATGTGGCTCCCGTGGGACGAACGCCGGAGCCGCGCCGCGGAAATAATTTCCGTTCCGCCGCAGACGGAAACCCTGCGCACTTCAGGTTTTTACCTGAAATTTCAGAAACAGCTTCTGCCCGGCAAACATCTGTTCGACGACAAAACAGCCGTTCTCCGTTACGACGCTTTTGCTGTATTTTCTGCCGCGCACCGTCGCCGTAAAAAGGATATTGTCCCCTTCTCGGTATACATAATTTCCTTTGGCGACGTGCTTTTTGCCTTTCGATGACACAGCTTCCAGAACGCAGGTGCCGCCGGGTTCCAACGTGAGGACGACGGAAGGAAAATCCTGCAGCAGATCCCTGCCGCCGTACCGCGCCTCGGTGCATTCGTATGCGCCGACGTACGGTTTGGCAAAGGAACGCAGGGAAGAAAGCTCTGCCGCGTTGCATCCGCATGCCGCCAGAAGGAGCAATACCGCGAGCGAAGCCGCGGCGTATTTCAATTGTTTGGAAAGTATTTTCATGCCCGATTTCGTTTGATTTTTTGTTCGTTACAGGATATAATAGGAATCAACAAACCTAAAATCACCCGCAATCAGTTTGGGCAGAAAAAGCCCCCGTTATACAGGAGTCGGTATGAAATTTGACGTGGAACTCGTAGGAAAGATCGGTTCGATGGCGCTCATCGATAAAAAGGACAACATGATCGATTATACGCGGGTGGCGCGCCTTTCGCGCGAACTCAAGCCCGGGTATATCTGGATTTCCAGCGGCGCAACGGAGATCGGGCGGCTGGATTTTATGATGCGCGCGGGATATGAACTGCCCGAGGGCGAGGACGCAAAAACAGACTATGCCGCCCAGGGGCAGGCAATCCTCATGCAGACTTACCGCCAGTATGTGGACAGCAAGTATTCGGTGCGGCAGATCCTCGTCGAACACCACCACTTCAACGACCCCGTCAAACGCGAGCATATCAAACGGCTGCTTCTGCGCTGCCGCGAACAGAACGCCATCCCCATCATCAATTACAACGACGCCGTTTCCGAATCTGAGAACAGGCGCATGGAGCTGGCGGCGCTTGCCAAGTCGCAGGCGGAAGTACACGAATGCGTGGACAACGACGAGACCGCCGCCCTCGTGGCATGCCTCGTACACGCGGAAACGCTTTTGCTGTTGACCAGCGTGGACGGCATCTATACCGACCCCGCCGATCCTTCCACCATCATCGAGGAGATCGCGGGAAAGGACGCGTACGAGCTCGTGGAGAACATCGAAAGCTATAAAAAATACTGCGAAGGAGCTTCACGCAAGGGCGCGAACCTGCACAAAGATACACATCCGCTGACAGACGGAACAACTCGTTTTTTAAGGGGGATATTATGGATAAAAAAGAAAAACATGAACGCACAAAGCGGATACTGAAAATCGTGGGGCCGATCGTCGCTGCCGCGGGACTGATTCTCGCCGTCGTCGGCTTTGTAAGTTTTTTCAGTTCGTTCGGGGGCGACGGCATGCCCTCGCTGTTTTGGTGCGCGTTCGTCGGTATGCCCGTGTTTGTCATCGGGTTGGGCATAACGTTCACCGCGTTCCGACGGGAGATCGCGACCTATCAGAAGAACGAATCGGCGCCCGTCATCAACGAGTTTGCCGAGGACATCAAGCCCGCCGTACAGAGCGTAGCCTCCGCAGTGCGCGAAACCGCCGCCGCGCAGGACGCCATATGTCCGGACTGCGGCGAAAAGAACGACGCGGATGCGAAATTCTGCAAGAATTGCGGCGCGGCGCTCCGAAAGGTTTGTCCCGACTGCGGCGAGCAGAACGACGCCGATGCAAAATTCTGCAAAAGCTGCGGAAAAAGCCTCTGACCCGGAGTGAACAAATAAAAGCGAAAACCCGCCCTGATATACCCGCCAAAGCCGGATCGGCGTTCGGGGGCATGTCGGTATTCGGCAGGCTTTCGCTTTTTTATCTTCTGAACCATTTATTTTGACGCCGCGCGTTTCTCCGATTCCCCCGCTGAATCCGCAGGCGCATCCATCTTCCGCAAAAATCTGCGGAACTGGAAGAAGAACAATATTGCGGTAAACAGCACCGCGACCGTATCGGCAACCGGCTCCGCCAAAAATACAGCGGTCGCCTTGTCTGCCGTAAAAATGAGCGGCATGATATAGATAAGCGGCAGGAGCAGGACGAACTTGCGCACGACCGCCACAATGACGGAAGCCGCCGCATTGCCCATCGATGTAAAGGTCATCTGACAGGCTACCTGCACCCCGAACAGCAACAGCACGCCCAAATAGATGCGAAGGGCGGGGATCGTATAGCTCACCAATCCTTCATTCGTATTGAACATCATGACAAACGCCTGCGGTACAGCCATGACCAATGCCCACAGCGTGACCGAATAGCACAGGCTGGAAATCAGGAGCAGCCTGAACGCCTTTTTGACGCGCGATGCGTTTTTTGCGCCGTAATTATAACTGATTATGGGCTGCGCACCCTGCCCCAGCCCCTGCAGCGGAAGCATGGCGAATTGCATCACGCTGGACAAAACCGTCATTGCGCCGACGGCAATATCTCCGCCGTACGTCTGGAGAGAGGAATTGAAGCAGATGAGAATGACGCTCTCGCTCGCCTGCATGACGAATGTCGAAAAACCGAGGGCGAGGCACGGAAGAATAATGCCCGCCTGCAGCCTGAAAAAACGCGGACGGATTTTCAGCATCGTTCTTTTGCCGAACAGAAAGAACAGAACCCACACGCAGGACGCCGCCTGCGAGATTATGGTGGCGAGCGCCGCGCCCTGCACACCCATGCCGAACGCGTAAATGAACAGCGGATCAAGCGCAATATTTGCGAGCGCCCCGATAAGCACGGAGAGCATTCCCGTTGTCGCAAATCCCTGCGCTGTGATGAAGGCATTCATGCCCAGAGTAAGCTGCACGAAAAGGGTGCCGACAGCGTAAATATTCATATAATCGGTCGCATACCCGATCGTTTCCCCGCTCGCGCCGAACCACCAAAGGAACTGTTCGTTGAAGATGAGCAGCAGAGCCGTCAGAACAACGGAAATAAAAATCTGCGTGACAAAGCAGTTGCCGAGCGTGCGCTCCGCCGATTCCTGATCTCCCCTGCCCATGAAAATGGAAGCGCGCGGAGCGCCGCCGTTGGCTATAAGCGCCGCAAATGCGGAAACGAGCAGAATAAGCGGCATACATACGCCCAATCCCGTGAGCGCCGCCTGCCCGTTTTCCGGCATATGCCCTATGTAGATGCGGTCGACTATGTTATACAGCATATTGATCAGCTGCGCCACCACTGTGGGGATAGCCAGCTTCAGCAACAGCTTGCCGACCGGAGCCCTGCCCAGATAGTCCTTCCCCTTTTCGGCGGCAGCCTCCCGCGGCTGCCCGATCTCTTCGCTCATTGCCCGTTCTCCTCGTTTTCTCCCATGATTTCCCGAGCGCTCCGCATCAGCTTTTCTCTGCTCCGGTCATAATATACGATCTCTTCCGCGGAAAAATCGCTGAACAGCCTTTCCTCAAACTTTTTCCACTCCCCGTCGATCCGCTCCACGATCTGCACGGATGCCGGCAGCAGGCAAAGACGCACCCGGCGCCTGTCTGCCCCGTCGGGCGTGCGTCCCATGTACCCGCGGCGGATCAGGCTCTCCACCGCCTGCGAAACATTTCCCTTGGACAGCATCCTGTATTCGGAAATATCCCCCGCCGTATTCATCTCCGGGTTGTTATGCAAAAAACTCAAAACTTTCGCTTCCAGAAGCGTCAGCCCGTATTCCGCGCATATCCTTTTCAAAACCCCGTCGTACGCCTTGATGATACAGCGAAGGCTGATGATAAGATCGACACTGTGCATCTTTTCCGCATCTCCCAAAAAAGTTCTTTTTGATACTGTTTTTTACAGAACCTTTTTAATTATATTTCCGGCGGACGCACAAGTCAAGCAAAGCAACGCCGACTGCATTATTTTCACATATTTTTTTGAGGCGGCGCAGAACGGACGCGGCGGCTTCCGAAGAAGCCGCCGCGCATTTTTTATCCTTTGCTTACTCCATTTCGTAATGACAGCCGGAGATCTGCGTGGGCGGAAGCGTTTCGCCCTCCTTCATATACACGTTGCCGATCACCTGCCCGTCGGGGCTGACGACCTTGTAGTTCGCGGATCTGGGCGCCGTATCGCCGGAATTGAGTTGCATCATTTTTCAATTATCCTCCTCAAAATGATACAAATACTATGTGCGCCGGAAAAAATTTTATGCGTCCTTTCAAAAAATAAATTGCAGGGCGAGCAGAACCGCCGAAAGGATCGCAAGGTACACCGCAAATCCCGTCAGTTTTCCCCCTTTCACCGCACGAAGCATCCCCTTGACGGAGAGGAACCCGAACAACGCCGCGCACACACCGCCCACAGCGAGGCACTGCCAGGATACGCCGGCAGCATACCCGCCGCCGCGCATCGCCTTGACCAATTCCACAAATATCGCCCCCGCGATAACGGGTATGCTCATCAGAAAGGAAAAATCCGCCGCCTCCTCGCGCGGAAGCCCCGCCAGAATACCTGCGGCGAGCGTTGCTCCGCTGCGCGAAAGACCGGGAATGACCGCCAGCGCCTGCGCGCCGCCCGCGATGAGCGACCGCCCCGCATTCAAAGGCCGCAGAAGGCGCGGGCGGCGCGATCTCCGTTCGCAGACGAACAAGAGCAGCGCCGTGAGCGCAAAGAACAGCCACAGCCACTTTCCGCCGAAGAAAACCGAATCCACAAGATCGCCGAGAAATACCCCGACGAGCGCGGCGGGCAATGTGGCAAGCAGAAGAAATCCGAGTTTTTTGCGGTCGTTTTTCAGCAGATCCCACAGCATGGGCGCATAGACGGCGAGCACCGCGACGAGCGTACCCGCATGCAGCATGACGCCGAGGAACATATCCGCCCCGCCCGTATCCGCATTGAGAATCCGCTCGAACAATATGAGATGCCCGCTCGAGGATACGGGCAAAAATTCCGTAACCCCCTGCACCATACCTAAAATTGCCGCCTTCCAAAGTTCCATACCTGTCCCCCAGAACTGCTTGTACACGATCCGTGTATTTATTTGTATGCGGCAGACGGGGCGGAAAGAACGGCAATGCGCCCATATTTTGCGGCGCCACCCGCCGCATCCTGCGCGCAATCCTGTACCAAATTTTTGTATCGATAGACTTTTGTGCAAATCTTTGCTATAATAGAACGGAAAACGCACGGAAGGTATGCCTATGATAAAGATTGCCATGACCGGCACGAGCGGCAGCATGGGCAGCGAAGCGCTGCGGCAGACGCTCGAACTGAATACCGCGGAGCGGGTACGCATCCTGCTTACGCCCAAAAAGAAGAACGATAAGCTGGCTGCAAAGCTGAAGCGCAGATACGGCGCGCGCATCGAGATCGTGCGCGGGCGCATTTCGGACGAAAATATCTGCCGCCGGCTCGTTGAAGGAGCGGACATTGTAGTAAACATGGCGGCGGTCATCCCACCGCATTCGGACAACGATCCGCGCGCGAGTTACGAGTGCAACCTGCGCGGCGCGATCGCCCTGGCGGACGCCGTTGCGGCACAGGCGCGCCAGCCAAAGCTCGTACACATTTCCACCGTGGCGGTATACGGGAGCCGCACGCTGGCGCACCCGTGGGGAAGACCGGGCGACCCCATCCTCCCCGCCGTTTTCGACAGCTACGCCCTGCACAAGGCGCTCGCCGAACGGTACATAATGGAACGGGGGCTGCAAAACTGGGTCATCCTGCGGCAGACCGCCATTCTGTACGATAAAATCGTGTTCAGCAATATCCGCGACGGGTTGCTCTTCCACACCACGCTCAACGGCCCGCTCGAATGGATCACCGCGCGCGACAGCGGGTATCTCATCCGCCGCATCGCCGAACGGGAAGCGGAAGGCGAAAACGCAGGGTTTTGGAACAGGGTGTTTGACGTAGCGGGAGGAGCGCAGAACAGGCGCACCGGATACGACACCTTTGCCGACGGCTTTTCGGTCATGGGCGGGTCGCCCCGCGCCTATTTTACGCCCAACGATTCGGCGACGCGGAACTTCCACGGGCTTTGGTTCGCCGATGCGGACGAACTGGATACAATGTTCGGGTATCGGCGGGATACCGTCGACGGGTTCTGGCGGGAGCTGGGCAGAAAATACCGCATATTCCGCCTTGCGCGAATCGTACCCGCGGCATTGATACGCCGTTTCCTGTTCCGCAGGCTGCTGAATGATAAAAATTCACCCATGCGCTGGCTCAAAGACGGAGATGAAGCGCGCGCAATCGCCGCATTCGGCAGCGCGGAGGCTGCGAGGGCGCTCCCGCAAAGGTGGGAAGACTATCCTCTTGCCGATGCGAAAGCACACGGCGCGGAGGCTGCGGAGCCGCTCACCGACTGCGCCGGGAGCATGCTCCGGCACGGCTACGACGAAAACAAACCGCCCGAGGCGTGGACGATCGAGGATATGCGGCAGGCGGCGAAGTTCCGCGGCGGGAAATGCCTTTCCGAAAAGATGGGGGCAACGCCGTACGTCAAACTCGTTTGGCAATGCTGTGAAGGGCACACCTTTGAGGCAGCGCCCTACACCGTACTCATCGGCGGACATTGGTGCCCCGACTGCATGCCGCAGCCGTGGGAATTTGACCGCCTAGCCAAAAAAATGCCCTACTTCGCGCAGGTTTGGTACGACAGCCATTACTCCGGCGAAAATATGCGATACAGCCTGGACGAGGACGGCACCGCCCACGCAGAGCGCGGCGGAGAGGAAACATGAGGGTATAATTCAATATTTTTCGGGTACGGGAACACGAAAAATGTATGCCGCGCCATTCCGGAAAAATGCCGGCGCGCAGGTGCGGAAAGCAAATACGGTTCCACCGAAGCGGGAACAGACAACGCCGAAGGGGCGCCCGAATACGGGCGCCCCTTCTCCTTTCATCCGGCGTCATTGCCACAAAAGGACGGAATCGACGTTGAATTTCTGTTTGCTCCGCACCGCGACGGTATGCTCGCCCGCCGCCAGTTCCCCCGACAGGAAGGAGACGCCGACGCTCTGCCCTTCCGACGCCGCGGCAAAATTTTCAGCCGCGGCGCCGTCGATGAGCACCTCGAACGCCCCGTATTCCTCGGAGATGCGGGACAAAATCCCGAACCGCGTACCCGTAAAGGTAAATTCCAACACGGCGTTCTCCCCTTCGCAGCGGTGCCCGAAGGTAGACAGCCCCTCGTTGGAAATTTTCCAGTTCCCGCGATAGGTAAACATGGATTCGTCGGGCGAAAGCTGTACGGCTCCCGGCACCGCGTACGACATTTCGGCGCGGCGGAAGGCGATGTACTTCGGCCCCTCCGCCCAGGTGTCGGTGACGACGATTTTATAATACCGCAGTTCGCGCTCTTCAAAACCGACGATCACGTTGTCGTTTATTCGCTCGGAATTCTGCACTTCCGCGATGAGTTCGAGGTTTTCGGGGTCGCTCCCGCCGTACAGCCTGAAATTCTTCGGCTGATAGCGGCGGCTCGGCTCGCCGTAGACCGTAAAGCGGTTGGCGCGCATCGCCTTGCCCAGATCGACGGTCAGCTCGAACGGGTTCTGCGCCGTAACGTACAGCGTTTTGTCCGAATGGATGAAGTTCGTATCGTCCTCGTCGAACAGGTTGGAGATATCGTAACTTTCGTCCCACGGGCGGTAGTTCGTTTCCACGAGCGACTGCTTTGCGGGCGTTTCCGCATAGTCGTAGGAATACTCGCGTCGGTAAAAATAGTCGCTCTCGAACGGCTCGCGCTCGTACGAGCTGCGGTAGGCGTTGAGATAGCTGACCTGCACGTTTTCGCCCGAAAAGCGCCCCAGCCCCACGCCGATAAAACAGCGCCCGTTCGTGACGAGGAGCACCGCCTTGAAATGCACCCACTGCCCCTTTTTCAGTTCGACATCGGTGTAATGATTTTTATCGTTCAGCTCAAAACTATCCCCGCCCGACGCGTTTTCGATGACCGCGGCGCGCTCGTAATTTTTGCCGTCGGGGGAGATATACAGCGCCGCGTTGTCCCTGCCGCGCAGGGCGACGCGGTACTTTCCGTCCGCCGGCGCCTCGAACTTGCCGCGGATCTCCATGACGGCGTTATTCGTCGGATTCGGCTCCCAGATTTCGGCGTTGCCGTGCTGCACGCGGTTGGCGTTGTCCTCCTCCGTCGCCGTTTCATGACCCGCATACCCGCTTTCGTACGCTTCCGCCGCGCTCGCGGGCATACTTTCGGGCGCGTAGGTGTACACGGTGCGCTCGAGCATGGTCGGCGTTTTCTGCTTCTGCCGCAGTTCGACGACGAGGTCGACGTCCTCCACTTCGAACGCGCCGTCCGCCTTTTCGATGCCGAGGGTCACGACAATCCTGCCCGATTCGCGGTTGGCTTTGTCGGGCGTATAGACGTATACGCCGTCGCTCTTTTTCGCGAGCGTGCCGTACTGCGGCTCGCCCACGTTTTTGATCGTATAGGAAAAGCCCTCGGGCAGAACGATGTTTTCGTTGAAGTTGAGTTCAAAGTCCTCGCCCGTTTCGATGCCGTACGGCTGTGCCGTGCGGCTGTAATATTTTTTGCCGCCCCGAAGGTAGCTGCGCCCCGTCTGATAGATGCTCGCCACGGGCACGAACACGGGATACCCCTTGCCCGCATACTCGGAGAGCACGGAAGGAGAAACCGTCTGGTGCAGCAGATCGCGGAAATAATAGGTCATGTTATATTCCGAAGCATCGCTGACCGCCCTGTACCACACGTCCGCGCCGCCCGAACCGTTGCCGCCGCGCGCCATGCGGATGAACGCATCCTGCCCGAACGCATACAATAAATTGGCGTACGAATCGAGCGCGGAGTTTTCCGAACCGCCCTGCGCGGCAGATACGGTCTGCTTCAATACCCAGCCCGGGTTTGTATAGCGGTTCCAACCCGAAAGCCCCTCGCCCGCGCTGCCGAGCGCGCGGTTTGCGGAAATGCGGGTAAACAAACTGTATTCGACGAGGCTGACGGCGTTGTTTGTAACTTCGTCGCCGGGGTGGAAGCCGTAGCGCTGGTAATGGTGGTTGAACTCGTGGATGCAACCCCAGAAGTTGTCGGAAGCGTTGTCGACGGCGCTGTCCGCGTCGAGCGCTCAGGCAGACGGGCGGGCAGTTGACGGTATGCCGCCCGACAAAGGCGACCATGCTCCCCGCCGCGATGAACGGGTCGTACAAAAAGGTGATGCCGAGGTCGCCGCCCGAACCTGCGGGCACTTGGTTGGACACGCGCGCGATCTTATCCCACAAAATCGCCGCTTCGGTCAGCTCGTCGTAATCGAACTGCTCTGCCCGCGCCTTCGGCCCCGAATGGCGCACCGAATCCTCCCATACTTCCAGGTCGAAATAGGGAGCGGTGGAATTTTTGTTCCGCTCGAACTCCTCCCTTGTGGTATAGCCGAGGATGAAGTGCGAGTAGGCGACGCCGCCCGCGATGGTGACCGTGAACGGCACGCCCGCTTTGACCGGCTGCACATAGATCGGCCCGCCGAGGTAGGAACCGACGTACGCCGTTGCGGAAGGCGTCGTCATCACGTTGGCGATCATGGGCATGCGGTTGAAGGTGCGCGCCAGCCAGATATTGTTCTGGCTGCCGTTGGTGAGAACCTGCCCGATGCTGACCTTTAAGCCGCCCGTTCTGGCGAAGTCTTCCTCGCTCATTTCGATTCTGACGACTTCGCCCGCGGGCGCGTACAGACCGGTGATGTGGTTGCCGCCGCTGCGCGACCGAATGGAGAGCCGCTTGACGAGCGCAGGTTCGGAATCGGACACGTCGCCCCCGTACATGCCCGCGGAGGCGGTATGCTTGTACAGCTTTCCGCCCGTCGGCTCGCCGTTCCGATACAGGTTGCCCGCCTCGTCCATGGAATCATAGGTGGAGGCGGAGGCATTGAGGGATGTATTCTCGTCGAGGATCGCCTGTTTTTCCTCCTCTGTACCCGAAAAATCGATACCGTATGCGGGATAACGGGACAATCCGCCGTCCGAAACCGCGGGAAGGCGCCGCTCGGCGGTGCCGAGGTATTCCGCGCTCATGCCCACCTTGGAGGGGTTGTATATGCCCGAAGAAAACAGTTCGGAGGGGTATCCGTCCCCTTCCGGCTCCTCGGGCAGACCCGGGCGGTTTTCCTCGGGAGGCGTTCCGCTGCCGCCGTCAGAGCCGCCGTCGCCGTGCGAACAGGCGGCAAACAGGCACGCCGCCGACAGTATACATGCTAATATAAGAGAAAGAATGCGAATAAATTTGTATTTCAATGAAAACTCCTGCTAACTTGCGGCGCACCCGCACCGCCTTTATTTGCCTTATAAGCGGAATTCCCCGCCGTATCAGTATGTTGCTTTCCCGCGGCAATATACCGCGGAAACGCGCAGGCTAAACGGAATTATGTTCCTCCGCGAGCGCCGCTTCCCGCTTCTTTAAAATGCGCGGCACCATCGCAAAGAAAGTCGTCGCCGTGACGACGCCCGCCGCGATGTCCGCGATCCCCTCGCTGAAAAACACGCCGTCCACGCCCATCGCATACGGCAGCAAAAAGCAGAGCGGGATGAGCAGGATGACCTTGCGCAGGCAGGCGAGAAAGATGGATATCTTCGCCTGATTGAGCGCGACGAACACGTTTTGCAGGGTCATCTGCGCAAAGAAGAATATCGTACCCATCATAAAGAAAGGCGTATATTTCCGGACGAGCGCCATCACCGCGTCGCTCGCGCTGAACATATACCCGTACACCTGCGGCGCGAGAATGGACAGGAGCCACACGCTCGTGCTGCCGCACAGCGCAATGATCGCGACGAGTTTGATTGCCTTTCGGATGCGGGCGGAATTGCCCGCGCCGTAGTTATAGCTGACGAGCGGCTGCACGCCCGTACCCAGCCCGTTGAGGGGCATGCAAACCATCTGGTTGGCGCTGAGCATGATGGTGAGCGCGGCGGTGTAGTCGCTGTTTCCGCCCGACCAAAGGCGCAGGTTGACGTTGAACACGATCTGAATGGCGCTCTCGGTGACGGACATGATGAAGGGCGAAAGCCCCAAAAGCAGGATACGCCCCACAATTCTCGGCGCCGCACGGAAGAACGCGGGGCGGAAACGGAACTGCGACTTACGGCGAAAGAAGAAGAGCGTTACCCACGCGGCGGAGACAGCCTGCGAGAGGACGGTGGCGAGCGCCGCGCCCTTCACGCCCATGCCGAAGGCGAAGATAAAGAGCGGATCCATCCCGATATTCAGCACCGCGCCGATGGCGACCGTAGCCATGGAAGTAAAGCTGAATCCCTGCGCCGTGATGAACGGGTTCAGCCCAAGCGAGAGCATGACGAAGATCGTTCCCGTGCCGTACACAAACAGATACTCGCTCGCGTAGGGAAAAGCCGAATCGGGCGAGCCGAACAGGCGGATGAGCGAATCCCCTGCAAACAGCACGACCGCCGTGAGGACGACGCCGAACAATACGAGCAGAACGAGCCCCGCATTGAACACCTTTTCCGCGTCCTCCCGCTTTTTTTCGCCCAAAAAGATGCTCGCGAGCGGCGCTCCGCCCATGCCGCCCATG
The DNA here is from genome assembly GCA_904373255.1 of uncultured Clostridia bacterium. Lineage (GTDB taxonomy): Bacteria > Bacillota > Clostridia > Christensenellales > Borkfalkiaceae > Borkfalkia. The sequence goes on along the minus strand of CAJFFD010000035.1, from coordinate 12,895 downwards.
CCGACGAGGTTGCTGAACGCGCTGACGATGAGGGTGATGGGCAATACCACGCCCAGCCCCGCGAGCGCGTCGGTGCCGATGCCCTCGATGCTGCCCACATACATGCGGTCGACGAGGTTATACAGTAAATTGATGACCTGCGCGACGACCGCCGGCACCGCCAGCTTCGCCACCAGCCTGCCCACGGGCGCCGTTCCCAGATCCATTGCGCCTTGCTTTGCTTTCATATCACGTCCTGCTCTCACAATATTCAGCTTATTATATCACAGAAGCGGAAGAATGTCAAAGCGGGCTTGCCTGCGGATTCCGAACCTCGCCGCCGCACCGCGCCCCGACGCCGCTTTACGCACAGAGCCGGGCAGGATGACCTGCCCGGCTCTGTTTTTCGGATATTCTGTCGCGCACGACCGCTTATCTGAACGGATAAATCTTTTTACAGAACGCGCCTTTTGCCCTTTTTGAAGATCAGCGCGCATACCGCCGACAGGATGACCGCCGCCCCGGCTGCCGAGCCGATGCCGGCGGAACTACGGCAGCCGCCCGTCTCCTCTCCGCCGGAAGACCCTGCCGCCTGCACCGCGACCGTCAGTTCCGCGCTGCCGCCCGCGATCGCGCCGCTGTTGTAGGTGACGCCGTTTATTTCATTGGCAACATCCGCGGCGCCCTCGCGGCAGTCGCACAGCGTGAAGTCTGCCCCGCTTTCGACCATGATGACGGGGCCGGTTCCCGTGCCCGTCAGAATATAGCCGTTGAGGCACAGCGTTACCTCGCCCGAAACGAGCAGGTCTTCCGTCAGTTTTACATCTGCGGCAAGACAGTACTTGCCGGCTGCAAGCTCGCCCCCCTCTGCGGAAAGCTCCGCCCAGTCCGCGCCGTGTTCGGCGTGACCGCTCTCTGCCGCATGCGCCGTGCGGGCATCGCCGGGCAGAAGTACGGCGAGCGCCAGAGCCGCGCACAGCGCAGACAGCGCCGCGAGCAGCCGCAGGGCAAGTTTGCGGGCGGTTATCCCGTTTGTCATAAAATATTCCCCCAAAAATCATTTTTTGCCGCCGGATGTGCGGCAGTATTGCTCAACGGCTTTGCTCCGCCGTTTGCGCCGCTATTTTGCCGCATATTTCCCCGCGATCAGCGGAAGCATCTCCTCGATGAGCGCGAGCTGCGGCTTCAGGTATTCCTCGTCCTCGAACAGGGCATAGTGCACGCAGGCGCGCACGAACATATAGATGAGCGGACGGATGACCTGCCACGGAATGCCGATCTTCGGTTCCAGCAGTTTCGCGTATTCGGTGTAACGCTTTGTAACGCCGCTGAAAAACTCCGTGCCGTATTTGCGGTACTTCGGCGAGGTGTACACCTGATACATGAAGCGGTACTTCGCGCCGTGCTTTTCCGCCGTCCAGTACGGGATCTCCTTCAAAAATCCCCGGATGTCGGCGGCGTTCTCGGGCGCGTTCGCCATAAAGTCGTCCTCCACTTTCGCCATGCAGTGCGCCGTGGACTTGATTATGATTTCATCTTTCGTGGAAAAATAATGGAAAATATTGCCCGAACTCATCCCGCACGCTTCGGCGAGCATCTTCGTGGAAGTCCCCTCCAGCCCGTTGCGGCAAAAACAGTCGAAACACAATTCCAAAAGCCTTTCCCTTTCTTGCAGATTTTTCGTTCTCATATTCCTCTTTTATTAAGTAAGCGGTCAATTTATATTTGTATTATGCAGGCAAAACGGCAGCGTGTCAATCTTTTCGCAAAAAATTTGGGGGATGCGAATGAAAAAATCTCCGGGCGCGGATGCCGGAGATATAAAAATGCCGCCGCGCTCCCGTACGGGGGCGCGGCGGCAGAAATATCTTTTGCCGGTTAAGCCTGTTCGAACTGCGAGTTGTACAGCTCGGCATAGAAGCCGTTCTGCGCCAAAAGCTGTTCGTGGCTGCCCTTTTCGATGATGTCGCCGTCCTTCATGACGAGGATGAGGTCGGCGTTGCGGATGGTCGAAAGGCGGTGCGCGATGATAAAGGAGGTGCGCCCCACCGTCAGCTGATCCATCGCCTTCTGAATGAGTTCCTCCGTGCGGGTATCGACGGAACTGGTCGCCTCGTCCAGGATGAGCATGGGCGCGTTTTCGATCATCGCGCGGGCGATGGTGACGAGCTGCTTCTGCCCCGCGGAGAGGTTCGCCTTGTCGTCGAGCACGGTGTCGTACCCGTGCGGAAGGGTGCGGACGAAATGATCCAGCCCCACCGCCTTGCAGGCGCGGACGACCTCCTCGTCGGACACGTTCTCCTTGCTGTATACCACGTTTTCGCGGATGGTGCCGTCGAACAGCCAGGTATCCTGCAGAACCATGCAGAACAGGTCGTGTACGTTTTCGCGGGTGAGTTCGCTCGTGGGGATGCCGTCGATCCTGATGCTCCCGCCGTTTACCTCGTAGAAGCGCATCAGCAGGTTGACCATGGTCGTCTTGCCGGCGCCCGTAGGCCCGACGATGGCGATCTTCTGCCCCGCCTTCGCCTCAGCGGAAAAGTCGTGGATGATGACGCGGTCTTCGTCGTACCCGAAGCGGACGTGTTCGAAGGTGACGTCGCCCCTGACTTTTTCGGGAGCGAGGTAGGCGGTTTTGCCGCTCTCGTCGGCAAGCTGCGGCTCTTCCAGAAACTCGAACACCCGCTCGGAAGCGGCGGCTGCCGTCTGCATGCTCGTGAACGCCTGCGCCAGCTGCGACAGCGGCGAAGTGAACAGCCGGACGTACAGGGTAAAGGCGACGATCGTGCCGTACCCCGCCACCGCGCCGTTGACGAGCAGCACCGCACCGACAACGCACACCGCAACGTACCCGAAGTTGCCGATGAATGCCATAAGCGGCTGCATCAGGCTGGAAAAGAACTGCGACTTCCACGCGCTCGTGTACAGTTTATAGTTGATGTCGTTGAACGTCTGCTTGACGTTCCCCTCCGCATTGTACGCCTTGACTACGTTATGCCCCGCATACGATTCCTCGATGTGGCCGTTGATTTCGCCCAGGTACTGCTGCTGGCGGGCAAAGTACTTTTGCGACTTGCCCATGATGAGGAACATGAACACGAATCCGATGAGGCTTGCGGCGATCGCCGTGAACGCCATGATCCAGTTTGTGACGAACATCATGACGACGCTGCCGATGAGCATGACCACCGCCGTGACGAAGGTCGTGACCGACTGGTTGAGGGTCTGACCGATCATGTCCACGTCGTTGGTGACGCGCGAGAGCACGTCGCCAATGGAGTGGGAATCGAAGTATTTGAGGGGCAGAAGGTTGATCTTTTTGGAGATCTCGGTGCGCAGCGCCCTGGAATTTTTCTGCGTGACCGTCGCCATGATCAGCCCCTGCACATACGAACAGACAAGACCCAATCCGTAGATTACGACGAGGAACATGCACAGGCGGAACACTTCCTGCATATCCATGCCGAAGACCTGGTCGATGCCGTAATCGGGCAGGTACAGGAACGCCGCCTGAATGGCGTCCGTCAGGTCGCTGAGAACGTTCGGGCCGATGAGGTTGAGTACCGTACCCGCGACCGCGAACACGAGCGCGACGATGACGGGAATGAGGAAAGGCCTGATGAACAGGATGAGTTTGCCCATCGCCTTTTTAAAATCCTTCGGTTTTTCCGCCACGCGCGGGCCGGGGCCGTGCGGGCTGCGGCGGACGGGCGGACGATTCTTTTCTTCACTCATGCCTCTCACCTCCCATCGAATTTTCCAGTTCTTCCGCGGAAAGCTGTGAATAGGCGATCTCGCGGTAGACCTCGCACGACTGCATCAATTCGTCGTGCGTGCCTTTGCCGACCACCTTGCCCTCGTCGAGGACGATGATAAGGTCGGCGTCGCGGATGGTGCCGATGCGCTGGGCGACGATGAGCGAAGTCGCTTCGCCCGTTTCCTCCTTCAGCGCCGTGCGGAGCTGACGATCCGTCTTATAGTCGAGCGCGGAGAAGGAATCGTCGAAGATATAAATTTCGGGGCGGCGGCAGACGGCGCGCGCGATCGCGAGGCGCTGCTTCTGCCCGCCCGAAAAGTTGGTGCCGCCCTGCGCAACATGCGCACGGTAGGTATCGTCCTTCTTTTCGATGAAGTCGGTACCCTGCGCCACGCGCACGGCGTCCTTCACGTCGTCGAGGGTGTATTCCGCCCCCTCCTTTTCGCCGTAGGCGACGTTGCTCTCCACCGTTCCCGAAAACATGACGGCGCGCTGGGGAACGTAGCCGAGCTTGTCGTGCAGGGCGCGGAGGGTGTAATCCTTTACGTTCACGCCGTCGACCAGAACCTCCCCTTCCGTCGCGTCGTAGAAGCGGGGAACGAGGTTGATCGCCGTCGATTTGCCGCTGCCCGTGGAGCCGATAAAGGCGACCGTCTGCCCCTTTTCCGCCTTAAAGCTGATGTCGCGCAGGACGTATTCGCCCGCGTCGGGGTACTTGAACGACACGTTGCGGAACTCGACCGTGCCGACGGGCGAACCTTCGGGCGAAGCCGTGAGCGTGCCGTCCTTGATGGTCGATTCGGTATCCAAAACCTCGCCGATGCGCCTGACGGATACCATTGCGCGGGGCATGATAATGAAGATCATCGCGAGCATCATGAACGCGACGACGACCTGCATCGCATAACCCGAAAACGCCGCCATCTGCCCGAACAGCTCCGAGCGCTCCGCCGCCGTGGGCAGGGCGTCGATGAGGTAGGCGCCGATCCAATAGATGGCAAGGGTCAGACCGCTCATGATCATCGTCATTACGGGAGCCAGAACCGCCATGGCGCGGGAGGTGAACAGCTGCGTCTTCGTCAGTTCGAGGTTTGCGTCTTCAAACTTTTTTTCCTGATACTTTTCCGCGTTATAGGCGCGCACGACGCGCACGCCCGCCAGATTTTCGCGCGTGACGGAGTTGAGGTTATCCGTCAGCTTCTGCACGCGGCGGAATTTCGGGAACACGACGATGAGGATAAACAGCATCATCACCGCCATAATGACTACGGCAGCCGCCGTAACGACCGACCACTGCCAGTTGCGGGTCAGAATTTTGCAGACCGCCCACACCGCAAGGATGGGCGCCTTGATGACGACCTGCAGACCCATGGAAATGAGCATCTGCACCTGCATGATGTCGTTCGTGGTGCGCGTGATGAGGGAGGCGGTGGAAAATTTATTGATCTCCTCCATCGAAAAACCCTCTACCTTGTCGAACACGCGGCTGCGCAGGCGGAAGGATACCGACGCCGCGATGCGCGCGGCAAAAAACCCGACCGCGACAGAGCTTATGGCACTGCCGAGCGCACACGCGAGCATCAGCCCGCCGTTCTTCCAGATTTCGGGCATGTTGGCGGCGTCGCTCATAACGGCAAGCTGGGTGATTTGCGACATATAGTCGGGCATCTTCAGATCCAGCCAAACCTGCAGCACGATAAACCCTACCGCCACGGCGGCGTACAGCCACTCCCTCCATTTCAACGTTTTTAATACTTTAAGCATCGCAACCTCTGCCAAAAATTTTATTCTTCCTCAACGTTGCAAAAATTATACCATGTACACGCCGCCTTGTCAAATAATTCATATATATTTATATTAAATAATTATGAAATGTTTGCGAAAAGAATTGACATACGCTCCGGCAGCCGCTATAATAGAAAAGCGAGGAGGAACTTATGACGATCGAACAGGCGGAAAGGCTGGTACGGCTGATTTTTCGGACGGCGCCGCCCTTCCGGAAGAACTATATACGGCAGCCGGAGCAGGCGCACGGTTTGCCGCGCATACCCCACCACCATCTGTTCTGCCTCATTATCCTGAACCGGGGCGAAAAGGAAACGATGGGTTCGCTGGCGGAAAAAATGGGCGTATCCGTGCAGCAGCTGACGCGGATTGTGGGAGAACTTGCCGAAGGCGGGTTTGCGGTGCGTACCCAGAGCGAAGAGAACCGCAGGCTCACCCTTGTTTCGGCGACGGAAAAAGGGCGGGCGCTGTTGATGCAATTTTACCGTGCGGCGTGCGAACATATGCGCGAACATTTCGGCGCACTTACCGACAGCGAAACCGATTCCCTCATCTTTCACCTGGAAGAGGTGGTAAAGCTGTTGGATAAAACGGGAATATGATCCGCCCGTGCGCGGCGGAGCAAATGCGAAGGGAGAGAGCTTTTTTGCTCTCTCCCTTCGGCGTTTTTCCGTTTTTATTTGCTTTTTCTTTCCCTTCTGCGGCGGCACATCCTGCCGAAGGCGCGCAGCGGCCAGGTATACAGCCGGAATATCCTGCGGTGGATAAACCACCCCTCGTCGTAAAGTTTTTTATCCTGCGCGATCCACCCGTCCAGCAGCGACTGAAGCGGGCGGTTCAGCGGTACCCTGCCGCTCTGTTCGCCGAGAAGCGCGGCGTTTGCGCACGATTGCAGCGCAGCCAGTTCCTTGGCGATCTGCCCGTTCCCGGGCTTTTGTGCCTGCGACAGGATGATTTTCGTATAATATTTTGAATTCAGGCGGTTCCAGTTCAATGCATACAGCTTTGCATAACCGCGGTCTGCGGACAGCTGAAGATTGTCGCGGATGCCGCGGATCAGCCCGAGAACCTTTTTTTCGTTCCACTGCACCGACTTGTGCCCGACGCGGTAAACATACGTTACGTCTTTGAGCGCGTAAAACGTTTCCGCCGCCGAGAGCGTCTGTGCGAGAAAAGGCGGATCCTGAAAGCGGGCATAGTCGGGGAAAAAGAGCTTCTTTGCACGCAAAAAATCGGTGCGGTACAAAAAGCGATGGAATCCGTAATCGAACTGATAATCGGCAAAGCGCATGAAACCGCTCTTGCGGAACACATACCCGAACAGATCCGGAGGATACTCTGTAATGATTTTTCCGCCCTCCAAACTGGAAAAACAGCCGCCGCAGACGAGCGCGCCGTTCACCTCTGCCGCCGTATACAGTTTTTCGAGGACATCGCGCGAAGGATAGAAATCGTCTGCATCCATAAATGCGATATACTGCCCCTGCGCCTCGGCAATGCCGATGTTGCGCGCCGAAGCTGCGCCCGCATTCTTCTGCACGCAGACGCGCAGGCGGCTGTCTTTGACGGCATAGCTGTACAGGATGGCGCGCGAATCGTCGGCAGACCCGTCGTCCACGCAAATCACTTCTATTGCCGAAAGCGACTGCGAAAGTACGCTTTTCAGACATTCATCCAGATATTTTTCCGCATTATAGACGGGGATAATCACTGTCACTTTCGTGTTCTGCACCGGTGCAGAACGATTCAAACCGTATTCCTGCATGGACTCTCCTTCCATCCGCCGAATGCGTGCGGCGGTTTTTCTTCAACGAACCTGCTCCCGTGTTTAGTATACTGCAAAAAACGGCCGGCCATGACGACCGCATACAATTTTTGATTTTGTTCCACTGCATATCTTCCATTCGTTTGGGAAATTATAGCATGCAAATGTAAGCAAGTCAACAAAAAGAAGGAAAATTTCGGCAAAATTCGACAATAGTTGCGTAAAACGCCTAACCGTCGCACGATTTTTCCCGCAGCATAAAAAAGCGCAGGCGAAAGCCTGCGCTTTTTTATGCTACTATTTTATGCTTCTTCAAACATATCTTTGCCCACGCCGCAGAGGGGGCAGGTGAAATCTTCGGGGATATCCTCCCACTTGGTGCCGGGGGCAATGCCGTTGTCGGGGTCGCCCGTAGCTTCGTCGTATTCGTAGCCGCAAACGCTGCAAACGTATTTAGCCATGTTTGTTCTCCTTTTTTTATTAGTATGTCTATTATAGCAGATTTTTTTGCAAATGCAAGGGTATTTTTATTTTTCATCGCGGACAGCGCAAAATTTCACTCTTTGCGCGGCAAAAAGATTATTTGCTGCCCGTCGAGCCGAATCCTCCCTCGCCCCGCCCGGTCTCCGAAAGCTCCTCCGCTTCCACGAACTGCGCAAAGGCGTACGGCATGATGACCAGCTGCGCCACCCTTTCATACGGCTCGATCGTCTGCTCGTACTTGGAATGGTTGTGCAGCGCCACGCGGATTTCGCCGCGGTAGTCGCTGTCGATGACGCCCACCTTATTGGCGGGAGACAGACCCTTTTTCGTCGCCAGTCCGCTACGCGCGAAGATCAGCCCGACGTAACCCTGCGGGATCTCCGCCGCAAGACCCGTATGAACGACCGCCGTTTCGCGCGTGCCGATGCGGATATCATGGTCGGAGAGCGCGTACAGGTCTGCCCCTGCCGCGTTTTCGCTGCCGTACACGGGCAGCTTTGCGCCCGGCACGAGTTTTTTGATCTTTAACGTGACTTTATCCATAAGGAGTTCCCCCTTTTAATTGTTCGGAGTTCTTGCGCGGAAGCGGAGTTGCTCCGCGCATTCGCATATTTTGAGCGGACGGCTCTTTATATAGCACCTTTTTGCCGCGGCAGTCAGTACTGCCCGTCCTTCCACAGCCGCACTTTGCCCTCGCGGAGGGTGCGCGGAACGTCGATGATGCGCTGATTGGCAGAGCCGCGGAAGCGCAGTTTCAAATCCTTTAAATCTTCGACAAATTCGCCGTCGACGAGGATGTCGAGCATGGAGAGCATCTCGTCCGTCGCCTCGCAGTGCGCCCTTCCGCCCGGCTGCAAGTCGGTATGGAAGGTATAGCCGGAATAGCACCAGACGTCCTTTTGCGGGTAGCGCTCGCGGAATTTCCGGAGGAGCGGCAGCAGCGCGCGCTGGTTCTGCGGCTCGAACGGCTCGCCGCCGAGGAGGGACAGCCCCGCGATGTAGTCCTTGTTCAGCGCGTCCAGAATCTCCTCTTCCGTCGCCTCGGTATACGGATTGCCGTAGGAAAAATCCCACGCCTCGGCGTTGAAACACCCCTTGCAATGGTGGGTGCAGCCGCTGACGAACAGCGACACGCGCACCCCTACGCCGTTGGCGACGTCGTATTTTTTGATGTTGGCATAGAACATAGAAAACCTCTTTCACGAAAATTTGCGAAAAGAGTCCGCAAATTTTCCGTGATTTTCACGTTTGAAAAAAAGGGGCGGCTCGGCGTTCGGTTTTTCCTCTGCGCCGCCTTTTCAGTGCTCCCCTATTATTGATGCGGCGCATTCACCTTTTCCGCCCGCGCGAAAGCGTAGCCTGCTGCCCTGCCGAAGGTTCCCGTTTACGGGAAACGGCAGATGCGCTTATCGCGCAAATCGGGGGCGCTTTTCCAAAAGCGTGGTTTTGGAACGCGCAGTTATTTATTATATTTCTTTCACGAAAATTTGCGAAAAGAGTTCGCAAATTTTCCGTGATTTCGTAGGCTGATTAAGTAATCTGCTTGCGCGTCCGCAAACCACGCTTTTTACCCTTCTATAATAATTCGCGCAAGCAAAACGACGCTTTTGCGCAGCGCACCCCTATTTGCCGACACCTCGGCTTATGGGAAAAGGGTGAACGCGCGCGATTTTATAATAGGAAAGCCCTTAAACATCGCGCGCGAGGGAAAAAACGCCGCCTTGTCGGCAGGTTTTGCCCTCAAATCTCGACGATTCGCAGCGCCTTTGCGCGAGAATCGTGAGAACTTTTACAGATGCAGCACCCTCGCCTTGATCTCCTTGGTTTTGCCGAGGTTCCAGAAGTTTTCGCCCAAATATCCGCAGGTGCGGCGGGTCACGTTCATCTTGCGATGATCCTTGTTGTGGCAGTTGGGGCACTCCCACTCGTTGTCGTCGTTGATGATGATCTCGCCGTCGTAGCCGCACACGTGGCAGTAATCGCTCTTGGTGTTGAATTCGGCGTACTGGATATTGTCGTAGATAAACTTGACGATCTCCTGCATCGCCTCCAGATTGTGCTGCATGTTCGGGATTTCGACGTAGGAGATGCACCCGCCCGACGAAATGGTCTGGAACTGCGCTTCGAACTTGAATTTGGAGAACGCGTCGATATGCTCGCGCACGTCTACATGGTAGGAGTTGGTGTAGTAACCCTTGTCCGTCACGTCCTCGACGGTGCCGAACTTCTCCTTGTCGATGCGGGCAAAGCGGTAGCACAGCGATTCCGCCGGCGTGCCGTACAGAGCGAAGCCAAGCCCCGTTTCCTTCTTCCATTTGTCCGTCGCCTCGCGCATGTGCTTCATGACGCGCACGGCAAATTCCTCCCCTTTCGGATCCGTCTGCGTGACGCCCGTCATCAGTTTTGTCACCTCGTACAGCCCGATATAGCCGAGCGACAGGGTGGAATACCCGTTGAACAATAATTTATCGATGGTTTCGCCCTTGTCCAGCCGCGCGATGGCTCCGTACTGCCAGTGGATGGGCGACACGTCGGACTTGGTTCCGAGCAGCGCGCGGTGGCGGCACATGAGCGCCTCGCGGCAGAGCTCCAGCCGCTCGTCGAACAGCTTCCAGAACTTCTCTTCGTCGCCCTTGGCGATCAGCCCGATCTGCGGCAGGTTGATGGACACGACGCCCTGGTTGAAGCGACCCTCGAACTTATAGTTGCCGTTTTCGTCCTTCCACGGGGAGAGGAAGGAACGGCAGCCCATGGGGCTGAACACGTTGCCCTCGTACACCTCGCGCATCTTTTTGGCGGAAATGTAGTCGGGATACAGCCGTTTGGAGGAGCATTTGACCGCAAACTCGGTGATATAATCGTACTTGCCGCCCTTCAGGCAGTTGATTTCGTCGAGAACGTACACGAGTTTCGGGAACGCGGGGGTAACATACACGCCCTTTTCGTTCTTGATGCCCTCGTAGCGCTGGCGCAGGATCTCCATGATGATCTGCGCGTTCTCCTCGAGGTACTCGTCGTCCTTGTCCAGATACAGGAACAGGGTGACGAAGGGCGACTGACCGTTCGTCGTCATCAGCGTGTTGATCTGGTATTGAATGGTCTGCACGCCGCTGCGAAGTTCGTCCTGAATGCGGTCGTCGACCAGTTTTTTGATCTCCTCGTCGGAAAGCTCGGGGCAGGCGTCGCGGAAGTGCTTTTCGAACTTATTGCGGCTCTTTCTAAGGTATTTGCCGAGGTGGCGGATATCCACCGACTGCCCGCCGTACTGCGAGCAGGCAACCGCCGCGATGATCTGCGTGACCACCGTGCAGGCGACCTGGAAGCTCTTCGGGCTTTCGATGAGCTTGCCGTTCATGACCGTGCCGTTATCGAGCATGTCGCCGATGTTGATGAGGCAGCAGTTGAAGATGGGCTGGATGAAATAGTCCGCATCGTGGAAATGCAGGATGCCCTCGTCATGCGCCTTGGAAATTTTTTCGGGCAGGAGAATGCGGCGGGTGAGGTCTTTGGACACTTCGCCCGCGATGAGGTCGCGCTGGGTCGCCGCCGCGAGGTAGCGATAGATGATGTACGTTTTGGCGAGCTCGTAGTGCCCCTGCTCCATCAGCTTTTCTTCGATGATGTCCTGAATGTCCTCCACGAGCATGCGCTTCTTCTTTTTCCCCTCGATGTAGGAAAGGATGGACTCGATTTCCTCGCCGGAAGCGCGCTCCTTTTCTTCCATTTCCGCGTTTGCTTTGCCGATGGCAACGGCGATTTTTGCACGGTCGTAATCGACGACGGTGCCGTCTCTTTTGATAACCTGCATCTGTATTTACCCCTCTGAACTTTTTTACCTTATCTATTATAGCACCTTTGCGAAAAAAAACTGTAGCATTTGCAACAATTTCAAAAAAATACTATATCTTGTATAATTTGCACAAACTTTGATCTACATATGGAAATTATTTCTCCACGATTTTGCCGTTTTTGTAGAGAAACAGCCGCCATTCGAGGCGGCTGTATTTGCAGAAATCGCGCTTCGCTGCGATTTTCCGTAAAAATATGGTTTTATAGAATTAAATGCACGTTTGAGAACCGCGCTTCTCAAAAAGCGCACCCCTATTTGTCGCATACTTGCGGCTTACGGGAAGAGGGTGAATTTTTAGTAATCACTTGAAAAAGGCAAAACCGCGCTTTTGCCTTTTTCCCCCAATTTGCCGAAAGGCTTTTGCGGAAAGAGTGAATTTGCGGCATTTTATAATATGCGTGCCCTTAAAAATGCCGCAAAGAGAGAAAATCCCGCCGTTCGGCTTACGCCGACGGCGGGTTGTCTTTTTATTCGCAGAAAATCGCAGGCGACTGCTCGCCGAGATTTTCGCGAGTTCTACTTCACTACTCCGAACGGCCGCGCCTGTACTGCTTCGGCGCGGAGGGTGATGACGGTGGAATTTCCCTCCCGCGCGATTTTCAGCTGTACCCCGCCCTGCAAAAAGAAATAGGAGGACAATACCCGCTCTAAATCGCGCGCCAAAACCCGCTCGCACTCCTCGGCGAGCGGGGCATTTTCCCGTTCCAGCAAATTTTTCGCGCGCGCGGCGCTGTCCGTCAGTCTGTGCATACGATGTTTCCTTTTGTCTGCCCCTATTCCGCGCGCAGCTTTACAGGCTCTTTTTCAGGTTCCTGCGGATGCTCCCGAAAAAGCCGTTGTATTTATAGGTGGCGTTGTAAATTTTGCGCGTACCCTTGGCAATGTTGCCCGCCAGCAATTTGAACGCCTTCCGCGCGCCGCTCCCCCGCTCCCTTTCGCCCAAAAATACGCCGTCCTCCTGCGGGACGATGCCGATGAGCGGAATCTTCAATATTTCCGAAATTTCGCCGGGAGAGAGAATTTCGCCGTCGACGATCATGTCACCCCGCACCATGTTGATGACGAGGTCGACGCTTCTGAGCTTGTAACTTTTGAGTACCGCGATGACCTTATCCGCATCGCGCAGAGAGGAAATGTGCGGCGTGGTGACGACGAGCGCTTCTTCCGCCGCGGCGACCGCGCGGTGGAACCCGCCCTCGATGCCCGCGGGCGAATCGATGAGGATATAATCGAACCGCGGCGCGAGGTTGTCCAGAATCAGCCGCACTGCCTGCGG
>CAJFFD010000034.1 GCA_904373255.1 uncultured Clostridia bacterium | reverse complement strand
CCCGAGCGCATGAAAAAGTTCACGGGCATGCTCCCCGTGCTCGCGGCGGGCGGCGGCATCTGCCTGCTCATCATCGCCGAGCCGAACATGTCCGTCACCATGGTCGTCGGGATTTTAATGGTCGCCATGCTCTTTTTGAGCGGGGTGAAGATCAGGCATTTCCTCATCATTCTCCTGCCCATCGCGCTCGCGGTGCCCGTGCTCATCGTCATGGAGCCGTACCGCCTGCAGCGGCTGTACGCATTCCTCGACCCGTGGAGCTCGCCGCAGGGGGAGGGGTACCAGCTCATCCAGTCGCTGTACGCGCTGGGCAACGGCAGCTGGCTGGGTACGGGGCTGTTCAAATCCATGCAGAAGTACCGCTACCTTCCCTTCGCGGAGTCAGACTTTATCCTCGCCGTCATCGGCGAGGAGTTCGGGTACGTCGGCATTATCCTGCTTTTTCTGGTGTTCGGGGCGATCGTCTTCTGCGGAATCCGCACGGCGGCGCGGTGCAAGGATATGTTCGGCTTTCTCACCGCGTCGGGCATCACGGCGGTGTATGCGATCCAGGTCGTCATCAACGCGCTGGTCGTGAGCGGCTCCATTCCGCCCACGGGACTGCCGCTCCCGCTCGTAAGTTCGGGGAATACTTCCCTCATCATCACGATGGCGGCGATGGGGGTGCTGTACAACATCTCGCGCGGCGGCAAGGGATGGCGCGAAAAAAAGAAGGAATAATTTCGCAGGGCGCTTCCGCGGGGGTGGCGCCCTTTTTGCGTGCGGGCGGCGGAACGTTTTTCCGAAAAATTCCGTATTATGATTGCAGGGAAACATTTCCCGCAGGGGCGCGGAGGCAATACGATGCCGCCGCGAAAGCGGCGGGGCAGGCGGTTCGTCTGCCCCCGCGACCGCTTTGCGGCGGCAAAAGGAGTAGATCATGGAAAAATACATCATAGAAGGCGGGCGCCCGCTCTTCGGCGAAGTGGAAATCCAGTCCGCCAAGAACGCCGTGCTCCCGCTGCTTGCGGCCGCCGTGCTCACCGACGAGCGGGTGGTCATCCATAAATGCCCGCGCATCGCCGACGTTTTGAACATGGTCGGCATCCTCGGCGAGCTCGGCTGCAATACAAAATTCGACGGAAACGACCTCGTCATCGACAGCGCCGACGCCGCCAACCACGAGATTCCCTCGTCGCTCGCCAAGGAGCTGCGCTCGTCCGTGTTCATGCTCGGTTCGGTCGTTTCGCGGTTCGGCAGGGCGCGCATCGCCTACCCGGGCGGGTGCGACATCGGGCTTCGCCCCATCGACCTGCATCTGAACGGTCTGCGGCGGCTGGGCGTGTGCGTTTCGGAGGGCGGCGGGTACATCGACTGTTCCTGCGGCAAGATCGAGGGCGCGGAAGTGGTGCTCGATTTCCCGAGCGTGGGCGCGACGGAAAACATCATCCTCGCCGCGGCAAAGGCGAAGGGTACGACGCTCATCCGCAACGCCGCCAAGGAGCCGGAGATCGTCGATTTGCAGAATTTCATCAACCGCATGGGCGGAAAAATTCGGGGTGCGGGCACGGCGACGGTGCGCATCGACGGCGTCAGGAAACTGAGCGGAACGGAATATACGCCCGTTTCCGACCGCATCGAGGCGGGCACTTTTCTCATCGCGTCCGCCATGTGCGGGGGAGAGATTGCGATAAAAAACGCCGATGCGGACAATATATCCTCGCTTTTGCATAAACTTTGCGAAATCAGTTGCAAAATCAGCACAAAAGATGATAAAATATACATACGGAGCGGCAGACGCCTTTCGCCGAAACTGGTGGAAACGTCGCCGTATCCCGGATTCCCGACCGACCTGCAGGCGCCAAGCATGTACCCGAACTCATCCGCATGGGGGCGGACGTCACCGTCCGCGGCCGCAGCGCCTTTGTGCGCGGGGTAGGTTCGCTGAAGGGGGCGGACGTTGTGGCGGGGGATCTGCGCGGCGGCGCGGCTCTCACGCTGGCTGCGATCTCGGCGGAGGGGTTGAGCACGGTAACCGACCTTTCGCACATCGACCGCGGCTATTCCGATTTCGAATATAAGCTGCGCGGGCTGGGTGCGCGCATCCGCCGCGTGCGGGTTTGAGGAAAGAGGAAAAACGCGATGCCGAGGGAGCGGAAGCGAGCGAACATCGGGTTTGTCCTCAACTCACGGCAAAAAGTTTTAACAGCTTAAAAATTTTTGCGTGAAATAAAATATACAAAGGAGTAGGGATGCAAAAGAGGATCTTTGTCATCAGCAGTGCGGTCGCGGTTTTCGTCATCGTATTCCTGATCGCGTTCAGCGCCGTGTGTTCCATTTCGCAGTTCGACGTGGTGTACGAAGCGGGCAGCCCGCAGATGATCGCCGCGTCCGAGCGCATCCAGCAGCAGCTGGAGGAAAAGTACCTGCGAAAAAATTACCTGTTCTTTGAAGAGGAGAACATCCGCGAGGTTGTCGCCGAAGAGGGAGGCGGGTATCTGGAAGTGACGGGCATCGAAAAAACGTTCCCGAATAAGATCAGCGTTTCCGTCAAAGAAAAGTACGAAGCGTACACGTTCGTTCTGAACGATACCTACTATGTCGTCGGCGACAGAAACATCGAGATCGTCGGCGTCGGGTTCAACGTGCCGCAGGTCGGAGATAAATTTACCGTAACGGAACAATACCGCAGCGCCTACGCGGCACTGCAGACTTTCATAGGAAAGATCAATGACCGCGGCATGCGCGGCAACATCCTTCGCATCACCTATTGGCAGCAGGCGGGGTACGATCCCGCAGATTGGCAGAGCATTGCATATTTCATCGTCGAAACGACGGAAGGGGTGCAGATGCAGATATTCGATCCGGTGCGCAACGCGGCGGAAAAGGCAGATCTTGTTCTCGATATTTACGAAAACCCGTACGTCATGAGTGCGGGCGAGGGGGGCGAAAAGGTCTACCTCGGCGACGAGGGGCGTATGTACGGCTGTATTCTGGCGTACGATTATTACGACCGGTTCGAGGGTAATTTTACCGACATTATCGTCAGTTATGACCCCGAAGGCGCGCCGACGATCGTCGATACCGCGGAAGGCTGAAAATTCCATAAATTTCCTGCGAAATTCCCCGAAAGAAATCTTTCGGGGAACGTTTTTCTATTGACAAAGAAAAAATTTTATTATATAATAGTGATTGTATAAATCATATTCCGCGGAAGAGGAAATCGGAGAGAAAAATGAACCGCAAAAGCGTAGCCGTGCTGGACGTGCGTTCGGCAGACGTTACCGTCCTTGTCGGGGAACGGGGAGTCAATAATACCTTTGTTTTCAAGGGGATTCACACCCACCCGTACGACGGATTTGCGGAGTCGGAATTTTTCGATGTGCGCGGTCTTCAGCAGGCGATCGCCGCCTCGCTCGAAGCGGTGGAGCACAGCCTAGGCAGCAGCATTCGCGAGATCTACGTCGGCGTTCCCGGCGAATTCTGCAAAGTGGCGACGCGCCGGCATCTGATGAGCTTTCAGAGCAAGCGCCGCATCACCGCGGCAGACGTTGCCGCCCTGTTCGACGGCGGGTACACCGAACCCGTTCCCGCATACACGCTCATCCGCCGTTCGGCGATCTTCTACGTCACGTCGGACAAGCGCCGCACGATCGACCCCGTGGGTATGGTCAGCGATTCGCTGGAAGGGTATCTGAGCTATTTCCTTGCGAGCGACCGCTTTATCGGCACTCTCCGCAATATTTTGGAGGAATACGGCGTCAAAAAGGTGGAATTTCTGCCCACATCGCTGGCGGAAGCGCTGTATTTGATCCCTTCGGAAGCGCGCGACGAGTACGCCATTTTGCTGGATATCGACAAAATTTCCATGACGTTCAGCATCGTCTGCGGCAACGGCATCACCTATCAGAGCGCCTGTTCGGCGGGCGGAGGGCATGTCACCGCACAGGTGTTTGCGGACGGAAATATCGACATTCCGTTTGAAATTGTCGAGGCGATGATCGGAAAAATCAACCTTTCCGGCCGCGACGACGACAAAACGACCATCGAATATGTCGATAAAATGCGCTCTTACACTCTCCCTATGCAGTTTTTGAAGGAGAAGGTGAAAGAGGGATTGGATCTCATCTGCGAAGTCATCAACAAATGTCTGGAGCTTTGCGGTGACAGAAATATAGAGTATAAACCCATTTTGCTGACGGGCGGGGGGATTACGGGCATCCGCGGAGCGCGCGAGCATCTGACGAACCGCCTCAACAAAGTCGTGGAGATCATCGCTCCCAACCTGCCGTACTACAATAAAGCGTCGCAGAGTTCGCTGTTAAGCCTGTTGGACATGGCGTTGGCGACCAAACGCGAAAACAGCTTTTTTTATAAATTATTTAACGGATTCGGAGGGTAAATTTTACTATGTTTAACAGTTTGGACAGTTTGTCCGGCGTTGCGAGGATAAAGGTCGTCGGCGTCGGCGGCGCAGGGAACAACGCGGTCAACCGCATGATCGAGGCGGGCATCTCGAGCGCAAGCTACGTTGCCGTCAATACGGACAAGCAGATCCTTCTCCTCTCCAAAGCGGAGAATAAAATTCAGATCGGTTCTGCTCTGACCAAAGGTCTCGGCGCCGGCGCGGAGCCGGAAGTCGGCAGAGCCGCTGCGGAAGAAAGCAAAGAAGTACTTACCGAGGCGATCAAGGATACCGACCTTTTGTTCATCACCGCGGGCATGGGCGGCGGCACCGGTACGGGTGCGGCTCCCGTCATCGCGAAAATTGCGCGCGATCTGAAAATCCTGACGATCGCCATCGTCACCGAGCCTTTCAACTTTGAAGGCAAAAAGCGCATGGACAATACTGTCAAGGGGTTGGAAAACCTCAGAAAGTATGTCGATACGCTCATCATCATCCCGAACGATAAGATCACCTGCGTCGTTCCGAAGAATACGTCGATGGTGGACGCGCTGCGCGTCGCCGACGAAATTCTCAAGCAAGGTATCCGCGGCATTGCCGACCTTATCGTCAATCCCGCGCTCATCAACCTCGACTTTGCGGACGTGCGCACCATTCTGAAGGATCAGGGTCTGGCGCACATGGGCGTCGGCGTGGCGAAGGGCGAAAACAGGATCGTCGAGGCGGTGCGCCTGGCGGTCAACTGCCCGCTTCTGACCACGACGAGGCTACCCTCGTGCAGAGCGTCGTCGACTATTCCGCGAACATCATCTTCGGCGCCTGCATCGACAGCAACATCAGCGACGAAGTGGAAGTCACCGTCATTGCGACGGGATTCCCGAATATGGAAAACATGTACGATCAGAAGGACGAGCGCAACGTATCCAGCCGCAATTTCTTTGTGAACAGGGGATTGCCGGAGGGGAACGCGAATGCCGCGGCGGCTCCGCGCCCCGCGCCCATGCAGCAGCCCGCGTCGCCTTCCTATCTGCGTACGCCCATCAACAATACGATGCAGGGGCAGCAGCCGCCCGTTTACAGGCAGCCGTTTCAGCAGCAGGCTCCGCAGTATCAGCAGCCGCAGTACCAGCAGGCTCCGCAGCAGCAGTATGCCCAGCCCCAGCAGTCCGCGCCGCAGCAGCAGTATGCGCAGCCGCAGTACCAGCAGGCTCCGCAGTATCAGCAGCCGCAGTCCGCGCCGCAGCAGCAGTATCAGCAGCCGGCACAGCCGCAATATCAACAGCCGCAGCAGTACGCTCAACAGCCCCGCCAGCCGCAGTACCAGCAGCAAGGCGCCCCGAGCAATGCCGGCGATAAGGAATTGCCTACTTTTGTGCAGAGGCTTTTTAAAAAGAAATAAGCCGCGCGCCCGGCAAAACGGGCGTTCGCGGAACGAAAAAAGAGGCTCCCGAAGGAGTCTCTTTTTTTCGCTTTGTGTGAAAGTAACGCCCGTTCCCGGCAAGCCGCGTCCGCAATGCTGTGCGCTGCGGCGGATTACTCCGCTTTTTCCAATTCTTCCGAATAAACGTCCAAAATTGCCTTTTTCAATTCTTCACGGGTTTCGGTGTTGAGCGGATGGGCGATGTCTTTGAACTCGCCGTCGTTGGTTTTGCGGCTGGGCATGGCAATGAAGGGGCCGTCCGCGCCTTCGATGATCTTGATGTCGTGAACGACAAAGCAATCGTCGATGGTTATGGATGCAACGGCTTTCAGCTTGCTGTCTTCCTTTTTCACAAACCTGATACGCACGTCCGAAATTTTCAAAATATTTTCCTCCTTACGCAAGTATTCGTCTGCCATTATTTTACTATACATTTTCCGATATTTCAAGAGCTATTTGAAAAAAAATTCAAAAAATTTTAAAAAATTTACCTGATTTTGTCAGATTTTGTCCTTTTCGGCATATAAATATCCCATGAAGCGGAAATTTTGGGCAAAAAAGAAATATATTTATTTCATCGGGATCGGCGGCATCAGCATGAGCGGGCTGGCGTATTTTATGCAGAAGCAGGGTTTCTGTGTCGCGGGGAGCGACGTCGCCGCCGGGGTCATGACCGCAAAGCTGGAGGAGGAGGGGATAAAGGTGCATTACGGGCATGCGCCCGAACGCGTCGGCATCGCAGACGCGGTCATCGTGAACTCGGCGATCGCGGAGGACGACCCGGAACTTGCGGAGGCGCGTCGGAGAAACATTCCCGTCTACGGCAGGGCGGAGCTGTTGCATCTGGTCGCTTCCTGTTTTGAAAATACGGTCGGGATTGCGGGCTGCCACGGCAAAACGACGGCGACCGCCATGTGCGCGCACGTTTTGGAAGAATGTTCGGGCAGCTGTACGGCGCACATCGGCGGGGAGGATTCAGACTACGGCAACTTTCATCTCGGGGGCGATAAGTATTTCGTCACCGAAGCGTGCGAGTATAAGGGAAATTTTCTGAAGCTGGATCCGGATGTCGCCGTCGTGCTCAATACAGACAGGGATCACCTGGAATGCTACGGCAGCGCGGAGAATCTGCGCGCCGCGTATGCCGAATTTGCCCGCCGTGCCGACGGGGCGATCGTCTGCGGCGAAGACGACATCGTGCATATGGTTCGTCCGTCGCTCACCTTCGGCATGTCCGACGAGTTCGACGTTTCCGCGGCGAACGTCCGCTCGAGCGGCGGAAGGTACTCCTTTCACCTGCGCATCTGCGGGGAAACATTCGAAAAAATCAAACTCAACGTGTACGGCAGGCACAACATCTATAATGCCTTGGCGGCTGCGGCGGTCGCCGAATATTACGGCTATCCTCCCTCGTTTACGGCGGAAGGTCTGAAAAAATTCCGCGGCATCCGCCGCCGCTTCGAGCAGATCGGCAGGATAAACGGCGCGGAACTCATCGCCGACTACGCGCATCACCCGCGCGAGATCGCCGCAGCCTTTCAGACGGCGCGGGAGATCTGCGGCGGCAGGCTGTTCGTCGTCTTTCAGCCGCATACCTATTCGAGGACGAAACTTTTATTCGACGATTTTGTTTCCGTTCTTTCGGGCGCGGAAAATCTGGTGATTTACAAAACGTACGCCGCGCGCGAATATTTCGACGCCGCCGGCAGCGCTCTGACGCTTTCGGAACATCTCCCCAATTCTCTCTATATCGAATCGGTGCGCGAATTGGAAATTTACCTGCGCTGTTCGCTCGGCGCGGGCGACGTTGCTCTGTTTTTGGGCGCGGGGGATATTTACTTCGCTGCGAAACAGATCGCGCATAATCTGAAAAATTCACAATAAATCGGAAAAAAGAAAAAAGGCGGCTCGGGCAGAGCCGCCTTTTTCTGCATCGCCCCGCGGCGGGCGGGATCAAATATCGATCGGGATATGCTTTGCCAGGCAGGAATAAACGTAATCGATGAATTGTTTCGCGCGGCGGGGTGAACGTCCGCCTTTTACGAGCGCCCAGCGCTCGGCGAGGGAGCAAAGCTCCTCGTCGGGGATTTCAATGCGGGCGTCGGCGGCGAGCTGCTTTACGATGGAGAGGTATTCCGCCTTCCCCGTCGAAGAGAAGCACACCGTCAGACCGAAGCGGTCGGAGAGAGAAAGCTGTTCTTCCATCGTGTCGCGCGCATGGACGCTGTTTTCGCGGTCGGAGAAGTTTTCCTTTACGATATGCCTGCGGTTGGAAGTCGCGGCGATCATCACGTTGGCGCTGCGCTCGTGGATGCTCCCTTCCAGTCCCGCTTTGAGCGCGGTCACTTTTTCGTCCCGCTCCTCGAGGGAAAGGTCGTCGATGAACAGGATAAATTTGAAAGGCAGGGCGGAGAGTACCTCCTTGACCTTGTTGATCAGGCAGATCTGTTCCTTGGGTATCTCCACGCACCGCAGTCCCTTCCCGGCATACTTGTTCAGCATGGCGTGTACGGTGGAAGATTTGCCCGTTCCCTTGTCCCCGTACAGCAGCATATTGGAGTAGGGCAGTCCGCCGATGAAATCAGGGTGATTTCCGGCGTGTTGAGTACAGGCTTCAGGTTTTCGCCGTCAAAAGTAAACGCCTTGTTCCCGATAAAGATGCCGTACCCGTTTTTGCGGTAAAACCGCGCAAGTTTTCCGATCGTATCGTCCGATGCCCAGTCCCCGCCGAACAGGGGATTATCTTTGCCGTAGCCGATTGCAGGGAATCCTTCTTCCGTTGCGCGGCGGATTTCGTCGGGCAGGTTCTGTGTTTTTTTGGCAAGTTCCTGCAAGATGCGCAGGTCGTTTGCCATGGCGGTGCGCAGCGCCTTCGCCGGCGCGGCTGTGCAGGCGCGGCGGGCGAACAGGCTGTCCTCCCGCAGGATGAGTCCGGCAATATAAGCGGCAAACGAATCCTGCATGTCCGATTCGAGCAGGATTCCGTAGGCGCGGGCGTACGCGCCGATGCTTCCGCGCGCCAGTGCCTCCGTCAGTGCAGAAACGGCTTCGTCGCGCAGTACGCCGCGCAGGAGTATCAGCCGCTCGGTATTCAGGTTGTTCATGTCATTTGTTCTCCGTTCGGAATTACCCAATATTATACCGTTTTTTTTGCCCGAATGCAAATAAACGGGGGCATATCGCGCAAAAGCGAAAAAATTTTTTGCACCGCGGTTCCGCTTTGGAGCTATTCGATTTTTCGATAGCGCATATCGGTAAAATTATTAAATAAAATTGCGCATTCGCTTGACGGAATTTTTGCTTCGTACTATAATAGTAACGAATTTCGATTCGGAAATAATTTGTTTCGGAGGAAAAACAGTATGGCAAAAATATACTATCAGTCCGATTGCGACATTAAGGTTCTGAAAAACAAGACGGTCGCCATCATCGGCTACGGCAGCCAGGGGCATGCCCATGCGCTCAACCTGAAGGAAAGCGGCGTCAAAGTCGTCGTCGGTCTGTACAAGGGCAGCAAGTCCTGGGAAAAGGCGGAAAAGGCGGGTCTGAAGGTCATGACGGCGGAAGAGGCGGCTAAAGCGGCTGACATCATCATGATCCTCACTCCCGACGAAAAGCAGGCGAAGATCTATAAAGAGAGCATCGAACCCAACCTGACCGAGGGCAAGGCGCTCGCGTTTGCGCACGGGTTCAACATTCATTTCAAGCAGATTGTTCCTCCCGCGAACGTCGACGTGTTTATGATCGCGCCGAAGGCTCCCGGTCATACCGTCCGCAGCGAGTATGTCGCGGGCAAGGGTACGCCCTGCCTGGTCGCCATCTATCAGGACGCGACGGGCAAAGCGCTCGACATCGCGCTCGGCTATGCCGCGGGCATCGGCGGTGCGCGTGCCGGCGTTCTGGAAACGACCTTCAAGATCGAGACGGAAACCGACCTGTTCGGCGAGCAGGCTGTCCTCTGCGGCGGCGTCACCGCGCTGATGAAGGCTGGCTTCGAAACGTTGGTCGAAGCGGGATACGACCCCCGCAACGCTTACTTCGAGTGCATCCACGAGATGAAGCTCATCGTCGACCTCATCTACAAGGGCGGGTTCAAACTCATGCGCTACTCCATCTCCGATACGGCGGAGTTCGGCGACTATGAAACGGGCAAACGCATCATTACCGACGAAACAAAGAAAGAGATGAAGAAGATCCTCGAGGAGATTCAGGACGGCACGTTCGCGAGCAAGTGGATCGCCGAAAACAACAACGGCAGGGCGCATTTCAACGCGAAGCGCGCGTTGGAAGCCTCCCATCAGCTCGAGG
This sequence comes from uncultured Clostridia bacterium, assembly GCA_904373255.1. Lineage (GTDB taxonomy): Bacteria > Bacillota > Clostridia > Christensenellales > Borkfalkiaceae > Borkfalkia. The sequence continues at coordinate 7,480 of CAJFFD010000034.1, read as the reverse complement.
AGGTCGGCGCGGAACTGCGCAAGATGTATTCCTGGAGCAACGAAAAGGAAGATATGTAATTACCGGACAAATCCGGCAGAAAAAAGCCCTGCGCCGACGGCGCGGGGCTTTTTTCTGCCGGCGTGATCCGTGCGCCTGCGCACGCGCATAATAATATACGCGCGCATAAAATTTTGTTCCGTCGGAAAAAGTCGTGCATTTTAATTGAAATGTGAACAAAAAAATGATATAATAAAACCAATGACCGAAAGAAAACAAGTTCCGCGCCGCGCTTTGCGCCGCGGTATGGGAGAAATGAGATTTTGAATAATTTGGGAAGAGGAAGCGAAAACAACAATAACGATAAGGACAAAATACTTACGCGCGAAACGGTGGGCATCGTTCTGGAACTGTTTTCGCTCCTTACGTTTATCATCATGGTCACGCGCGGCATCATTTTCGGCGGCGTGGGGCTTGCCATAAGTTCTTTCCTCCTCGGCGCGTTCGGCTATTGCACCTATGCGCTTCTGGCGTCGCTCGTGTATCTCGGATTCGTGCTGATTACGGGCAAAAAACTCGCCGTTTCGGGGAAAACGGTCGGATTATGCGCTCTTCTTTTTATATTCCTCGTCTGCCTCGTGCATACGATCACGGCGCAGGCAGCGGGCATCGAGTACGGCAGCTACGGCGAATATCTGTCCGCGTGCTATCGCGCGGGTGCCGGAGGGCAAGAGGGGAGCGAATATGCATTCTCCACCGCCGGCGGCGTCATCTTCGGGCTCGTCGTCTATCCCGTCGTCAAACTGACGACGGCGATTGGCGGATATATCATCTTTTCATTGCTGACCGTCGGTTCGGTATACCTGCTGTACGCCGTCAGGCGCGGTCTGTTCCGGAAAGGGGAAAAACAGCGCCGCCAGGCAAACGCCGCCCTCGATTACGCCACGGGCGACACTTCCGGCGCATACGATTGGAACTATGCGCCCACGGGCAGCGAGCCGCCGTATGCGGCTCCGCAGGAGCCTGCGCAGGCTTCCCCGTATCAGGCGCCTTATCAGGCGGCGCAGCCCGCCCCTCAGCCTGCGCCCGCGGAATCCGACCCCGTCGACCGTTCCAAGCGGCTCTTTTCGGTCGGGGACGAATTCGATTTCAAGTCGCGCCGCGAACTGCGGCAGGAAAACCGCAGGGCGGAGGAGGAACGCCGTGCGGCAGAGCAGCAACCCGTTCCTCCGCAGCAGCCTCTCTCGCCCTATGCGCAAGGGCATGCCATTTTATACGGCGACAGACCTGCCTCCGCATATATGAACGGATTCGCGCCGAATGCGAACAATTCCGATTCTTCTGCGTCCGATTGGTACAACGCGCACATGGGCGGCGGCGTTTCGTCTTCGCCGCGCTCTTCGTCGCGTTCGTCGTCCTCGTCGGCGGCGCCCGCGGGCAGCAGTTATACGCAGAACCGCATTTTCGACGAAAATTCGTACTTCAACCGCCGCGGCCGCAGCGGAATATCGGCGGAACAGTACCAGAATTATTTCCGCAGCGAACCCACGCCTTTGAGCGAGGGGCATGAACGCAAATCGCGCACGGAAACGCCCGCGCCCAAATACGAGGAACCCGCAACCGCTCCGAAACAGGAAACGGCTGCGCCCAGCTATACCCGGCAGTATCAGGACGAAGCGGAGAGCAACATCACCTATTCCCAGCGTCCGCAAAAAATCGTCACGGATACGACGGCGACGCCGTCCGAACCGACCGCGGAGGCTGCTCCCGTCAAGGACGAGCACGACTTCTACCGCAACGACGTTGCGCCCGAGGCAGACGAGGGACTCGTTTCCAGCCGTCCTGTTTCTTCCTTTACGGGCGGAGGGGAGGCTTCCGCGCGCCCCGCACAGGACAGCGCGCCTGCACGCCCCGCGCAGGAAAATACGTCCGCTTCCCCCGCAAAGCCGAGCGTTCCCCGCGATCAGGCGGTGCATATCGACGTGAACGATACGGCGCGCCGTGCAGGGTTCGGAAGCATGGAAACGCGCCATGCGGCGCCCGTGCGCCCCGTGCAGGAAACGCCGCCCGCAAACAGCGCGGCGCAACCGCAGGCGCCCGCCCGCACGGCAGAGCCTGTGCGCCCCATATCCCGGGAGGGCAGCGGAGCCGAACCTCGCAATTCGGATCCGGGAGAAAACGCGTTCCGTCGTTTCGGCGCGGAACCTTCCGCGCAGGAGAACTCCCGCGGTCGTTTCGAACCGCCCCGGGAGGAAATGCGCGGCGCGCCTTCGGTTCAGGAGCCTCGCACGGAAACGAACGCAGCGCCTGCGTCCGAGCCGGAAATCCGTACCGAGCCGTCTCGCCGTGTCTCCGTGCAGGACGAGCAGCCGTCGCGGCGGATGCCCGAGCAGCCTGCCGCGCGGACGGAAGACGACGCGCGGCGCTCGCCCGAACCGCGGCAGGAACTTTCCCGCCGCGCCGAGCCGCAGGAGGAGCCGCCGGAAGAGGAAACGGCTCTGCGGCCCATTTCCGACGAATTGGATACGGCGGTCAACCTGTTCGATGACGATGAGGAAGAGCCGGAGGGATCCTCCGTGCCCGAAGCGCTCGAACGCGTGGCGCGCGGCCGCGAGTCTGCGCCCGCCGAACCTGTCCGCCGCGCTCCCGCCCCCGAGCCTCCCGCGCAGGAAGCGCCCCGCCCGAAACATATCTATGCCCGCTACAACGCGCCATCCCTCGGATTTTTGCGCGATTACCAGGGGATGGGCGGCGCTCTCGATGCGGACGAGGTGGAGCAGAACAAGGAGACCATCGTCGAAACGCTGTCCAACCTGAAAATCCCGTCGGAGATCGTCAAGGTCACGCAGGGCCCTGCGGTCACGCGGTACGACATCGACATTCCCGGCAATATCCCCACGGGGCGCGTTTTGAGCTGCGACAGGGAGCTGGCGATGCGCCTGCACGCGAAGGACGGGGTCAATATCCAAACCAACTACGAGAACGGCTCCATCAGCATCGAGGTGCCTAACAAACAGCGCGCCATCGTTGGGCTGAAGGAAATCATATGTTCAGACCGTTTCAACAACTCCAAGCCGGGTTCGCTCATGTTCGGTCTCGGCAAGGACATCGAGGGCAGGGCGATTTGCGGCGACATCACTAAGATGAAGCATGTACTTGTCGCCGGTTCTACCGGTGCAGGCAAGAGCGTATGTTTGAATGCGCTCATCATCAGCCTGCTGTACAAATACGGGCCGGAAGATCTGCGCATCATCCTCGTCGACCCGAAGCAGGTGGAGTTCAACATTTACGACAAACTGCCGCACCTGATGATCAACGAGATCATCAACGACCCCGCAAAGGTCGTCACAACCCTCAATTGGGCGATCACCGAGATGGAACGGCGATATGCGCTGTTTAAGGAGAAGACCAAAAAAGGTACACTCGTGCGCGAGATCGACGAGTACAACGCCAAACTCACTCCGGAGGAGGAGAAGCTGCCCAAGATCGTCATCATTATCGACGAGCTTGCTGACCTGATGATTGTCGCAAAGAAGGACATCGAAGACCGCATCCAGCGCCTCACGCAGAAGTCGCGCGCGGCGGGCATTCATCTGGTGCTTGCAACGCAACGTCCTTCCGTCGATGTTATTACTGGCGTTATCAAGTCCAACCTGCCCACGCGCGTCGCGTTCCGCGTTGCACAGCAGGTTGACTCGCACACCATTCTCGATGCGGCGGGCGCGGAAAAGCTGCTCGGCAACGGCGATATGCTGTATAAGACGGATACGATGACCTTCCCGCTCCGCGCGCAGGGCGCGTTCCTCAGCTCGGAGGAGGTGCAAACGATCGTTTCGTACGTCAAAGAGCATAACGAGGCATATTTCGACGACAGCGTGGCAGACTATATCAACAACGAAAAGAGCGGCGGTACGGGCGGCGGCGACAGCGACGACGACAGCGTGGAAGCCGTCTACATCGACGCACTGCGCTATGTGGTCGGTATCGGTCAGGCGTCCATTTCCATGATCCAGCGCCGCTGTTCGGTCGGCTACCCGAAGGCGGGCAAGATCATCGAGTGGATGGAGAACATGGGCTACATCTCCGCATTTGACGGCGCAAAGGCGCGCAAAGTCCTCCTCACGCAGGAAGAATTCGAGAGCAAATACGGCGATTACGGTGAATAATTATGCTTGAAAACAAAATATTCGGCATGATCTCCCTGGGTTGCGATAAAAACCGCGTCGACGCGGAACGCCTTTTGGGGATTATCCGCGCGAAGGGATACCCGATCACCGACGACATTTCGGAGGCGAACATCCTCATCGTCAACACCTGCGCCTTTCTCGAATCGGCTCGCAGGGAGGCGATCGACACGGTGCTCGACTGCGATTCCTACCGCGGCGGCGCCCTCGAAAAGATCGTCGTTACGGGCTGCCTTCCCGAAAAATACATCGGAGAACTGTTCCCGTCGCTCACGGAAGGGGACGTGTTCCTCGGCTGCAACGATGCGGACGAGCTTTTGAACGCCATCGGGCGCTCGTATACCGAGGGCAGGGTCAATGCGGTGCATACGGGGCACGAATCGGAAGGGGAGCGCATCCTCACCACGCCCCTGCATTACGCTTACTTAAAGATCGCGGACGGGTGCAACAATCATTGCACCTACTGCCTCATCCCGAAGATCCGCGGCGGATACCGCTCCTATCCCATGGAGCAACTCGTCGCGGAGGCGGAAAATCTGGGCGATCTGTCCGAACTCATTTTAGTCGCGCAGGATACGACCCGCTACGGGAGCGACCTGTACGGCGAAAACAAGTTCGCCGAACTCATCCGCAGGCTTTCCGCCTTGGAAAATATCGAAAAGATACGCCTTTTGTATTGCTATCCCGACGTCATCGACGGCGAACTCATTTCCGAGATCGCCCGCAACGACAAAGTTGTCAAATACATCGACATTCCGCTCCAGCACAGCGAAGACCGCGTGCTGAAGCGCATGAACCGCAAGGGCAGCCGCGCGGAATATCTCGCCCTCATCGAAAAACTGCGGCGGGAAATTCCCGGCATCGCCATCCGCTCCACCTTCATCGCGGGTTTTCCCGGCGAAACGGAGGAGGAAGCGGAATCGCTCGCCGATTTTCTGCGCGAGGCAAAGCTCACCAACTGCGGATTTTTCGCCTATTCGCGCGAGCCGGAAACGCCCGCGTACCGCCTCAAAGAACAAATTCCCGCGCGCACCAAGCAGCGCCGCGTGAAGATGCTCTACGAAGTCCAGCGCAAAATTTCCGAAGAATTTCTGCGCGGTAAGGTCGGCACAGTGGTCGAGGTGCTGTGCGACGGCATCGACTACGAGAAAAACTGTTTCGTCGGCCGCGCCTATTGGCAGGCGCCCGACATCGACGGGAAAATTTATTTCACCGCCCCGCACGCGGAGCAGGGGCGTACATACCGAGTAAAGATCGGCGGAGCGGACAGCTACGACCTGTTCGGCTCTGCGGAGGAAGCCGATGAATCTGCCCAATAAAATCACGCTTTCGCGCATATGTCTCATCCCCGTGTTCGCGGCGGTGTTTTTCCTGGATATGATCCCGTACAATTACTTTATCGCCGGGGTCATATTTACCGTGGCGGCGTGTACCGATTTTGTCGACGGTCACATCGCTCGCGCGCGCGGGCTGGTCACCAACCTGGGCAAATTTCTCGACCCCATCGCGGACAAAGTCCTCGTCGCGGCGGCGTTCATCTTCCTGCTCGTGCGGCAGGAAACGCTCACCGTGCTGTGGCAGGGGGATTGGGTGCTCGTGTATGCGGGCGTGTGCGTCGCCGTCATTCTGGCGCGCGAACTCATCGTCAGCGGGTTCCGCATGGTCGCGGCGTCCGCGGGGCTCGTTCTCGCGGCGGACAAGGTCGGCAAGGTGAAAACGACCTTTCAGGATATTTCCATCGCCATGCTCCTGTTCGGAGCCGATTTCTTCGGGATTGCGCTCGCGAGCCGGATCCTCAACGGCATCGGCATCGTGTCGCTCGGCGTCGCCACGGCGCTCACCATCTGGTCGGGCGTCTCCTATATCGTCAGAAACAGGGCTGTTTTCAAAGAGTCTTAAACCATGAAAAACGCGTGCATCGTCCTTCGGAACAACAGAATACCATTGAACGGGCAGGAGTTCGAAGGGGGGATTTCCGCTCTCCTGCAGGGCGGGTACGCCGCGGACAAGGTGTATATCCTCTCGCAGTCCGACCCGCACGAGTTCATGCAGACAGCCGTCGAATGCAAAAACTTTTTCGACAATGTCCTCGTTTTCTGCGAGGAAGCCGCCCTCACGGGCGTGCGCGCGAAAGTGTGCGAAATTCTCAAGGTCGAACCGAGCGCCGCGTCCGTCATCCGTGCAGACAGCAAGGCGTTTTTCTGCCTTCCCTTCGGGGAGACCGGCGCGGGCATTGTCAAGGCGGAAGTGCTTCCGTTTCTGGACGAAAAGTACTCGGTGCGCCATGCGCAGTCGGTCATCCGCGCGGTGGGGGTTCCCACCGAACGAAAAAAGGCGCTCCTTGCCCAGCTTCGCAATATGACGGAAATCTCCGTCTTTGACAGCGAGCGGGACGGCGACCTCCGTTTGGAGATCTTGTACAACGACGATTCGCCGAAAATGGCGGTGGACGAGGCGGTGCGTCTGGCGGCGGAGTCGCTCAACGACTATACCTACGCGGTGGACGATACGCCGCTGAACCGCCGCATCTACGAGATGCTCAAACTCCGCGGCATGAAATTGAGCGTCGCCGAATCCTTCACGGGCGGCGGCGTGGCGAAAAAGCTCATCGAAGTTCCGGGCGTCAGCGAGGTGCTGTTCGAGAGCATCGTCGCCTACGACAACGGCTCGAAGATGCGCCGCCTGGGCGTACAGCAGAGCACGCTGGCGCGCTGCGGAGCCGTGTCCGACGATACCGCCTACGAAATGGCGGCGGGGCTCATCGCCACGGGCAATTGTTCCGTATCCCTGGCTACGACGGGCATCGCCGGGCCTGCTTCCGACAACACGAACAAGCCCCTGGGACTGTGCTACATCGCCGTCGGAACGCGCGAAACGGTGTTCGTCTACAAATACATTTTCAGGGGCGGCCGCGAGGATATCACCCGCCGAGCCATCAACCAGGCGCTGTTTTTGCTGTACAAGCAGATCAAATAGCAAAAGGACGGATTCAATTATTACGGTAAAAAACTTTGGAGAGGTTTTATGGATAACGAAAAAATGAAGGCACTCGACCAGGTGCTGGCACAAATCGAAAAGCACTACGGCAAGGGCGCGATCATGAAGCTGGGCGACGCCGCGGGCAATACGGACATCGAGGTCATACCCACCGGCTGCCTGTCGCTGGATATCGCGCTGGGCATCGGCGGCATGCCGCGCGGCAGGATCGTGGAGATCTACGGGCCCGAATCTTCGGGTAAAACGACGGTCGCCCTGCACGCCATCGCGCAGGCGCAGAAGGCGGGCGGCATCGCCGCGTTTGTCGACGCGGAGCACGC
>CAJFFD010000033.1 GCA_904373255.1 uncultured Clostridia bacterium | reverse complement strand
CTTTTCGGGCGTCATGAGAACGTATGTATATTTCTGCCCGTCCTTGAACACCTCGACGATCGGCTCCATGCGGCACATGCCGATGCAGCCCGTCTGCGATATGCTCACGTTGTGAAGATGCCTTTTATCCGCCTCGTCGAGGAGCGCGTCCAGAACGGGGCGCGCGCCCGCCGCGATGCCGCACGTCGCCATGCCGACCTTGATGACCGTTTCGTCGGAGCCTGCCACGCTGCGGTTGTCCGTCTGCGACTTCATCTTTTCGCGAAGCGCGCGGAGTTCTTCCAAACTCTTCATAACCTACCTCCAAAAATGTCCGTTAAATTTTCTTTGATGTATTCCTTCAGAAAAGCGCGCACTTCGGGCGCGCCGAAGGGAATGTCTTCCCCCAAAATCTCCCGCATCTGCCGCGTATCGAGAACGCCTTCTCCCTCCCCGCTCTTTGCGGAGATTACGAAATCGGTGTTCGGGTTCATCGTCACCAGCTGCAGCGCCACGCCGCCGAAATCCCCCAAGGGCATGCGGTCGACATGACCGATCTGATATTCCGCGCGCACAGAAGTGCCCTTCCCCTCCTCCGACTCGATGGAAAAATTTCCGCCCGCGCTCTCCGCCGAGTACTTGAACAGCGGCAACCCCATGCCCACCTTGCGGGTGGTTCGCGTCGTCGTAAACGGGTCGCACACCGTCGCGAGCATCTCTTTGCTCATGCCCTTTCCGTCGTCGCGGATCGAAATGGACATCCGATCCGCCGCAAAGTCGGCGCAGACTTCGATCTCCACGAGTTTTGCGCCCGCAGAGAGGGAATTTTCCGCAATGTCGAGGATGTTGAGTGCGAGTTCGCGCATCAGTCTCTGTACTTGGCGAGGATGCCCTCCACCTCGTCGGGCGTGACCTTGCCGTACACGTCGTCATTGATGGTCATGACGGGCGCCAGACCGCAGCAGCCGATGCAGCGGGTCGCGTCGAGGGAGAACTTCAAGTCGTCGGTGCACTGACCGCCCTCGATATGAAGGGTATCGCACACCTTTTTGTACACGTCGCCCGAGCCTTTTACATAGCAGGCGGTGCCGAGGCACACGCCGATCTTGTACTGCCCCTTCGGGTACAGCGAGAACTGCGCGTAGAAGGTCGCCACGCCGTACACTTCCGCCAGGGATACGCCCAGTTCGTCCGCGATGATCTGCTGCACTGCTTCGGGCAGATACCCGTAGATCTCCTGCGCCTTTTGCAGCGCGGCAATCATCAGCCCCTGCCCCTTATGCTCAATTTTGATCTCCGCAATCGCCTTGCGGAGCTTCTCTTCCTGTTCCTTCGTGCCGTTGAAAGGAACGTCGATCTTTTTAGCCAATGAAACCTACCTCCGTCGTGAATAAGAGCGCATACTGCGCCCCTCATTATAATATTCAACGAATCTATTTTATCACAACATAAAACAATTTTCAATAGATATGAACGTTAATTTACGATAAAATTTTGCCAAAAAGGTGTAAAGTTTGTGTAAATTGTTTTGTGCTTTACAAATCAAACACCCCGCGCTTGACTTATTATACAAATTATGGTATAATTATAACATAAACCGCCCGCACGGCGGTATAATTATAAATCGCATCGCCCGACGATACGGGGCGGGGCGGAATCTGAAAAAAAGGAGGACGCACATGGAACATTATTCCGAAATTCGCGAACACATTATGAAGAAATACTCGAAGTACGCGCAGGACATCATGGAACTTGCCAAAATTGCGAGCAAGAGCGACATCATCAACCCCAAGCTGTATGAAAAATACGACGTGAAGCGCGGACTTCGCGACATCAACGGCAACGGCGTGGTGTGCGGACTCACCGAAATCTCCGAAATCGTCGCTTTCGGCAAGGATAAAGGCGGCAATAAAATCCCCGCGGAGGGCGAACTGTACTACCGCGGCATCAACGTGCGCGACCTAGTCGCAGGCGCACAAGGGCGCCGATTCGCCTTCGAGGAAGCCACGCACCTGCTGCTGTTCGGGCATCTGCCCACGAGAAGCCAACTTGAACGGTTCTGCGAAATTCTTGCAGACTTCCGTTCGCTCCCCCCTTCCTTCGTGCGCGACATCATCATGAAGGCGCCCTCGCGCGACATGATGAATATGCTCGCCCGCTGCGTGCTATCCCTCTATTCCTACGACCCGCGGCCGGACGATACATCCAAAAAGAATGTGCTGCGCCAGGCGCTCCAACTCATCGCGCAGTTTCCCCTTCTGACCGTTTACAGCCAGAAAGCGTACAGCTATTATCATTCGGACGCGTCGCTGTTCATCCATAAACCGCGCAAAGATCTATCCACCGCGGAAAATATCCTGCACATGCTGCGCGACGACAGCAAGTTCACCGCCCTCGAGGCGACGGTTCTCGATTTGTGCCTCGTACTGCACGCCGAACACGGCGGAGGCAACAATTCCACGTTCACCACGCACGTCGTCACCTCTTCCGGTACAGACACCTACTCGTCGGTTGCCGCGTCTTTAGGTTCTCTGAAAGGGCCAAAACACGGCGGCGCGAATATCCGCGTCTGCGAAATGTTCGACTGCATCAAGGAAAATGTTCCCGACTATGACCGGGGCAAACTCAAAGATTTTGTGGCGAAAATCGTGGACAAAGAAGCATACGACCACACCGGTCTCGTATACGGAATGGGGCATGCCGTGTATTCCCTCTCCGACCCGCGCGCCGATATACTGCGGACGTTTGCGGAAAAACTCGCCATCGAGAAGCACATGGAAGAGGAATACGAGATGCGCAAATATGTGGCGCAGGCGGCGGCGGAAGTCATCGCGGAAAAGCGGCGCATTTACAAGGGCGTTGCGCCGAACGTGGACTTCTATTCGGGATTTGTATACGATATGCTCGATCTGCCGCGCGAATTGTACACCCCCTTCTTTGCGGTGGCGCGCATCGCGGGATGGTCGGCGCACCGCATGGAGGAGATCACCAACGGAGGCAAGATCATCCGCCCCGGCTACCAGGCGGTGGCAAAGCGCAAGCCCTATATCCCCATCGGGGAGAGGGTGGAAGAGGAATAAAAGAGATTCTCAAAATTTGTTTTAAGCTGAAGGTGCGCGAGGCTTTCACTTGCTCGCAATAGCGAAAACGAGCGCACCGCAATCGCCTTTGGCGATTACAAAACAAAATGTCGTGATTTTTAGGAAAACAGGAGGCGGGCAACCTTTCGGTTGCCCGCCTCCCGTTTATTGGTTCGTTTTCAAAATTTTTGCCGCCGTAACTTGCTCTCCGCTAAATCGCGTATTTCGGAAGAGCTGTCAAAGCGCCATTCTTCTATCATCGCGGCGTCCGCCATCCGCCTGCGCGAAAGGGCGCGAACTGCATATTCGCGACATATTTCGCAAGGTGTATTTTCATAGATATAGGGCAGCGTTTCCTGCGGCAAGGGCGTTTTTTCCTGGATAACGGCATCTAAAATTTTTGAAAATACCCAATGCGCAGTATGGTTGTCCGCCGCATACAGCGCACGCAAGAACGCATCTTTATCCTCGTTTTCATATTCGCCAGCCAGCAGAGCGGCGGCATACGGCAGGTCTTGCCCCGCGGCGATTCGTTGCTGCGCGAAAGCGCGCCTGCCCTCGATTTTGAGAGATGCGATTGCCGCATACGCCGCGTCCTTCAAACTTCGGTCGGTCGAAGATGTATATGCATAGAGCTCACAAGCAGAGAGAGCGTTGTTTTTCTCCGTCAAAGAACCGATAAGGCGCGCTTTGCGCTGTTCGCTCTGTTCGGCGCGGATCAGACGCGCAAACACCTCTCCCTGCGCACGATTCGCCCGCAATTGTATCTGCAACAAATCTTTTTCCCGATAGTTTTCGCCCTGTGTACACGCCCTTTGCAGGTGCGTTAACGCTTTTTCTGCGCGACCCGACTCCTCTTCCTCCCCTCTGCTCTGCGGAACCCTGCCGGAATCCTTTACCGCTTTGACAAATGCACCGAGCATCGCATTCCCCTTGCCGGCTTTTTCCAAGGCAGATAAGAGCTTTCCGCCGCGGCAATCGGCGATGCGAAACAGATACCAACCAAGGTGCGCTTTTGCCCGCGGCTTTGCGGAGAACAGGCGGGCGAGTTCTTCGGCGGAGCGCCAGACAGCCGACTCCCCTTTCAGCTCGAAGAAGTCTACGCACAGATAATCGAGGCATTGATACACACCTGACACGGCGCCCTTTTCAAAAGCTTTGCCGAGCAACGCCGCATAGCTGTTTTCTAAAGCGGCGGCGGCTTCGCCGTATCCGTCCTCCGCAAACAGCGCAAGCAGGTCGCACAGCTGTGCAAAAAGAGGATATCGCGCAGAGGTACATGACTCAAACGCGGTCAAGATAGGCTGCAAAAAATATTCTTTATCCCCAAACTGTTGCAAAAGCTCGTACAAATAGCAAGACCGCGTTCCGTCCAATGCGATAAATCGTGTGAGCGGATGCGTACAGCCCCAAAGCAGAACTTTCCTATATTTTTCCTTGTTTTCGGTGCTTTGCAGTGCGATTGCACAACGCCCAAGTCCGCATTGCATACATCTTTTAAATTCTTTGACCGTAATTTCCCTTCCCATGCTTTCATTATAACGCGGGCAAACAAAAATTGCAAGCCTAAAAAATATTTGGCGCATTTCAACAGAGCAACGGGGAACAGCTAAAGCTGTTCCCCGTTGCTCTGTTATCTCCGCATCCCCTTCAGTTTTTCGACGGCGGGCGCATCGGCGGGCGCCCATTCCTCCGCATTCAGTTCGGAAAGGGGCAGCCATGCAAGCGCTTCATGCTCGGTATTGCGGAAGTCCGAAACAAATTCGCACAAAAATGTGTACAGCGTTATCGTGAAATCGGGATATTCGTGTTCGAGCGTCATAAACGGCTGTATGATGCGGATGTCCGCGCACAGCTCCTCTTTGATCTCGCGCACGAGCGCCTGCTCGGGGCTTTCGCCCGGCTCGATTTTCCCGCCCGCAAACTCATATTTGTGCGCGACGTATGCGTACTTGCTCTCCCCGCGCTTGGCGGCAAGCACCTTGCCGCCCTGCACGGCGACCGCGCCGACCACTTCCAGATGCTTTTTCATGCGTATCACCTCGGCAAAAGTATAGCAAAAAGGCAAAAAAAATGCAAACCTTCTCCCCTTTTCGGTAAAAGAAAGTTTGCAGCCGGTTACAGAAAATAATAAATCAGCCCGACGATCGTGCCCGAAAGCACGCCGAACACGATAATCGGCCCCGCGACGGTGAACATTTTCGCCGCCATGCCCGTGATATACCCCTCCGCCTTGAATTCGAGCGCGGGGGAAGCGACGCTGTTGGCAAAACCGGTGATCGGCACAATCGAGCCGGCACCCGCCGCCTTGCCGATGCGGTCGTACACGCCCAAACCCGTGAGAAGGCAACCCAAAAAGATGAGCGCCATGGACACCGCGCCCGCAAGCTCGTCGCCCGTAAGCCCCAACAGGTACTCGAATTCGGTGCGCAGAAACTGCCCCACGCAGCAGATCAGCCCGCCCACGATGAACGCGCGGAAGCAGTTGTGGAAATGCTTTGTCGGCGGCGCGAGCGACTTGACGTAATTGAGATAATTTTGGTTGACGCCGCTGGGCGAAGGCTGCACGCCCTGCGCCGCCGCCTTGCCGTTGCGCCCCGCGGGCGCGCCTCCCTCGCTCTCCTGCGGCGCTCCCTTCTTTGCGGACATACCCGCGCTATCTTGTCCCGGCATGCTTCCCCTCCTCCGCGGAAAAGGCGGGGAAACAGCTCTCGCGCTCATCGCGCGTTCTCGCCTCGTCTGCGGGCAAAACTCTCTTTTTCATACTCCTATTTTTCCGCATCCTCTGCGTTTTTATGCGCCGCGCAGGGCAAAAAACGGCACAAAAAATGCAGTACCTATATGAAAACAGCCGCCCGCGCAAAAGCGCGGGCGGATTGTAATTTCAATTCTTTAATATTACAGGGCGGGAAGGAAACCGCTGATAAGGATTGCCGCCATACAAACGGGTGCAATGTAGCGGATCATAATTTTGTAATACATACGGTAGCCCTTTTTCTTCATGCCGATCTCGTCCATGAGCGACTCGGCGTCGGAAAAGTACCCCGCAATGACACAGGTGACGATGGCTACGATCGGCATCAGAATGCTGTTTGCCGCATAATCGAAGATATCCAGAATCGTCTTGCTTCCGATACGGATAAACGAGAGCGGGCCAAAGCCGAGCGAGGACAGGATACCCAAAACGAGCATGATGCCGAACACGATGACGCAGGCGACCCAGCGCTTCAAATGACAATTTTCGCGCAATACGGCGACGATCGCTTCGACCAGCGAAATGGACGAAGTGAGCGCAGCGAACAGCACCAGGACAAAGAAGATAAATCCGATGATCCTGCCGCCGAACATGCCGTTGAACATCTGCGGCAGAACGACGAACATGAGCGAAGGGCCGGATTCGCCCATCGCGCCTTCCGCCGCGGCGCCGCCGCCCGTGACCGAATAGATGGAAGGAATAATGATCATCGCCGCAAATATGGCGAACAAGGTGTCGCATATGGAGATCTGGCGGGCGGAGCTTTGTATGCTTGCCTCCTTCTTCATATACGAGCCGTAAGTGATCATGATACACATCGCCAGCGACATCGAATAGAACAGCTGCCCGAGTGCGGCGAGCAGCGTTTCGTAGGTAAAATCGCCGAAATCGGGGATAAACAGTTTTTTCAAACCGTCCAGCGCGCCCGGCTGGCAGCAGGCATAGACGACAAGGAACACCGCCAGCACCGCCAACAGCGGCATCAGAATTTTGCTGACGCGCTCGATGCCCTTCTGCACCCCGAACACAACGACGAAGATCGTTGCCGCGGCGAAGATGAGGAAGAAAATCAGCGGTTCCCAGGTTGCGCCCGTAAAGGCGGCGAAATAATCGCCCGCCGCGCCGGGATCGGTAAACCCGCCCATGTCGCCGATGAGGAATGCCCACATATATTTGAGTACCCAGCCGCCGATGACGCTGTAATAGGGTACGATGATGATGGGCACGACCAGACAGACGAAGCCGAACCACTTGAATTTTTTATTCAGCGACGCGAACGCGCCGATGACGCCCTTGCCCGTTTTGCGGCCTATGGCGATCTCCAGAACCAACAGGCAGAACCCGAACGTTACGGCAAGAACCACATAGCACAGCAAGAACATGCCGCCGCCGTACTGCGCCGCCAGGTACGGGAATCTCCAAAGATTGCCCAACCCCACCGCCGAGCCCGCCGCCGCAAGCACAAACCCGAGTTTGCCGGTAAACCCTCCGTGTTTTTTGCCGGACTGTTCGCCCGCGCCGCCCGTTTTTTCCGCGGCGGGCGCCTCCTCCGCAATGTCGCCGACGAGCGGCGTCTGATCCTCGTTCATTTGCTCTCTCCGTTTTTCTCGTTTAATATCGCCGACAATGCGGCATATGCTTCCAAAGACAGTATCTTAACTTTCCTTCCGGTTATGCGCCCTGTCGCGCATATTCCGCGGCAAAGCGCAAAGATCATGCCTGCGCCCGTCAGCCTTCCTTCGGCGGCACGTTCTCCGCCGCACCCTCTTCTTCCGCCCGCCCCGCTTGCGGCGGGTCGGCGTGCGGCGTTCTCCGCCCCGCAATGCGTTCGCCCGCCTGTTCTGCGGGAGGAATGTATAGTTCCTCAGGCACGTTCGGGGGCGGTTCCCCTTCCAGCCGCCGCGCGGCGTCCTCCGCCGCCTCGTCGATGGAGCTTGCCAGGGCGGCGCTCTTCATCGTCGGATAGCGGCGGAAATAGCTCTTCGTTTCGCGGAACACCACGCCCGACAGCAAGATCAGCGCGATGAGGTTGGGGATCGCCATCAGTCCGTTGAATATGTCCGCAATGTTCCAGACCGCCTGCACGGTCATGTACGGCCCGATAAAAATGGCGGCAATATATAAAATCCGATAGGCATAGATGGCAAATTTTTTCCTGCCCGCGACATATTCGAGACAGCGCTCGCCGTAAAAATTCCAGCCCAAAATAGTCGTAAATGCGAAGAAGATGAGGCAGACCGTCAGAATGGTCGGCCCTGCGGCGGCAAGTATGCCGGGCAGACCCTGCGCAAACGCCGACATTGTAATGGAAACGCCCTCCAGCCCTTCGACGTGCCACGCGCCCGTGATGACGATGGTCAGACCCGTCATCGTGCAGACGACGAGGGTATCGAGGAAGGTGCCCGTCATGGAAACGAGCCCCTGGCGAACCGGTTCCTTGGTGCGGGCGGCAGCCGCCGCGATGGGCGCCGAGCCGAGCCCCGCTTCGTTGGAGAAGATGCCGCGCGCGATGCCGCTCTGCATGGCGACGAGCATGCTGCCCGCGACCCCGCCCGCGACCGCGCGGGGATTGAACGCCCCGACAAAGATCTGCGCGAACGCCGCGGGAATGGCGGTAACGTTCGCAAAGAGAATGATCAGGCTGACAAGCACATACACGATGACCATGAACGGCACGACCATTTCGGAAACCTTGGCGATGCGCTTGATGCCGCCGAGCAGCACGAGCGCGACCACCGCCGTTAAGACAATGCCCGCGATGATGACCGCCCAGTTGTATTCCTGCCCGAAGAGGGTGAGCGTGGGCGCGTTTTCAAACAACCCGCCGACGGCGCCCGTGATGCTGTTGACCTGCGAAAAGGTACCGATGCCGAACAGTCCCACGCACATGCCGAGCACCGCGAAGATGACGGAGAGGAACTTCCAGCGCCTGCCCAACCCGTTTTCGATATAATAGAAGGGGCCGCCGAGGGTGTGACCGTCGGGGTACACCTTGCGGTACTTGACGGCGAGCAGACCCTCCGCGTACTTGGTGCCCATGCCGAAGAAGGCGGCGAGCCACATCCACAGCAGCGCGCCCGGGCCGCCCGCGGCGATGGCAGTCGCCACGCCGACGATGTTGCCCGTGCCGATGGTCGCCGACAGCGCCGTGCACAGCGCGCCGAAGCTGGACACCTCCCCTTCCCCCTCCTCCTTTTGGAACATGTACTTGAAGGCGCGGGGGAGTTTGCGGACGGGCAGGAACACCAGCCGCACGGTCAGGTATATGCCGACGCCGAGGATGAGCACGATGAGGGGGATGCCCCACACGAAATCATCGACCGCCTGTACGATCTCTTCAAAAGTCATTGCGCAAAATCTGCCAAAAAGACGCTCCGTCCTTTTGCCTGAGAGATAGCCGCATCCCTGCGGGTTACACCTTCGGCGCCGAAATTCCCTTTTTGGTCTCTCCGGAGTAAAATTTTTCTTTTAAAACGGGTCTATTATAATAAAAACGGGAACGCTTGTCAACCGTTCCCGCCATGCGTTCGGCGCAAAAGCCGCAGTATCTGCCCGCATGAGTATTTCCGTCCCGTCCGAGCGGGGCGTTCGCTCACTTTCCTTCGGGCAGGCGGGCGCAGAAGGCGGACTCGAACACCTTGCCGTCCAAGTACGCGAGCGCCCCTTCGGAAAAGCGGAAGGAGAGCCTTTTCGCCACGAGCACCTGCCGCGATACATGGTACTTTTTATTGAGCGCCTCGTCGCCGTACTTTTCGTCGCCGACGACGGGGTGGCCGATAAACGCCATGTGCGCGCGGATCTGGTGCGTTTTGCCGCTGTGCAGGCGAATCTCCACGCGGGAGTATTCGCCGAAGCTTTCCCCGACCGCATACTCCGTCCGGATGCGCTCCGCACCCGCGCATGGGCGCGAAAATACGCGGACGTGTGCGGCTTTTTCGTCCTTTTTGAGGTACGCCGTCAGCATTTCGCTCTGCTTTGCAAACGGGTGAAAGCACAGCGCCTCGTAGATTTTTTCCGCCCTGCGTTCGCGGAATGCGGCGAGCAGTTCGCGCTCCGCCGCGGCGTTCAAGGCGAACGCCATCAGCCCGCTCGTGTTGCGGTCGAGCCGGTGGATGAACCGCGCGCCGGACTCCGCATGCAGGGCGCAAAACAGCCCCTCCGCATTGACGCCCGCGTACTTATCGGCGATGAGGATATTCTCGTCGCGGTACACCGCACGGTAGAACGGGCGGGCTTCCTCCCTGGGCGTTGTGTAGTAAATCACCTCGTCGCCCGCCGAAAGGGGTATGTTGCGCCCGATTTTTTCGCCGTTCACGCGCACGTCTTTTTCCCGCAAAAGGCGCGAAAAGGCGAACGAGCCCTGCGGGTACGTTTCGTCGGTGAAGTCTTTGAGGCTCTGCGCCCGTTGTACGAGGAACTTTTTCATGCTTTTTCAACCGTTTGACGAGGATAACGACGGGCGCGGCGAGCAAAATTGCCGCGGCGAGAAGGGCGGCAGCCGCCGCGCCGTGCGCGAGCAGACCGTACGCCGCATACGCCAATAAAAGTGCGAACGCCGTCTGGATGCCCGCGTTGGCGAGGGCGCGCTTTGCCCCTACCTCGCGCGCGCTCGCCGCGATCGCCGAAACGCAGGGGGAACAGGCGAGGATGAACAGCAAAAACGCGACCGCCGAGGGCGCGCTCATCGCCGCCGCGAGGTTATCCCCGTAGAACAGGGCGAGCATGCCCGCCACGCTCTCCTTGGCAACCAGACCCGAAACCGCCGCCAAAGCCACCTGCCACTGCGCAATCCCCATCGGATAGAACAGATATTTCAGACCGCGGCAGAGAACCGCCATCATGCTTTGCTCGCTCCCCGCGCCCACATATTCGAAGGAAAAGGAGAAGGAGAGCAATACCCACATGACGATGAGGAACGCCGCCACCACCGTTACGATCTTCATTATAAACTGTTTGACGGAAAATAGCAACGATTTTGCGGCGAGCCGCAGGGAGGGGAACTGCGGATGCGCGAGTTCGAGCACGAACTCCTCCCCGCCCCTGTCGATGCCGCGCAATGCCAAAGCGGCGGCAAGCGACAAAAGCACCCCCGCCGCATACAGCGCGACGACGGCGACGAACGGATAGGCGAAAAACGCCGAGGAAACGGCGAGGTACACGGGCATTTTGGCGCTGCACGAGATGAACCCGAGCGCGAACACGACCCGCCTTTGCAGGGGCTTGCTCTCCAACCCGCGCGTCGTAAGCACCGCCGCGGCGGTGCAGCCGAAACCCATCAGCACCGAAAAGGCGGCGCGGCCCGTAAGCCCCACCCGGCGGAACAGCCCGTCCGTCATAAAGGCGAGCGCGGAGAGAAAGCCGCTCTCCTCCATCAAAAACAGCGCGAAATATAAAATGGCGATCTGCGGCACGAAGGACAGGAGCATACCGACGCTCGAAAACAAATTCTCTACGAACGCCGCGGCGACGGGCGCGCCCGCCCCCGCTATGAGCGAGGCGAGGGAGCCGCCGCAAACATCCGAAACCAGCGTTTCGCACAAATCTTTGAGCAGGACGCCCGGCATATTTTTGGCGAACGCGAGAAAGAACACCGCCAGCATGGCGACGGCGAACAGGGGCAGTGCGATATACTTGTTGTATAAAATCGCCGCCGCCCTGCCCTCCCGCCGCGCGCCCGCCGACCAGGCGCCCGCAAGCAGCTGTTCGGCTGGATCGTAAGCGGCGCACGGATTCGCCGCCGTCTGCGCGCGCAGGGAATCCGTTAAAAAGCATTTGAGCTTTTTGATATCCGCGGGGTCGTGCGCGGACACCGCCAGAACGGGGATGCCCAGCCGCGCGGAGAGGGCGCGCGCGTTCAGCTTTCCGCCGCGGCGGCGCAATAAATCCGCCATCGTTATGACGAGCGCAACCCGCTTTTTGCGGCGCAGGATGCTCTGCAGCAGGGCGAACGAACGGGGCAGGGTGAGCGCGTCTGCCACGCACAGCGCGAGGTCGTACTCCCCTTTCTCGATCTCGCGGCGGGAGATCTTTTCCTCCATGCTGTACGCGTCGAGCGAATAGATGCCGGGTAGGTCGAATATCTCCGCCTCCAAGCCTCCCAAATCCGCGCGGGCGGAACCGACGCCGACCGTGACGCCGTGCCAGTTGCCCGTCTTTGCGTGCTCGCCCGTGAGCGCGTTGAACAGGGTGGATTTGCCGCAGTTCGGGTTGCCCGCGAGGATGATGCGCGGCTCCTTTTTTGCGGAACGTTCCCCTTTTTTGGAAACCTTTTTATTCGGTTTTCCCGCCGCGCCCCTCTTTTTCCCCTTGCCGTGCAAACAGGCGCCGCCCTTTTTCGCGCGGAGCTTTTCCCGCTTTTCCTCCGCAGACAGGGCGGGCGCCGCAGTATTTGCGGATTCGGTTTTCAGGGGAGCGGCGGGCGCGGCGGCAAAAGCGGGTACGGCGGCATGCGCGGCATCGGCTGCGAACGCGGCGGCAGGCGCGGCGTTGACGGAGTTGACGGCATACTTCGCGCTCGGCTCCCCGTCGCACCGCCCGCCCGCGGAATGCTCGAAATTATCTCCCCCTTTTCCGCCGTCAGTAAAGGCACGTATCGCCCCCTCGGCGGGTGCGACTTCATGCGCGGCGAGGGGGACAACTTCGATTCTTTCCGCCACGGAACGGCGCAGGGCGATATGCACGCCGCCTGCATCCAGCATAAACCCGCCAGAAAAGGGGGCGGTACGCAGCATGCGCACTTGCGCACCTGCCCGCACGTTGAGCATATTCAGGCGCGCGGCGAGGGCAGGAGGAAGATGTACGGCGAGCACGGCGCCGCTCCTGTTTACGGGCAATTCGGATAGCTTCATACCACTATTGTATGAAAAGGCACTCCCCGAATATGCGGCGGCGCAGGCGCGTCGCCGCGCAAAAATACTCCCTTTCTGCACCCTCCCCTATATTTCCCTGCCGCCCGTATGCCGCCTGCAATCTGCGCCGCACCGCAAAACAGCCGCGCCTCCCGCATCCCGCATTCAGCCTGCGCCGGCTCCCAAAATGCGCCCCGCGAGCGAAATGCCGCCCGTTCCGGGCAAGCAAAAGGGGCTCTCCCCATAGGGAAAGCCCGAATTCCGATATGTTCCGTTCAATCTGACCGCGCGCCGAACTTTGCGCAGCGGATGGTCTGTTCGCAGTTTTACTTGCCCGCGTACGGGTCGACGCCGTACATCGCCTGCATATTGTCGCGGAAGGCGCGCATTTTAGCCGTCTGGCGGATGTCGGTTGCGGCGTCAAAGCTCTCCACCGCCGCCTTCTGCTCGCGCGTGAGCTTGGAAGGAATTTCAACGGTGACGGTGATGTACATGTTGCCCGTACCCGTGCGCGTCTTCAAACCCTTGCCGCGCACGCAGAACACCGTTCCGCTCTGCGTTCCCTCGGGGATGAGGTACTCGAACGGTTCGTCCAGCCCCGGTACCCTGACCTTGCCGCCCGTCGCCGCCGTCTTGAAGGAAACGGGCAGTTCGACGTATAAATCTTTGTCCTTGCGCTTGAAGATCTTGTGCGGTTCGACGCGGAAGATGACGATGAGATCGCCCGGCAATCCGCCCTTTGCCGAAGCCTGACCGTACCCCTTTTTGCGGATATAGCTGTTGGTATCGGCGCCCGCGGGGATATTGAGGGTGACGACCGTCTCCTTGCGTACATACCCCTTGCCCTTGCAGTCGGGGCACATTTCGGTGATCTTTTTGCCCGTTCCGCCGCACGCATCGCAGGTAGCCATGCGGATGGTGCGCCCGAAGATGGTATCCTGCGTGTAACGCACCTGCCCCGTGCCTTTGCACTTGTCGCACGTCTTGTAGGCGGTGCCGTTCTTCGCGCCTGTACCTTTGCAAGTTTCGCAGGGAACGTTGCGGGTATAACGGATCTCCTTGGTGCAGCCCTTCGCCGCGTCGAGGAAACTTAAAACGACCTCGCGCGTGACGTCCTCCCCCTGCTCGGCGCTCGCCGCGCCGGAGGAAGCGGAACCGCCGCCGAAGCCGGAGAATATATCGTTGAAAATATCGCCGAAGCCGCCGAAGCCAGAAAATCCGCCGAAGCCGCCCGTTCCGCCGCCGAAACCGCCCATGTTCGGGTGGTCGAGTTCGTAGTCGTACTTGGCTCGCTTTTGGGGATCGGAAAGGACTTCGTGCGCCTCGTTGACCTCCTTGAACTTCGCCGCCGCGTTCGCGTCGCCGGGGTGAAGGTCGGGGTGGTACTGTTTGACGAGTTTGCGATACGCCGATTTGATGTCGGCGTCCGTCGCCTTGCGGTCTACGCCCAATATTTCGTAATAATTTTTGTCTGCCATAATAAAACCTTTATGTTCTCGCGTTTCTCGGCGAGCTGTCGCCTGCGAAACGCCGAGATTTTTAGGAAAACCCCACGGCGCGCGGCAAAGCCGCTTGACCGTCGGCGTTTTCCTCACTGCGGCATATTTCGGAGCACACATATTATTAAAATGCCGCAGTTTCACCTTTCCTGCAAGAGCCGCAAGTATACGGCTACTTGGGGGCGCTTTTAGCGGCTACGCACGAGGCCGGTTTCTCACAATGCTCTGTCGGGCATTGCTCGCTTCCGCCTCGGCTCCGCCGCCTTGTTCACGAAAATCTCGCTTCGCTGCGATTTTCCGTGAGAAATGTGGTTTCATACTTGTTATAATAATCTTTCGCGCAAGCAAAACCACGTTTTTGCGTTAGCGCACCTGCATTTGCGCGAAAGCGCTTATGCGGAAAGAGTGAATGCGCGTGACTTTATAATAGGAGAGCCCCCCAAGGTCACGCGCAGAGAGAAAACCCGACACGAACGTAAGTGTATGTCGGGTTGTCTCTCAACTCAAGCGATTTCTTTCATCTCTTTTGAAAGAAATCGCGCGAAGCCTGTTATTGATGAAATTCCTCTCCGCCGTCGGCTCCGTTTGCACCCGCATTCGGATCCTGCGCGCCGCCCGCCTGCTGGGAGCTCCTCTTTCGCGCTCTTGACCAGCTCTTCCAGCTGCGCCTTATCCTCGGCGGAGAGCTTGTCGCCCAGTTCGTTAATCGACTTTTCGACGGTGAAGATCATGCCGTCCAAACGGTTCTTGTTGTCGACCTTCTCCTTGCGCTTTTTATCCTCTTCGGCGTACTGCTCCGCCTCTTTGACCGCCTTGTCGATATCCGCTTCGGACAGGTTCGTCGAGGACGTAATGGTGATGTCGGTGCTCTTCTGCGTGCCGAGATCCTTCGCCGTGACGTGTACGATGCCGTTCGCGTCGACGTCGAACGTGACTTCGATCTGCGGGATGCCGCGCGGTGCGGGCGGGATGCCCGTAAGCTCGAAGCGGCCGAGCGTCTTGTTGTCCTTCGCAAATTCGCGCTCGCCCTGCAAAATATGGATGTCTACCTGCGTCTGATTATCCGCCGCGGTGGAGAACACCTGCGACTTTTTGGCAGGGATGGTCGTGTTGCGCTCGATGAGCTTGGTGAACACGCCGCCCAGCGTTTCGATACCCAAAGACAGGGGCATGACGTCGAGCAGCAGCACGTCTTTGACTTCGCCGGAGAGAACGCCGCCCTGAATCGCCGCGCCGATGGCGACGCATTCGTCGGGGTTGATGCCCTTGAACGGCTCTTTGCCGGTGATCTGTTTGACCTTTTCGACGACCGCGGGAATACGCGTGGAGCCGCCGACCAGGATGACCTTGTCGATATCGCTGTACGAGAGGCCCGCGTCCTTCATCGCAAGGCGCATCGGCTCGCTCGTCTTTTCGACGAGGTCGGCAGTCAGCGCGTCGAACTTCTGGCGGGTGAGGTCTACGTCGAGGTGCTTCGGGCCGTCCGCCGTCGCCGTAATGAACGGCAGGTTGACGTTGGTGGTCGTCATGCCGGAAAGCTCGATCTTCGCCTTTTCGGCGGCCTCTTTGAGCCTCTGCATCGCCATTTTATCCTTGGAGAGGTCGATGCCCTCTTTGCTCTTGAACTCGGAAACGAGATAGTCCATGATGCGCTTATCGAAGTCGTCGCCGCCGAGCATGTTGTTGCCGTTGGTCGCCAGAACCTCGAACACGCCGTCGCCGATTTCCAGAATGGAGACATCGAACGTGCCGCCGCCGAGGTCGTAAATCATGACCTTGTGGTTGTTTGCGTCCTTATCCAAGCCGTACGCGAGCGCCGCAGCCGTCGGCTCGTTGATGATGCGCAGAACGTTCAGCCCCGCGATCTTGCCGGCGTCCTTGGTCGCCTGGCGCTGGCTGTCGGTGAAGTACGCCGGGCAGGTGATGACGGCGTCCGTCACCTTGCTGCCGAGGTAGCTCTCCGCGTCCGCCTTCAGCTTGGAGAGGATCATCGCGGAAATTTCCTGCGGGGAATACTTTTTGCCGTCGATATCCACCTTATAGTCGCTGCCCATGTGGCGCTTGATGGA
>CAJFFD010000032.1 GCA_904373255.1 uncultured Clostridia bacterium | reverse complement strand
GGCAGAACGACGTTGAACGACGTTTCGCCGTACAACGCGTCGAAAATATCGATCGCCATGCCGCCGGGATAGGCGAACAGCGTATCCACGCCCTCCTCGATGAGCGCCTTGACGAATAATTGCGTTCCCTTGATTTTCATTTGCCTGACCTCCTGTTTTGGCCGCCGCGCGCGAAACCGCCGCCTGCGCCGGAATATACAAAAAGCCCCGAACAGCCTATGGCCGTTCGGGACGGAAAAACCGCGTTACCACCCGAAATTCGGAAATTTCTTTCCGCACTCCGCCCGATGCGGACGCACCCCTTTCGCCAAAGCGGCGGACGCGCGTCGATATCGGTTCCCGTATAACGGCGGGAAAGTCCGTCGGAGCCTACTGAGGAATAACCCTTTCAGTCCGCCGCTCGGGGGCTACCTTCCGCCGCAACCTCGCAAGGGCTTACACCTGCCGCCCTCTCTCTGAAGCGAAATGTGCGGGTACTCCTCCCCGTCATAGCGTTTCGGTTTGATTAAAATTATAATAACACACGTTTGACCCGCTTGTCAACATTTTCGCCGAAAAAATTTTTGCCGCCCGCTCCTTCCCGCTCCATCCCCCTTCCCCGCCGATCTTTATTTTCCCCTTGACAAGCGCATTTTTTTGTGCTATACTTAATACAGATAATACAGATTGGACGGTCGGAACAAACCAAACAAAGGCGGTGCGGGAAAGGTATGCACTTCAGCGGAAAAAAGAACGTCTACGAGCAGATCGTGGAAGAATACACCAAATATATCCGCACGGGCGCACTGCGAACGGGGGAGGCGCTCCCCTCCTGCCGACGGCTCGCGGAACAGCTGGGCATCAACCCGAACACCGTGCAGCGGGCGTGGGCGGAACTGGAACGGCGGGGACTGATCGTCGCCATTCCCAAAAAGGGCGCGTTCGTAGCGGAACCGCCCGCCGCAGCTGCGCCGCTGCGAACGGATGCACAGGGCGGCGGGGAACGCGCCGCCCTCCTTGGCGAAGCGGCGGAGCAAATCGGGCAATGGCGGGAAGCGGGTCTGACCGAGGCAGAGCTTTCCGCGCTGATACGGCAAATTTACGGCAAAAGCGAGGAGGAAACATGATCGAACTTGTCGGGCTGCAAAAATCATTCGGGGCAAAACAGGTGCTTGCGGGCGTTGACCTGACGATCCCCGACGGGAGCATCTTCGGGCTGGTGGGCATCAACGGTGCGGGCAAATCGACGCTTTTGCGCCTGTTGGCGGGCGTGTTGCGGGCGGACGGCGGGCAGGCGCTCGCCGACGGCGAAGCGGTTTACGAAAACGAAGAGAAGAAGCGGGAGATCTTTTTCCTGCCCGACGACCCGTATTACGCCACGGGCACGACGGCGGAAAAGCTCATCGATCTGTATCGCACTTTTTACACGTTTGACGAGAACGTATTCGCGGAATACGAGCAAAAATTCCAAATCCGCCGCCGTACGCCGATACGCAACTTTTCCAAGGGCATGAAGCGGCAGCTGTTCATCGCCCTGGCGCTCGCCTGCCGCCCCCGCTATCTATTGTTGGACGAGGCGTTCGACGGGCTCGACCCGCTCGCGCGGCTGGAATTCAAGCGCGGACTGATTGCGCTCAACGAGGAAAACGGCTGCACGGCGGTTATCTCCTCCCACTCCCTGCGCGAACTCGAAGACATCTGCAGCGGGTTCGCCCTGCTCGACGGCGGAACGGTCGCCGACGCGGGCGACATACAGAGCGCTTTGGAAAAGGTGCATAAATTCCAGGTTGCCCTGCCGCGGGAGGCGAAGCGGGAAGACTTCCCCTTCGAATGTCTCTCCTTCGAGGCGACGGGGCGGGTCGCAAAATTCATCGCGCGGGGCGACGGCGAGGAGCTGCGGCAGAAAATCGCGCCGCTCTCGCCCCTGTTCGTGGAAGAAATACCCGTCGACTTCGAGGAGCTGTTCCTGTGCGAGGTAAAAGCGAGGGGGTACCTGCAATGAAAAAGTACTTTACCTACGAGCTGAAACGCAATCTCCTGCCCCTCGCGGTTTTTACGGCGATCGCCTGCCTGATCTGCGCGATCTTCGGGGCGACGAGCTATATCGTCAGCACTTACAACGGCACGGTGCGGGCGGTCAATTCCGTCATCGGCGCGCCGACGGCCATCCTGTGCATCCTCTGCACCATCGTGCCCGTGATGCAGTTCTCCTACCGCATGGAGACGCGCAGCGCCGATCTATGGCTTTCCCTGCCCGTAAAGCGGGAAAAACAGCTGCTCGTGCGGCTGCTCGTCGGGCTTCTCCTTGCATTTATCCCCTACACCGCCGCCTATTGGGTACAGTTTTTTATCCTGCTCTGCCGCGAAAACGCCTTCGACCTCATCCATTACCTCAGTTATTATGCGGCGTCTCTGCCGCTGGGCGCGCTGCTGTTCGGCGTCAATTCCTTCGTCTTTTCCCGCGCGAATACGGTGTGGGACGGGTTGGCGTTCCTGCTCGGCTGGAGCTTTCTGCTCGCCATGCCCTTCCTGTACCTGAACACTTATATCTACTCCTTTTGGAAGTACGTTTCCGCCGACGCGTTCATCACCTATGCGCCCCTCAATTATGCGGCAAAATGGTTCGACGGACTCATCTGCGGCAATACCGAAGCCTTCGCCGAGGCGGCGTACCTGTTCCCCGTTGCGGCGGCAACGGGCATCGGCGCGTATGCGGGGCTGTTCCTGTACGCGGGGCGAGACAAAGCGGAAAGCGCGGGGCAGATCTCCGATTCGCCCTGGGGTTACAAAACGCTGCTGCCGCTGTATGTATTCTTTTTCGCGGCGTGCAACTCCCCCGACAACGGGAGCATGTTCTGGATTCTCTCCGCGCTCATCCTCGTGCTCGGGTTCGCGCTGTATGTGCTGTACCGCCGCTCCTTCCGCCTGAAAAGACAGGACGTTCTCCTGTTGCTCCTCGCTTTCGCCGCGGGCGTCGCGCTCGCCTGCTTGGGGGCGTACGTCATCTATCCCGCGACGGCGCCCTCTCGCCCCGCCTGGATGCCCGAAGATATGTGTTTCCAAATAATTTTCGGCTCTTGAATGCACAAAGCGCCGCCCCGCGGAATTTCCGCAGGGCGGCGCTTTGTTGTCTGCGGCTTTCCGCCGCTCCTTTTCGTTGCCGTTTTTCGCGCAAACGTCCCCGATTTTGCAATACGTTACTCCGTTCGGAGCGCCACGACGGGGTCGCGCTTGGCAGCCGCCGAAGCGGGGAACAGACCCGAAACGAGGGTAAGCAGCACACTGATGACGATCATCACGACGGCGCTGTACCATTGCAAAGAAGCAAGCCCCGCGATACCCGTCAGCGGCGTCAGGATCAGGTTGATGATGACCTGCAAAACGTACGCAACCGCCACGCCGAACACGCCCGAGCATAGCCCGATGATGAACGTTTCGGCGTTAAAGACGTGCTTGATGTCCTTCTTCCGTGCGCCGATCGCGCGCAGGATACCGATTTCCTTCGTCCGCTCCACGACGGAAACGTAGGTGATGACGCCGATCATGACGGTGGAAACGACGAGCGAGATGCCCGTAAAGGCGATGAGAACGTAAGTGATCGCGTCGAGAATGGTCTGCACCATGCCCATGAGCATGCCGACGGTATCCGTATAGGTGACTTCGGTAGCTCCGTCGTAACCGTCTGCCGAGCCGCCGTGCGCATCCTTATATGCCTGCAATTCCTGTTGAGCTTTGGTATTCCAACCCTCCAAATAGGAGATGACGCCCTCCTTTGCATTGAAATCGAGCGGATAAATGCTGACGGCGTTCGGCGTATCCTCGCCGCCGAGGGCGCGCAGCACATTCTCATGATACATGCTGTACGTTACCCCGATCGTTTTGAACCAATCTTGCAAAAGGTTGTAGAAAGGCTGCGAATCTTCGGGGAGCATCTCCTTTGTGATGTTCATATAGTAGCCGTCGCCCAGGTTGGAAGCGGGTCGGCGGTACATATAGGTATCGCCGATCTTATAAGAGCCGCCCTCGTTCTTTTCCTCCCCTCCCGAAGGAGCCCCGACGATGAGGTCGGTCGGCTCAAACTCGACCGTTGTGTTCATCCAGCGGACGATTCCGGACTGCATATTCGTCTGAATATATTCCTCGACGAGCTTTTCGGTCAGGTTCAGTCCGTCCGAAAGGCAGCCGTAGGTCAGTCCGTCCTTCAGGCGCAGCACCGCCGTGATCTTGACTTTGACGCCGTTGCCGTCCGTGACCTCCAGGTCGGCAGCTTCCCCTTCCGCATCGCCCCTTTCTCCGTCATAAGTATACGGATACATTTGATTGGGATCGGTGGAATCGTACTGATAATTTTCGTTCTTTTCGTAAACCGCATCGTTGAAATACAGGGTATATTGCTTGTCGGTGATCTCATCAAAGGAAATACGCATGCCGTCTTCGCCGATGTCGGTGGCATTCGAGTCGCCGATGTCGCCGCCGCCCAAGTCGAACAGACCGAGGAAATCCTCCTCCGAAATAAAGCCAAGCTGCGCCAGAAGCAGGTCGGTCATGTCGTTGTTTCCGCCGACGACGATGACTGCCTCGTTCGATTCCTTCGGGAAATAACCTCCCTCGTTGATAATATCGTACTGCGAAAGAACGAAGTCGGAATACCGTTCGGTATCGAAATTGCCGGAAGTAGCGGGCATCGTGCTGACGACCGCGCCGAGGTAATCGACGAGATACGCCAGCTGCGCATACTGCTCCTCCTGCTGACTCAACACGTCGATATAGTACTGCTTGAGCGCAGAAAGGGACATATAATGCGTGCTTTCCGTATCCGCGCCGTCCTTGATGTCGACCGAGGTGAACAGATTGTCCACGAGTTCCACGCCCGTATCGAATTCGATCGCATTAAACAGGTCTGTGGGCATCGCCTTGATATAATCGAGATATCCCTCCTGCGAAATATCGTTGGAAACGGTCATGTTCTGCGCGATCTTCGTGAGGAAGGAATTGACGTATACCTCGTTGTCCAGTTCGGACAGATCGGGCATATCCCCCGCCGAAGCAAAACCGGACATGATCGCCGCGGGGTCGAGCGCCGTTTCGGTAATTTCCAGCGGATAATAGGAGAGCATATCCTCCTCCGTCTGGTTGATATAGGCGGAAAAGCCGCTCGAAAGCGCCAGAACGAGGCAGACGCTGATGATGCCGATGCTCCCCGCCACGCTCGTGACCGCCGTGCGCCCCTTCTTCGTCAAAAGGTTGCGCCCCGACAGCAGAAACGCCGTCCAGAAGGACATGCTCGTCTTGTTCTTTTTGTCCTTTTTCTTCCGCTTCCCCTTTTGTTCCTCGCCCGGCTCGGGGACGTAGCCGCTCTCCTCCTCCGTTTCGGGGTCGTAAGGGTTGGAATCGCTGACGATCAGCCCGTCTTTGAGTTCGACGATGCGGGTGGAATACTGCTTCGCAAGTTCCGGGTTGTGCGTGACCATGATGACCAGCCGCTCCCCCGCGATCTCCTGAATGAGATCCATGATCTGTACGCTCGTTTCGGTATCGAGCGCGCCCGTCGGCTCGTCGGCGAGCAGAATTTCGGGGTTGTTGACGAGCGCCCGCGCGATCGCCACGCGCTGCATCTGCCCGCCCGAAAGCTGGTTCGGTTTTTTATACAGGTGCTCTTCCAGCCCCACGCGCCGGAGCGCCTGCTCGGCGCGCGCCTTGCGCTCCTGCGGCGACACGCCCGAAAGGGTGAGCGCCAGCTCCACGTTGCCCAGAACCGTCTGGTGCGGGATGAGGTTATACGACTGAAAAACGAACCCGATGCTGTGGTTGCGGTAGGCGTCCCAGTCGCCGTCTTTGTAATTTTTGGTGGAAACGCCCTTGATTACGAGGTCGCCGCTCGTGTAGTGGTCGAGCCCGCCGATGATGTTCAGAAGGGTCGTCTTTCCGCAGCCCGAATGACCGAGAACGGAAACGAACTCCTTGCGGCGGAAACTCAGACTCACGCCCTTGAGCGCCTGCACAGATGTATCGGCGACCCTATACTCCTTGGTAATGTTCTCAAGCTTCAACATTGCCTGTGCCATATGTATGATACTCCTTGCGCGGAGGGCATCCCCTCCGCAAAATTTTTTACCCGCCCGCAGGCGCAGGGTACTATGCCCTGCCCGCCGTCTGCCGCGCCACGGCTCCGTCGAACGCGTCGACAAATTCGTGCGCGCTCTTCACAAACGTTTCCACCTTTTCGTCACCGAGCTCTCCGATGACGCTGCTCAAAATCGCATTGACGCGATCCTTCATGTCCTCGTACTGGGCGCGCGCCGTATCGGAAAGCTCGATATAGGCGATTTTACGGTCTTTATCGTCGGGAACGCGCTGAACGACGTTTTTCGCCTCCAGCTTGCTCACCATCTGCGAAACCGCCGAACGGGTTATCCCCAGCACCTTTGCGAGGCGGCTGGAAATCATGCGCCCGCCCGTTTCCTTCGCGCGCAAAATCTCCTTGATCAGCTGCATCTCCGTATTGTTGAACGGAAACGCATGATTGAACAGCTGCGCGCTCTCCAACCGCCGCGCTATGCTATACAGTTCCTGCAACAACCGATTCGCTTCCATATCTGTCTCCTTTCTTACATAATACCGTCACGTTTGTTAAGTTTTTAATTGTTAACTATTGTAGTGACATCCTTAACAAAAGTCAAACGTTTGGGGGGGCGGATTCTCAATTTTCACGGCAATATCACAGCCTTTTTATTTGCTGACAAAACTCACTTGTCCGCACGCCGCCCCACCCCGCTTCGTTTGCCTTTCTAACGCCTGCCTGTACCCGCTCGCTCGCATTTCCAACGCCCGCCCGCAACAAAAAAGCGAAGCCCCGCCGATGCGGGCGCTTCGCTCACCAATCCTGTTTTTTCAGCGATTTCGACTTTACGTCGTCGTAGTATTCGAAATACTTTTCCTTTTCGCTCTTTTTGCGTTCGCCGAGCAGGTTTTCCAGCTCCTCGGGCGTAAAGTCGGACAAATCCGCCTCGCCGTCATATTGCGAAAAAAGTTTGTATAAATCCGCTTCGGACATTTTGCTC
The DNA here is from genome assembly GCA_904373255.1 of uncultured Clostridia bacterium. Taxonomy (GTDB): domain Bacteria; phylum Bacillota; class Clostridia; order Christensenellales; family Borkfalkiaceae; genus Borkfalkia. Next base: position 8,391 of record CAJFFD010000032.1, on the reverse strand, counting down.
ACCTCCGTGCATTGCATTCCGCGCCGCGAACAGCGCCTCCGCGGCAGACCGCCGCGCGGCAAGGGATCGCGCCGACCGCCCCCCGCAGGGCAAAGTCATACATCTGCGGCAACCGCTCTATTTTTTGTTCGCGCTGCGGTACAGATACATGCTCGTGCCGTCCGCCGCCGTGCCGATGCTGTATTTTTTGAGGTACGGGGTCAGCTTTTCCATCATCTTTTTGAAGGAATTGCACCCGAAGTTTTTGGGGATAAAGTCGGAATATTTCTGCTTCATCTCCGAAGAGATCTGCGAGAAGAAGGCGCGGCCGTTGTTGTCGATCAGGCGGTCGATGATGTTGTGCAGGTCGCTCTTGCGCTTGTTGTCGAGGATCTCCTCCTGCGCGGGAGCAGCTGCGGGCTGCTGCGCGGGGATCTTTGCGTTTCCGCCGCCCTTGCCCTTCTCCTTTTTCTTCGCGGGTTTTTCCTCGCCCGCGTCGAAATAGATGAATTCGTTGAACGCGTTGACAAAGCTCTGGTTGACGTTGCGCCCGCCCAGACCGATGACCGTTTTGTTGCGTTCGCGCAGTTCGCGCACGAGGCGGGTATAGTCGCTGTCGCCCGCGGCGATGCAGAACACGTCCACGTCCTTTTCAAAGAGGATGACGAGCGCCTGAATGATGAGAGCAATGTCGATGGTGTTTTTGCGGGGTGTTACTTCGAACTGCTGTACGGCGGTCATCGAATAGCGGTTGACCTCCTCCTTCCAACCCTTGACGGAGCCCTTCGACCAATCGGCAAAGATGCGTTTGACGACGATATTGCCGTAATTGGATGCCTCGTCGAAGATCTGTTTGGCGTTCTGCGCCCCGACGTTTTCCGCATCGATGAGTACGGCGACGTTGTTGATCTTATCCATTGCGTTTTCCTCCCGCACAGTAATGAGTCCGCCGCAAAAACGATGCGTTTCAGTCGCGACGGAAAACGTCGCGCGTGTACAGTTTTTCGCGTACGTCTAAAAGTTCCGGTGCGCTGCGGTTTGCGATAATAATGTCGCTGCGGCGCTTGAACTCATCCAGATCCTTCAGGATCGCGTGCCCGAAATGGCTGTCCGTATGGGCGGTCGGCTCATAGATGATGATATTCGCCCCGTACGATTCGAGCCGCTTCATAACGCCCTGAATGGCGCTTTGGCGGAAATTGTCCGAATCTTTTTTCATCGTCAGGCGGAACACGCCGACGGTGATGTCCTTTTTGCGCGGATACCCCGCCTTTTCCATGATTCTGCCCGCGATAAAATTTTTGCGCGTGCGGTTGGATTCGACGATGGCGTGGATGACGTTTTCGGGAATATCCCCGTAATTGGCGAGCAGCTGTTTTGTATCCTTGGGCAGGCAATAACCGCCGTACCCGAAAGACGGATTGTTGTACCCGTCGCCGATGCGCGGGTCGAGGCAAACTCCGTCGATGATCGCCTTTGTATCCAGACCGCGCGTTTCGGCATAGGTGTCAAGCTCGTTGAAATAGGATACGCGCAGCGCAAGATAGGTATTGGCAAACAGCTTGATCGCCTCCGCTTCGGTGGCGTTGATGATCAGCTTGGGAATATGCTCTTTGAGCGCGCCTTCCGCCAGAAGCTGAGCAAACGTCCACGCAAGGTCGTGCATCTCCTTGTTTTGCAGGTCGGTACCCACGACAATGCGCGAAGGGTACAGATTATCGTACAGAGCCTTCCCTTCGCGTAAAAATTCGGGAGAGAACATAATCTTGTCAAATCCGTATTTTTTGCGCGCGTTTACAGTAAAACCGACGGGAATCGTCGATTTGATGACGATACAGGCATGTTTTTGCAAAGGTACCGCCGTTTCGATTATGTTTTCCACCGAAGAAGTATCAAAAGAATTCGTTTTCGTGTCGTAATTGGTCGGGGTTGCAATGATGATAAAATCCGCGTCTTTGTAATCCTCTTCCGCATGCAGCGTGGCGCGCAGATTCAGTTTCGCGCCCGCAAGATATTCCTCCGCTTCTTTGTCCGCGATCGGCGCCTTGCGCTCGTTGAGAAGTTTAACGCGCTCTTCGGAAATATCCACTGCAACGACTTCGTTATGCTGCGCGAGCAGGATTGCAATGGATAAACCCACATATCCGATCCCTGCGACGACTATCTTCATAACCTACCTCTTTCTTTTGTTCTGAAGGCGGCGCAATGCCTTCGTATGACGGTATTGTATTTTTTAATTATAACACGGCCGCCCGCGCTTCGTCAACAAATTTTCCTTTATATCCATATTTTGGCGGAAGCGCGAAGCGCATCTGCCTGTTTAAGGAACAGTATGGCAAATTTCCGCGCTTTTCATTCGGCAGGGGGCAAAGGGAACGCGTAAGAGCGTATTCCGAAAAAAAGAAAAAAATTTTTTGAAAACAGCATAAAAACGATTGAAAAATTTTCAATTTCCATGTATAATACAATGAGCGGGGATGTAGCTCACCCGGTAGAGCGATACGTTCGCAACGTATAGGTAGTCAGTTCGAGTCTGATCATCTCCACCAATAAAAAAACCGCCTTTCAGGGGCGGTTTTTTTATTGGTCGGGTTTGCGAAGAATTGAACCGGCGAGGCTTTGCCTCGGCTGTTCGTACTCGAGCACCGCGAGAGTTTTGCGTCTCTGGCGCAAGCCCTGATCATCTCCACCAAACCAGCCTTACTCGAACTTTTATTATTTTCGCGGCGGTTTCGCCATGACGGTTCGGTTAGACGGCTACAAGAAAAAGAGAGGTTATCCATTGAGGATAGCCTCTCTTTTTCTATACTTTTGTGATTAAGGGAGAGAAACTTCTCCTACTTCTGCATTTGTAAGGGAATCAGGAAGTTCTAATTCTGTTTTATTTATAGAGGATATTGTATATTTTAATGTTCCATCATATTCAAAAATTAAATTCCCGTCATCTTGCCAAAATATGATACCATCAAAAAAACCATCCACTAATGAATATTTTCCATCGGTTTCAGTTGTACAAGAAGAAAAGTCCAAACATACACAATCAATCAAAGCAAAAATGTTACTATCTCCTATTCCAAGTCCAGCTTTAATCATATAAACGTAACTATAATATTCGGGAACAGACATTGCTTGCTTTGTCCATTTATCTGCGTTATAATCGCGCCCATAAACCCAATATTTTCCTTCATCATCTGGTAAAAAATAATATTCATCGTAGCCGCTACTATATGTATATTTCCAATATAAAGTATTTTCATTGCATTGTAAAATAGTTGTATTCCCCTCTGCAACGGAAAAGCTTTCAGCAGAACGCAACTCTTTCAAAGATTTTTCCATTTCGCTTCCACCATTTCCTCCACACCCGACAAAAGCAAGCGTACAGATACTCAAACATACTGTAATAAAACCTAAAACTATCTTTTTCATTTCAAACCTCCATTGTAAATTTTTATTATTTCAGACAAAAACAACTCACAACCTTTTCTCCATAGGCACCCCTCCTGATTCTCATTTTTTCTACATTATATCAAATCGGTGTATCAGTAATTGATAATAGCGATATTTTTTTCAAAAGTTTTTTGAAAAATTTTTTGAATATAAAAAAAGAACGTCTCTCAATCAAGGAAACGCCCGCATTAGAATGTATCTCTTAATCGTCGCCAAACAATTCTTAACCAATTTTACCGTACGGCAAAACCGCCTCCCTTTGATGAGGCGGTTTTCTTCATGCAAACTTCCGCTCGCCCGGAATGAGAGGCAGCAAAACTACCCGAACCAAAGGAAATGCGAACGTCGGGCAAAATGCGAACGTCGGGCAATCCGCCGCACTCCTCGGTCAGGCGCCCCGCTTAACCGTACGCCGGCGCTTTTCTGCTCCGCTTTCGAATTTAACAACATATTTTATTCCTTATTTTTCATAAACCTATTGAACGTAAGAGTTCTTCATGGCTAAATCATATCACCAATTTAGCTGCCGCGGTCTTTTTTTTGAATTGGTAAACCACATCCTTTTTACCTTTTTATTTCAGTAAAAGGAGGGGTTTCTACCAATGCAAACAGTTATCGATCAGGAAAAAGGCATCTGCCGAATGCTGAACAGAAAAGAACCGTCCGCACTCAAAACGCTCGCCGAAATGTGTTTTGCTCATGCAGGCATGGGGATAAGCAAAGGGGATTTTCGAAAAAAAGGACGGTCATTGAACCGTCCTTTCCGCTTAATCGGATATTGTTATCCGGCGGAAGCCAAAGCGGAATTCGCTTTGGCTTCCGCGGCGTTGTAGCGAAGGTAAAAATAGTCTATGTACAGATGTCTGTAAGTTTCCATCTCTCTTCTTCAATCTGGGCAACGTAAATGGCGTTGATCAGAGCGGGGTGGACGGTCGGTCGCAGGTGGTCATCGTACTCAAAGAAGATGTCCCCGCCGTAAGGCGTTTTTTTATTCTTTTCGATATTTTTGTAAATTTTTATAATTTATTGTAAAAATATAGTTGAAAAATATACAATTATATGTTATCATAGAAGCACACTGAAAATAAGGAGAACGATCAAACACATGTACAGCTTAAAGAAAAGTGAAGAAGCGATCTGCCGGCTTGCCGATACAGACCCCGCCGCCGCGGAAGCGCTCGGACTTCTGTCGGTGCGTTATTCCGACGCGGAACTTGCCCATACGCTCCTGATCGGGGCGATTTACATCGAGCGGAGGAACGACCAGGTATGGCAGCTTGCGATGCGCGGGCACATTTCCGAAAGCACCGCCTACCGCTACCGCAAACGCTATATAGCAACGTTTTATCACTTTTACCGTAATCTTTTGGACAAGCGCGCGCAATGACCGCGCAGATGCTGCCCGAAAAAGTTCATACGTTTCTGATTTTGAGCGCCGCCCCGCCCGGGCGGCTTTTTATATTATGCGGCAGAACAGGCAGCCGAGCAGGATGGCGATAAAGTTGGAAATGAGACCGATCGCCACGGGCAGGGCGGGGCGCTTGCCCTCGATGCCTGCGAAGTACACCGCCGACAAATAAAACACCGTTTCGCCCGAAGCATAGACGACGCTCGCACACCGCGCTATGTACGAATTTGCGCCGTATTTTGCGAAGATTTCGGTGAGCAGGGAGAGGGAACCGCTGCCCGAAAAGGGCTTGACGAGCACGAGCGGTGCGATCTCTTCGGGGATGCCCAAAAGGGAAAAGAGGGGCGAGAGCGCGGACGAGAGCGCCGCCGAAAGCCCGCTCGCCTCGAACAGTTCCGCCAGAACCAGCACCGCCGCCACATACGGAAACAGATTTTTTAAGAGGGGCAGCGCCTTCGCCGCACCGCCCGCAAAGCTGTCGTACACCTTTACCTTGCGGACGGAAGCGAACAAAAGCACAGCCGCGCACAGCGCGGGGAGGATGTACGCAGTCCAACTCATCGCCGCACCCCTTTGCGCCCGCCTGCGCGCATATCGCACCTTTCGGTACGTCCGCCCTTCTTATCTGCGCGCACGCTGCCGCCGTTATCACTTCCCTCTTTGTGCATTCCCGCCCTGCCCATTCGCACTCCCCTTCCGCACAGAAGCATCACAAGGGACACGCCCATAATGAGCGCGCACAATGACGAAAGGAGGATAGGCAGAACCACGTCGTACGCGGACGCCGCACCCGCCGCCGCGCGCAGGGACACGACGGTCGTGGGAAACAACTGCAAACCCGCGCAGTTGACGGCGAACAGCATGGCACGGGAATAGCGGGCGTTTTCCTCCGCGCCCAGCAAACGCATGGCGGAGATGCCCGCGGGCGTCGCCGCGCCGCCCATGCCCAAGAGGTTTGCCGAGAGGTTGACGACGATCTTTTCGAGAGCGCTCTCGTTTTCGGTGCGGAAGAGCTTTTTTGTGAGCGGCTTCATACCCCGCGCCAGACCGCGCAAGGCACCCGCGTCCTCGGCGACCTGCAAGATGCCCAGCCACACGGCGTACACGGCGGCGAGGGTGATGCACAAAGACACCGCCCGCTCCGCCCCCGAAAGCAGGGCGGGCAGAAAGGCGGAAGGGTCGCGCACGCAGATGAGCGCGGTGCAGACGATAAAGACGACCAAAAATAAAACGTTCATAGGCAGTTCCCCACCCTACCGTATGCGCGCGGCGGACAAGTTATGCCGCGCGAAGCGAAACAAACGCTCCTTTTGCCCGTTTTATAACGAAAAAGGGAGGCAAAACCACTCTGTTCGTACAAAAAAGTTTACTTTGACTTTAAAATAAGGTATAATGTATCGTGATAGCACGATATTACAAATCGAACACAGCAGCCATGCGCCGCTTTTATTCGGAGGGAGTTTATGGTACAGAAAAAACCCTATTACATTACGACGGCGATCGCCTACACTTCGGGCAAGCCGCACATCGGGAACACCTATGAGATCGTTCTGACGGACGCGATCGCGCGGTTCAAGCGCAACCAGGGCTACGACGTGCGCTTTCAGACGGGAACGGACGAGCACGGTCAGAAGATCGAAGAGAAGGCTGCGGCGGCGGGCGTGACCCCCAAGCAGTTCGTGGACGGCGTGGCACAGCAGATCAAAGAGATCTGGGATCTGATGAACGTATCCTACGATAAATTCATCCGCACGACGGATACCGACCATGAAAAGCAGGTGCAGAAGATCTTCAAAAAACTGTACGAGCAGGGCGACATCTACAAAGGCTCGTACGAGGGAATGTACTGCACCCCCTGCGAATCGTTCTGGACACCCTCGCAGCTCAAAGACGGAAAATGCCCCGACTGCGGCCGCGAAGTGAAGCCCGCCAAGGAGGAAGCGTACTTCTTCAAGATGAGCAAGTATGCCGACCGCCTTTTGCAGTACTACGACGAACACCCCGAATTTATCACCCCCCTCTCGCGCAAGAACGAGATGGTGAACAACTTCTTAAAGCCGGGTCTGCAGGATCTGTGCGTTTCGCGCACCTCCTTCACCTGGGGCATCCCCGTCGACTTCGACCCCAAGCACGTCGTATATGTGTGGCTGGACGCTCTGACCAACTACATCACGGGGCTCGGATACGACGCGGACGGAAACTCGGGCGAGCTGTTCAAAAAATACTGGCCCGCAGACGTACACGTCATCGGCAAGGACATCATACGCTTCCACACCATCTACTGGCCCATCTTCTTGATGGCGCTGGGTCTGCCCCTGCCCAAGCGGGTATTCGGGCACCCGTGGCTGTTGATGGGCGGCGACAAGATGAGCAAGTCGCGCGGGAACGTCATCTATGCGGATGAACTCGTCAAAATATTCGGCGTGGACGCGGTGCGCTACTTCGTGCTCAACGATATGCCCTTCGACAACGACGGGAACATCACCTGGGAACTCATCAACGACCGCGTGAACTCCGACCTTGCCAACACCTACGGCAACCTCGTTTCGCGCACGGCGGCGATGGCTCTCAAGTATTTTGACGGCGTGCTCTGCGATAAAGGCGCCGCCGAACCCGTGGACGCCGAACTCAAAGAGATGGCGGAGGCGCTGTACGGCAAAGTTGCCGCCAGGATGGACGAGTTCAGAATTTCCGACGCGCTGGGCGAAATTTTCGCCTTCCTGCGCCGCTGCAACAAGTACATCGACGAAACGGCGCCGTGGATCCTCGCCAAAGACGAGGCGAAAAAGGACAGGCTCTCCACCGTTTTGTACAACCTCGCGGAGAGCATTCTCATCGCAACCTCGCTGCTGCAGCCCTTCCTGCCCGCGACGGCGGAAAAGGTGTTCGCGCAGTTCAACGCCCCGCAGCGCGATTACGCGAAGCTGGATAAATTCGGACTGTTAAAGAACGGCACGAAGGTATCCCCCGCCGAAACACACCTGTTCGAGCGCAAAAATTATAAAGACGTGGAGGCGGCGTACGAGGCGATGCACGGCGGAGCAAAGCCCGCCGAGGAAGCGAAAAAGGCGCAAAAAACCGAGAACGCCCCCAAAAAAGCGAGCCACGAGCCGGAATACCCCGCCGAGATTTCCATCGACGACTTCGGCAAAGTGCGCATGCAGGTTGGCAAGGTGATCGCCTCCGAAAAGGTGGAAAAAAGCGACAAACTTTTGAAAAACACCGTAAAACTGGGCGACGAAACGCGCACGGTGGTGAGCGGCATCGCGAAGTTCTACACCCCCGAGCAGATGGTGGGCAAGCGCGTAATCGTGGTGACCAACCTCAAACCCGCGAAGCTGCGCGGCATCGTGAGCGAGGGCATGATTCTGTGCGCGGAGGACGCGGACGGAAACCTCTGCCTTATCTCCCCCGAGAGCGACATCGCGGACGGGAGCGGAATTTTTTAAACGGCTCGCCCGGTATGATATACGCAAAGCAATCTGAAATGATTTCAGTGGCCCCGCAAACACACCGAAGCGTTTGCGGGGCTTTTCTTCTTTTTGTTTCCGAAAAAA
>CAJFFD010000031.1 GCA_904373255.1 uncultured Clostridia bacterium | reverse complement strand
AAGGATTTTTCCCTCCGCTCCTTTGCCGATAACTTTTCGGCGGAGGAACTGCGCGCGGCGGTGGAGTATGCCCATGCGCGCGGGAAAAAGGTGTACGTCACGGCGAACATCTTCGCCAAAAACGCCGATTTCGCCGCCCTTGTCGACTATTTCCGCTATTTGCAGGAGATCGGCGCGGACGCGGCGCTGGTGACCGACGCCGGCGCCTTTTCGCTCGCCAGGCAGGTCGCGCCAAAATTGCCGCTGCACGTTTCCACGCAGGCGAACACGACCAACAAATACGCCGCCAAGTTTTGGCAGGAGCAGGGCGCGGAGCGCGTCGTGCTCGCGCGGGAGCTTTCTCTTGCCGAAATTTCGGAAATTCACGAATATTGCCCCGGGCTGGAATTGGAGGCGTTCGTGCACGGCGCGATGTGCATCTCGTACAGCGGGCGGTGCCTGCTCAGCAACTACTTTGCGGGGCGCGATTCCAACCGCGGCGAATGCGTGCAGGCGTGCCGCTGGAAGTATTCCGTCCGTGCCCTGCGCGAGGAGGGCGAAGGGGGCGAGTGCGCCGTCGAGGAGGACGGACGGGGCAGTTACATCTTCAACAGCAAGGATTTAAACATGCTCCCGTATCTGGATAAGCTCGCCGCGGCGGGCGTGTGTTCGTTCAAGATCGAGGGGCGAATGAAGAGCGCCTGCTATCTCGCAACGGTGGTGAACGCCTACCGCCGCGCTTTGGACGGAACGCTTTCCGTCCCCGAAGCGCAGGAGGAGCTGAACAAGGTCGCCCACCGCGCCTTTACAGCGGCATATGCATTGGGCGAAAACGCGCAGACGGTCAATTATTTCGACTCGCAGGAGGCGGGTACGCGCACCTATGTCGCCGACGTATTGGAAGACAGTGTACCATGCGGCAATACGGAGAACGGCAGGGCGGTAAGCGGCGCGGCGGGCGGCAAAGAGGGCGCTGCCTGCGCGCTCGTGCAGATGCGGGGTCGTTTCCGCGTCGGCGATATTCTGGAAATTTTATCCCCGTTCGACAGTTTCAACCGCACCTTTGCCGTGGAGGAGATGACAAATGAGGAGGGCGAGCGGGTGGAGGACGCGAAGCTCGTCATGCAAAAGCTCCGCCTGCGCTGCCCGTATCCGCTGCGGGCGGGCGACATTCTGCGGAAAGTTTAATATTTTACGGGGTTTGCAAAAAACAGGTTCTCTTTTTCGTGTTCGGCGGGTAAGAGAAACGGAGAGCAGGGGGGCGTAAAATGAAGGACAGGGTCATATTGCATTCCGATCTGAATAACTTTTACGCCTCGGTGGAGCGCATCCTGTACCCCGAGCTTGCGGGCAAACCCATCGCCGTCTGCGGCGACAAAGAGGCGCGCCACGGCATAGTGCTCGCCAAGAGCGAGGAAGCGAAAAAGTTCGGCGTGCGCACGGGCGAAGCGATATGGGAAGCCAAGCGCAAGTGCCCGCGCCTCATCATCCGCCCCGTGCGCTTCGGGCTGTACGGCGAATATTCCCGCGCCGTCCGCCGGATTTACGCGCAGTACACCGACCGGATCGAGCCGTTCGGCATCGACGAATGCTGGCTGGACGTAACGCACAGTTCCATTTTCGGCAGCGGCGAGGAGATCGCCGAAAAGATACGCAGACAGGTCAAGGATACATACGGCCTCACCGTTTCGGTGGGGGTTAGCTTCAACAAAATCTTCGCAAAGCTGGCGAGCGACTTAAAAAAGCCGGACGCCGTCACCGTCGTGGGACGGGAGGATTACAGGCAAAAAATCTGGCCGCTGCCCGTCTCCGACCTGCTGTTTGTGGGCAGGGCGACGGCGGAAAAGCTCAAACGCTTCGGCATTTCGACCATCGGCGCCCTCGCCGCGGCGGACAGGGAGATGCTCGCGCAGGGGCTGGGAAAGTGGGGTGTCACCCTCTCCGCCTACGCGCGCGGGGAGGACGATTCGCCCGTGCGCGGCGAAGACGAGCAGGAAGATCTGAAGTCGGTGGGCAATTCGCTCACCTATTTCGAGGACATAACGAAACCCGAGGACATCAAGCGGCTGCTGTACGCCTTGAGCGAAAGCGTGGCGGCGCGCATCAAGGACGCGGGTCTCGGCAAGGCGGACACCGTGCATCTGTGGGTGCGCGACTGCGATTTGGGCAACCATTCCTGGCAGAGGAAGGTGCGCCCGACGGCGCTGTGCGGCGAGATCGCCGAGGCGGCGTTCGCGCTGTACACCGAGCGCTACAGAGCGGGCAAGCCGGTGCGGGGGCTGGGCGTTACGGCGAGCGGGTTCGACGGCGGCGTGGAACAGCTCTCCTTCGATTCCTTCGGCGGCGATTACGAAAAGAAGGCGCGCGCCGAGGAAGCGGTGGGGAAGATACGCCAAAAGTACGGCTACGCGAAGATCCAGCGCGGCATCATGTTCGAGGACGCGCGGGTTTTGGGCATGGACGTGCGCGGGCAGCGGCTCAAACGCCCCGCCGGCGGGCAGGAAAATACGAAAAAGGACGATACCGATGAGTAAAAAACGATTCAAAATCGGCGAATTTGCCGCCGAACACGGGCTGACCCTGGGCAAACACTGCTGCTACGGCGAATACAAGGGGTACCGCGTGCATGTCAGATACCGGGCGATGGGCAACCCTGCTTGCCTGATCACCGTCGTCACCGACACGAAGGGGCGGGATAAGCAGCTGGAAAAATTCCTCGAAAAGAATAAAAAGGAGTTAAAACTCACCAACTACGGAGTAGTGGGCATCGGGCTGATGGTCGCCCCGCAGCTGTACGCGAACATCTTCCGCCAGATCGGGGAAATTTTGGATAAGATAATCCGCTTCCTTAAAAAAGAAGGGTATCCGGGTGCGGAAATCTGCCCGTACTGCGGCACGCCGCTCGGCGAACACCCCGTGGATATGTGGGAATCGGATATACCCTTCCAAGCGCATGCCGCCTGCTACGAGCGCGCGTATGCCGCCGTCCGGGAAAAGGAGAAGCGCGAGGCGGAATTGCCCGATAAAAAGCTGCTCGGCTCGTGCGGGGCGCTCCTCGGCGCCTTGGCGGGGTGCGTCGCCTTTATCCTCATGTTCATCTGGTGGAACTTTGCAGCCATCGCCGCGGCTGTCGGGGTGCTGCTCGGCGGCTGGCTGTACGGCAAGTTCGGCGGCAAAAATACTCCCTTCAAGGTGTTCGCAAGCGCTGCGCTCCCGCTGGTTTTGACCTACGGCGTTTTTCTTTTGTGCCTCGTTTTGCAGGCGAATACCGACCTCGGCGCGGCTGCGAACGCGTTTGAAAAGATTGCCGCCAACCTCGCTGCGGGCGGGCAATATTTGACTATGTTTATCCTCAACGCCGTATTCATCGCCGTTTTCGCGCTCGTCGGCACGGCGTACAACCTCTTTTCCTACCTGCGTTCGCGCAAAAAGATTTCCGCGCAGATGCGGCGGGAAGGGGAATAATCCTCAAAGGAATTTTTGCATATGCTCATCGATTTCCACGCGCACGCGTTTTTGGATAAGCTGGCGGCGGGTGCCGTCTCCTCGCTCGCGGCAAAGGCGGGGTTCACCCCATTTACAGACGGCACCGTTTCGGGAACCGAGGCTCTGATGAAGAGCCAGGCGGTCGACCGCTTCGTCGTATTGAACATCGCCGTTTCCCCGCGCACGGAGCGGCACGTCAACGATTTTGCGATAACGCTGCTCGAAAAAGAGGACATCATTCCCTTCGGCTCTGTGCATCCCGACTCGGAGAATGCGCTCGCCGAATTGGAACGGCTGAAAAAAGCGGGCGTGCGCGGCATCAAATTCCACAACGAATACCAAAACTTTTTCGTGGACGACGAAAAGGCGTTCCCGCTTTACGAAAGGTGCGCAAAGCTCGGCTTTATCATGCTCTTTCACGGCGGGGCGGACAGGGGCTTTTCGCCGCCCGTCAAAACGGAGCCGAAGTGCATGCGCAGAGTCGCACTCCGCTTCCCCGAGGCGAAGATCGTCGTCGCGCATCTGGGCGGGCAGGACATGCAGGAGGAGGCGGTGCAGGAGCTTGCGGATACGAACGTGTTCATCGATACGAGCTTTTCCGCCATCTCCGTCGATCCCTCCGTCGCCGAGCGTTCCATCCGCGCGTTCGGGGCGGACAGGGTACTCTTCGGCACCGACTGCCCGTGGGATACTCCCGCCGATACCGTCGCCTTTTTGAGCAAAATGAGATTTTCGCCTCAGGAATACGATAAGATTTACTGGCGAAATGCTCTGAAACTTTTAGGAGAATGAAAAAAAGGGCGCGCAGTCTGAAAGGGACTGCTCGCCCTTTTTTAAAATTCGTTTCTGCCGACCAGATAGTCCAGATCGACGTCAAAATAGTCGGCAATCCTGCACAAAGTTTCCAGCCCGATTTCCCGCTGGCAGTGCAGGTAGCGGTACAGCGTCTGCTGCGGAATGCCGATTTCCTTTGCAACGCTGCTCACATTTCGTTCCCCGATCAGGTATTTCAGGTTTTCTGCGAATTTGACCATGTACATGCCTTTATTTTACACCGATTGGTGTAAAATATTTGACTTTACACCAATCGGTGTGATAAAATAAAAAAGAAAATAGAGATTATCCGAAAAACAAATGAGGAATGGAAATAGCGCCCGCCGACAAACTCGGCGGGCGCGTTTCTGCTTCAGCGGAGCGGAAAGGAAAAACCGCGGAACGGTTTGCATTCCGCGGAATTTACATCGCTATAATTCGTCGTGGTGGCTGCGGAATCCCAATCCGTATACTTCTTTCGCCGCGCCGACGATCATAAAGGCGGCGGGGTCTTCCTCGCGCACGATGTCGCGGAGGCGGGGATACAGATGCTTTTTTACGGCAACGAGGATTACTTTCTTTCGTTCGCCCGTATAGGCGCCCATGCCTTCGATATTTGTAGCACCGACGTCCAGCTCGCTCAATAGCCGCGCGGCGATGCGATCGGGTGCGTCGCTGACGATATATATCAGCTTCGCCCCGTTCCCCCCGTAGATCACCACGTCCATCAGCAGGCTGTAAACGAGGATGCCGATGCAGGCGTACAGTCCGATGTCGAGGCTGCGGAACACGATGGCGGAAATTCCGGCAACGAGGAAATCGATGATCAGAAAAATGACGCCCACGCTTACATAGCGGTACTTTTTATGAATGAGCTTGACGGCTATGTCCAGTCCGCCCGTCGTGCAGTTGTTGCGGAACACAAGTCCCAGTCCCACGGCGGAGAGCAAGCCGCCGAACAGCGCGGCTAAAAGCAGGTCGTCTGTCAACGGCACCTGCCAAAATAAGCGGAAAAGCCAAGCGATCAGGTCTGTCGCGGCGGAGAGCATCACGGTCGCGTATACAGTGGAAAAGAGGAAATCTTTGCCGAATACGACCAGACCGACGATAAGCAGGGGGATATTTAAAAGCAGCATCCACAGCCCCGTCGAAATTTTGGGAACAAATTTATTGAGTATGATCGCAACGCCCGAAATACCGCCGGGGGCAAGTTTGTTCGGGTCGAGAAAGAGGGCGATGCCCGCTCCCAGGCAAAAGCACCCGAGGGTGATGACAATGTAACGCAAAATCTGTTCGCGCACTTTTCTGCGTTTTGCCGGTCTGCCGTCCGCGGCAGAGGTGTTTCCCGCGCCGCCCGCGGGCGCGCGTTCATTTCTGTTTTCGTCTGTTCTCTCGTTCATATTCTTCTCCGATGCCTTCATTATAACATATTCTGCAAAAAAAGCAAGAATACCCGCCAAAATAAAAAGGACAGGCATAAAAATACCTGTCCTGAAACACATTTTGGCGGTGCGGAATACGAAATTCACGCAACGCGCGTGCGCCGCGTTCCGCCCGGTCGTTATTCCGCTTTTCGGAACACCTTTTTCGGCTGCCCGCATACGGGGCAGACCCAATCGTCGGGCAGTTCCGCGAAGGGGATATTGCCGCTGTATTCGTATCCGCACACCGAACATACATATTTGCCCGCCTCCGCCTTCTCTTCGATATAGGTAGGGGCGTTTTTCGCGGTTTTGCCCTTTACCACAGTATGGTAATACGCATACGTCATGGGCGGGTTGCCGCTGGTCACGTCTGCGCCGATCACCTCTCCGAGAAAAACGGTGTGGGTCGAGGTGTCCATGGTGCCGATCACGCGGCAGGCGATGTAGGCGCAGCTGTCCGAAACGACGGGCATGGTATCCTTGACCGCATAGGCGACGGAATCGAACTTGTCGCAGTCCTTTCCCGAGCGGAAGCCGAACGTCCCGATGATGGCGGGGTCAGAGTTTTCCGCGAGGACGGAGATGGCAAAGTGACCGCAGTCGGCGATGCACTTATTTGTGTAGTTGTCCTTATTGATGCTCACCATCACCGTGGCAGGGGAGGATGTAATTTGCGCGGCGCAGTTGGCGGTGCAGCCGGTCGGGCGCCCGTTGTCCCATGTGGATACGATGTAAACGCCGTACGAAAGGGAATGGAATGCTTTGGGATTCATAGAATAACTCCTTACTCCTCACGAAAACCTCGGCAAGCTGTTGCCTGCGGTTTTCCGTGATTGGAGGGCGACACCGCCGTTCAAACGCTTTCGCGTTCTCTGCGGCGTTTTCTCCCTCTTCGTCGCAACAAGGCGACGGACGGCAGGCGGCGCACTTTGTTTGCCGCCAAGCCCTCGTGTGCTTGTTGCTCCTCTTCCCCAAAAATCTCACACCGCTTCGCGCGTTGCGATTTTCGGGGACCCCGTTATTTTTTAGGGCACACTTATTATTTTAGGGCAAAAATTCACCCTCTTCCCAAAAGCCGTATGTATGCGGCAATTTGGGTGCGCTTTTTGAGAAGCTCGGTTCTCAAACACGCAAAATTTTATTGAATAATTACTCGCGCAAGCAAAACGACGCTTTTGCGTTAGCGCACCTGCATTTGCGCGCAAGCGCTTTTGCAGGAAAGGTGAATGCGGCGCGCGTAATATGGCGTGCCCTTAAAAAGCGCGCCGCAGAGGAAAACTCCGAACGCCGAAGCCGCTAACAAAAGCGGCGAGCGTTGGGGTGTTCCTAAAATCGCACAATTTCGCAGGCAACAGCTTGCCGAGAAATTGGCGAGCACATATTAGTAATTCTCCGCCTTCAGCTGGAAATATGCCTTCGGGTGCGAGCAGACGGGGCAGATTTCGGGCGCCTTTTTGCCGATGACGATATGCCCGCAGTTGGAACATTGCCAGATGCACTCTTCATCGCGCGAGAAAACGAGTCCTTCTTTCACGTTGTCCAAAAGGGCAAGGTAGCGCTTCTCGTGTTCCTTTTCGATCTCGCCTACCTTCTCGAACAGGAATGCGATATGGTCGAATCCCTCTTCCTTCGCCTCCTTCGCAAAGCGCGCGTACATGTCCGTCCATTCGTAGTTCTCGCCTGCCGCGGCGTCGATCAGGTTTTCTTCGGTGGAAGGAACGTCGCCTCCGTGCAGCAGCTTGAACCAGATCTTCGCGTGTTCCTTTTCGTTGTTTGCGGTCTCTTCGAACAGGTTTGCGATCTGCACGAACCCGTCCTTTTTCGCCTTGCTCGCATAGTATGTGTATTTGTTCCTCGCCTGCGATTCGCCGGCGAAAGCCGCCTGCAAATTTGCTTCCGTCTTGGTGCCTTTGAGTTCTTTAGCCATTTTTGTTATCCTCCGAAATTTTTTTATAGCAGCCGGGGCACAGCCCGACAAACTCGATGGTATGGTCTTCCACCACGAACCCGCCCGTATCGCCGAGAAGTTTTGCGGGGGAGGGCAGGGGTGCCATCGGCGCGTCAAATACCTTTCCGCACGCGCGGCAGCGCATATGGTAATGCTTGTCCGTACGGAAATCGTACCGGTCTGCCCCCTCGCCCGGGGGAACCCTGCCGATCTCTCCCTGCCTCGTAAGCAGGTTCAGGTTTCTGTATACGGTCGCCTTGCCGATGTTCAGGTTTTCGCGCGATACGGCGGCATATACTTCCTCCGCGCTCGGGTGTTCGAGCGCGCGTACCGCCGCGGCAACCAGTTGTCTTTGTTTGGTGTTCCGTCTGTTCATATTTTCTTATTGATAATTATTATCAATTAAATTATAACACAGATTTTTGTTTTGTCAATAGTTTTTTAAATTTTTTTTCAGATATTGACAAACGACCCTGTTTTGATTTATAATAATGTCAGCAGAAAATGCTGAAAGGGGAGAACCGATTCGGAGATTGCCATGAATTACGAAAAAACGGAGCTGAATTTTTTGGAAAAGGACGTGATCAGGGCGTTCGGGGAAGAAGAGGGGCGGAAAATTTTTTCGCGCGCTTCCAAACTGTACGCGGAATTGTGCGTCACGACCGACTATCAAAAAAGTCCGACGTTCGAGCGCCAGCTCCGCACGCTTGTTTTTCCCGTCATCGCTTATTATAAAACGTTGCTCGCGTTCGGTTATAAAACGGCTCCCGCTTTGGGTCTGGTGCGCAACGAAACGGAGAAAGCCGCAGAAGCGTGCGCCGAAGTGCTTGCCAACCAGATGCGCCCCGTTTTTCCGTTTCATGCGTTCAAGCGCAACATCAAAAATTTTATCGAATACAAGTTCCCGGGCATGGGGTGGAAAGTTACCGATCTGAAAGCGAGGGGTAGGAAAATAACGTTTTACGTCCGCGAATGCCTGTATTGCACGATCTGCAAAAAGTTCGGCTGTCCCGAACTTTGCGAAGTGTTCTGCGATTACGAGCGCGCTGCATTCGGCAAGGGGTTAGGCTCCGTCATGGAATTTGAGTGCGGCGGCAGGATCGCCACGGGGTACGACAAGTGCGAATTCAAGTTCACGAAAAGATGAGCGCATATCTGTGCCGATTAACAGAACTCCCCGCCGGAAGGCGGGGAGTTCTGCGTCCGCCGGGACGGCGCAGGAGCCGGAACCGACGGCAAGAGACAAAAAACAGGAGGCAGAGTTTTCTGCCTCCTTTCTGTTTTTTCAGAAAAAATTATGCCTTGTCGTTGCTGCCGAGTACGTCGATGATCTTGTGTTTGACGAGTTCTTTGACCGCCGCGCGCGCGTCGCCGAGGTACTGGCGAGGATCGAAATGGTCGGGGTGTTCCGCAAAGTGCTTGCGGATCGCCGCCGTGCAAGCCACGCGCAGGTCGGAATCGATGTTGATCTTGCAAACCGCCATCGAAGCCGCCTTGCGGAGCATCTCTTCGGGTATGCCGATCGCATCGGGCATCTTGCCGCCGAATTGGTTGATGATCGCGACCCTGTCCTGCGGCACGGAGGATGCGCCGTGCAGAACGATGGGGAATCCGGGCAGGCGCTTGCCTACCTCCTCGAGGATATCAAAGCGCAGCTGCGGCTTCTGACCGGGTTTGAATTTATACGCGCCGTGGCTGGTGCCGATGGCGATGGCGAGGGAATCGCAGCCCGTCTTCTGGGTGAACTCGCAAACCTCGTCGGGCTGGGTGAAGCAGGCGTCCTCCGCCTTCACGTTCACCGCGTCCTCGATGCCCGCGAGCTGCCCCAGCTCCGCTTCGACCACAACGCCGCGGTCGTGCGCGTATTCGACTACCTTGCGGGTGATTTCAATGTTTTCTTTGAAGGAGTGGTGCGAAGCGTCGATCATGACGGAAGTGAACCCGTCCTCGATTGCCGCCTTGCAGGACTCGAAGTCGGCGCCGTGGTCGAGGTGCAGAACGATGGGCAGACCCGTCGTTTCCTCGGCGGCGAGTACGAGGTGGCGCAGATACACGGGGTTGGCATATTTGCGCGCGCCCGCCGAAACCTGCAGGATGAGCGGGGAATTGCACTCCTTGCCCGCTTCCACGATACCCTGAATGGTCTCCATGTTGTTCACGTTGAACGCGCCGATCGCGTAGCCGCCGGCATACGCTTTTTTGAACATTTCGGTCGATGTTACCAAAGGCATATTAAAATTCCTCCGAAAAAATTATTCTTTTTCTATACAGTATTGTACACCAAAACCGAGCAAAAATCAATTATTTTGAAAAATAACTTGAAAACGCTTTATAAAATTTTCGTCGGGTATTATAATGGTAAAGAACAAACGCGCGGCGCGCCGCAGGCGCCGCGGGAAAAAGGAGGCTGTATTTGTTATGAGAGATCCGAGGATCGACAAACTGGCGGACGTATTGGTCAACTATTCGGTGCATTGCCAAAAGGGCGAAAAAGTACTCATCGAGGCGCGCGGCATCGACGCGGAACTCGTTAAAGCGTGTGTCGAAAAGGTATTCGCCGCGGGCGGGTATCCTTTTGCGGACATCATCGATCTGAGCGTGGAGCGCGCCCTGATGATGGGTACGGGCGAAGAACACTGCAAGCTCCGCGCGAAATATGCGAAATACCGCATGGAGGACATGGATTGCTACATCGGCATCCGCGGCGGCAGCAACACGTTTGAGCTGTCCGACGTTCCCGCCGAAAACATGCAGGTCTACGACAGACTGTATTCTTTCCCCGTGCATCACGAAACCCGCGTGAAAAAGACGAAATGGGTCGTTCTTCGCTATCCGAACCCTTCGATGGCGCAGAATGCGGGCACGTCCACCGAAAAATTCGAGGATTTCTACTTCGACGTGTGCACCCTCGATTATTCCAAAATGGACAGGGCGATGGACGCATTGCAGGCGCTCATGGAAAAGACGGACAAGGTGCGCCTCGTCGCGAAGGGCACCGACCTCACCTTCTCCATCAAGGGTATTCCCGCCATCAAGTGCGCGGGGCATATGAACATTCCCGACGGCGAGGTGTACACCGCGCCCGTCAAGGACAGCGTCAACGGCGTCATCACCTACAACGCGCCCACGCTGGAGAACGGCATCAAGCACGAGAATGTGCGGCTGGTGTTCAAAAACGGCAAAATCGTCGAGGCGACCTCCTCGAACACCGAGGCGCTCAACGCCGTGTTGGATACCGACGAGGGCGCGCGGTATGTGGGGGAATTCGCCATCGGCGTCAACCCGTATGTTACCTCGCCCATGCTCGATATTCTGTTCGACGAAAAGATCGCCGGCTCCATCCATTTTACGCCCGGGTGTTCGTATGACGATGCATTCAACGGAAACAAGTCGAGCGTGCATTGGGATATGGTTCTTATCATGACTCCCGAATGGGGCGGCGGGGAGATCTGGTTCGACGGCACGCTTATCCGCAAGGACGGCAGGTTTGTGCCGGAAGAACTGCAATGCCTCAACCCCGAAAATCTGAAATAAGACGGGTTTTGGGGCGGGTTGCATAAAAAAATGCAAAATTTCGCAAAAAAAAAGGCAGCTTTTGTGCAAATCATTGACTAACTTCCGGCGATTTGCTATAATAATATCGCTGGTTAGCAATACGGTTAAAATTCAAGTTTTATAAACGGAGGACTATTATCATGGCTAATGTAAGAGTTGCGATTAACGGGTTCGGCCGCATCGGCCGCCTCGCGTTCCGCCAGATGTTCGGCGCTAAGGGTTACGAAGTCGTCGCTATCAACGACCTCACCAGCCCCGCGATGCTCGCGCACCTTTTGAAGTACGATTCCGCGCAGGGTCGCTATGCTTTGGCGGACAAGGTTTCTGCGACGGAGAATTCTATCATCGTCGACGGCAAAGAGATCAAAATCTATGCCGAGAAGGATGCGAAGGATCTGCCCTGGAAGGAAGTCGGCGTAGACGTCGTTCTCGAATGCACGGGCTTCTACTGCTCCAAAGCGAAGAGCCAGGCGCACATCGACGCCGGCGCGAAAAAAGTCGTTATCTCCGCTCCCGCGGGCAACGACCTGCCGACCATCGTGTACAGCGTCAACGAAAAGACGCTCAAACCCACCGACACCATCATTTCGGCGGCTTCCTGCACGACCAACTGCCTCGCTCCGATGGCAAACGCGCTCAATAAGTTCGCGAAGATCAAGAAAGGCTACATGACCACCATCCACGCTTACACGGGCGACCAGATGACCCTCGACGGGCCTCATCGCAAGGGCGATCTGCGCCGTGCGCGCGCCGCTGCGGTGAACATCGTTCCCAACAGCACCGGCGCTGCGAAGGCGATCGGTCTGGTTATCCCCGAACTCAACGGCGTTCTGGACGGCTGCGCGCAGCGCGTTCCCGTTCCCACCGGCTCCCTGACCCAGCTCATCGCGATCGTCGAGGGCGAAGTGGACAAGGACGGCGTGAATGCGGCGATGAAGGCGGCGGCTTCCGATTCCTTCGGCTACACCGAGGACGAAATCGTTTCTTCCGACATCATCGGCATCACCTACGGCTCGCTGTTCGACGGCACGCAGACCAAGTGCATGCCCATGGGCGACGGCACCACGCTCGTGAAGGTTGTTTCGTGGTACGACAACGAGAACTCTTACACCAGCCAGATGGTTCGCACCATTAAATACTTCGCTGAACTGAAGTAATTATTTGCGAAATCCGATCCCCCGTCCGTTTCTGCGAACGGGGGATTTTTTCAATATCGGGGTGCTGCCCCGTCTTTGAAAGGGGGAAAGGATGAAAAATATATTTGCGTTCAACATCGCGAACGTTGCGGCGGACGGGACGATGACGCCCGACGGCAGTGCCTACATAACGCGCCGCGCTTCAAGTTCCGTGCAGGGCGATCTGGAGGAAAAACGGGAGGCAGCCGCGCGAGTGGAGCGCGCGTCGAGTCTGCCGCTTTGGCTTCTCATTATCGAATTTATAGCCTGGCTCGTATTCATCTGTTGCCTGGGCGGTACGCTGAAATCTTTGGCGGATACGCCGCTTTCCGTGATGTACGAAAATGCAGCCGCCGTCTTTTATGTCGGAGGCGCGGCGGGGATTGCGGCGCTGGCTCTGTGGATTGCCGGCAGAATCCGTAAAAAGCGGGTGATGCAAAGCCCCGCAGTGCCGTATCTGACGGAAGAGATGAATAAGGCGATCGCGCGGGCAAAGGAGGATATGGAAATTCCTGCCGACGCGAAGTGCATAGATATATTTACCTGCTGTTATAAGGTCAACGCAAAAGGGAAAATCCGCTATAAAGGCATGTGCCGCTATAGTAATGCGGAGTTTTACGCCTTTATACGCGGAGCCTGCCTGTGCCTGAGTACGTTGGAGTTTGAAGCGTCGATCCCGCTTGCGACCGTTCTGTCGCTGCAGCGCATTGACAAGCGCGCGGAGTTCTGCGGCTGGAATAAAGAAAAGGCGTTCAACGCTCCGGAATATAAGCCGTACAAAATACGGGCGAATCAGTTCGGGATATTGTTCGTAAAACCGTACTTCAGCCTCCGCATCAGCGGTTCGCAGGGCGATTTTGAAATTCTGTTCCCTCCCTATGAGGAGCAGACGCTCCGTTCGCTCGTGAACGTGCCGGTCGCGTAGGCGCGCGGCTCCGCGTATGCGGTTTTGCCGGATAACCCGATCACAAAGAATAATGGAGATGATTTTATGATCCGAAAGATCGCCGAATCGGACAGGGAAGTTTTTATCTCGCTGTCCGAAGAATTTTATGCATCTCCCGCGGTGCTGCATCCGGTGCCGCGGGAATACCACGAGGCTGCGTTCGACGAACTGATGCGCTCGGGCGAATATGCGGACGCATTTATCGTCGAAGCGGACGGGAAGACGGTCGGCTTTGCTCTCACGGCAAAGTCTTATTCGCGCGAGTCGGGCGGAAAGGTGCTTTGGCTGGAAGAATTATATATCAAGCCTGAATACCGCAGCCTTGGTTTGGGCAGAGAATATTTCGCGTATATCGAAGACTTCGCGCGCAGGGAAGGATTTGCGCGCATCCGCCTGGAGGTAGAGGAGGAGAACGTGCGCGCCCGTGCGCTGTACGCGCGGCTGGGGTATCTTCCGCTCGAATATTGCCAGATGATTAAGGATTTGCGCGGTTGAGGCAAGAGGGGAATATGAAAAAACTTGGCTCGGGTCATACGCTTGCGGCGTGTTTTGTCGGCTATATCACGCAGGCAATCGTCGTCAATTTTGCGCCCCTCCTGTTTGTTACGTTCAACCAAAGTTACGGAATTTCTCTCACGCTGATCGGATTGATGATCACCGTCAATTTCGGCGTGCAGCTGCTCGTCGATCTCATTTCGGCAAAGTTTGTGGATAAACTCGGCTACCGCCCGTGCGCGGTGGCGGCGCATCTGTTCTGCTGCGCGGGGTTGGTTCTGCTAGCAATCCTGCCGGACGTTCTGCCGTCGCCCGCGGCGGGGCTTTTTATCGCTTCCGCCGTTTATGCGGCGGGCGGCGGACTGATCGAGGTGCTGATCAGCCCGATCGTGGAGGCGTGTCCGTACCAAAAGAAAAAGTCGGTCATGAGCCTGCTCCATTCCTTTTACAGCTGGGGGCAGGTCGCCGTCGTCGCGCTTTCAACGCTGTTTTTTGTCCTCGCCGGCATCGACCGTTGGCTGATCTTGTCCCTGATCTGGGCAGCTGTTCCGCTGCTGAACGCCGTATATTTTCTGTTTGTACCCATTTATCCGCTGGTGGAAGAGGGAGAGGAACCGGTAAAACCCGGTTCCCTCTTGCGCTCGGGAATGTTCTGGTTTTTCGTCGTACTGATGCTCTGTGCGGGCAGTGCCGAACAGTCAGTCAGCCAGTGGGCGTCCGCCTTTGCGGAAGAGGGGCTTGGTGTGTCTAAAACGACGGGCGATCTGCTCGGCCCGTGCATGTTCGCTGCGATGATGGGGTCGGCTCGCGTGCTTTTCGCCAGATTCGGCGAAAAGCTGAAACTGCGTACAGCTCTTTTTGCCGCGTCGTGCGGCTGCGCGGCGGGGTATATCCTTTGCGCCTTTTCTCCCTTCGCCTGGCTCGGTCTTGTCGGGTGCGGTGTTGTCGGGCTGTCTGTCGGAATCCTTTGGCCCGGAACGATCTCTTTCGCCTCCTCGCGTATGCCGCGCGGCGGCACGGCGCTGTTCGCTCTTCTCGCGCTGGCGGGTGATGTCGGGTGTATGGCAGGCCCCTCCGCCGTCGGCGCCGTTGCCGATGCTTTTTCGGGAGACCTGCATATCGGCATCGCGTTCGGATTGTTTTTCCCTGTCCTGATGGCTGTCGTCCTGCTGGCGTACAGCATCAGAAAGCGAAGAAAAAAAACTTTTTTGACGGGCGAAAATTTACAGTAAGGCGGGGAGCGGACTGAAAAAACGCCCCGCCGCCCGTTCGGGCGGCGGGGCAAAATACTGCCTCTTTGCATAGAATATAGAGAGGGGAGGGAAAACTTCCCGCGTATTCTACAAAGGGGACGAATCAAGAAATGTTTTTACTGTATTCCATATTGTTCGGCGAAGGCGGCTGCAACGATAGCTGCAAATGCGGCGGAGGGGAGCGAAGCGGGCAGTGCGGCTGCCGCCCGTCGCCCTGCCGTGAAGACGAATTGTCCTCCGGGGTATATCCGGTGAGCGCCGAGTGCTGCCGCAACCGCTCCTGCACGGGGTTCGGCTGCCGCGGCGGATTCAGCGTCTGCTGCGACGAAGAGTATTATAACCGCCAGTATGCGCTGTGCCGCTGCAAGTGCGTCTGCCGTTGCTGCGATACCGAGCCGTGTTGCCGCGGCGCCCGCTGAAAGGGGCGCCCTGCGCGGCGGCTGCAATAAAAAAATGGGGAACGGGCGATGCCCGTTCCCTTTTTGCGCCCTGCCGCGTCGACCGACGCGG
Source organism: uncultured Clostridia bacterium (assembly GCA_904373255.1). Lineage (GTDB taxonomy): Bacteria > Bacillota > Clostridia > Christensenellales > Borkfalkiaceae > Borkfalkia. The sequence continues at coordinate 8,300 of CAJFFD010000031.1, read as the reverse complement.
CAGGGCGCAAGCCTTTACTTTCTGAAATTTTCGCGCGGGGCGGAATTTTCCGCATATTGCCTGAACAGCGAATCCCACGCGGGGAAGCGGCGGCGGAAGGAAAGGGGAATCCCTTTTCCGTCGATAAAGCAATGTGTGCTTTTTCCTCTTGCGCGCAGCGTTCCGTCTTCGCCCGTCATCTCGTATTCCACGTCGAACCGTATCCCCGTATAGCGGGCGAGCCGCACCTGTATGGTCACCGTTTCCGGGAAACGTGTCATCTTTTTGTATTCACATTCCACCGAAAGCACGGGGCTTAAAACGCCGGCGCGTTCCATCACGTCGTACCCCAGTCCCATCTGTTCGAGCATATCTACCCGCGCTTCCTCCATCCAGCGGATGTAGTTGGAGTGGTGAACGATCTTCATTGTGTCCGTTTCGTAATACTGCGCTTTATGTTTATAGGGTCTGAATTCCATAACCGATGCTCCGCGTTTTTCTGCCATTATACCACTGCGGCGCGCGGCTGTCAAACGTAAAACCCCGTTCGCCGGCGGATTCGTCCGCACACGGAGCCGGATTTGTTTGACGGATTTTTATCGCCGTGTTAAAATAAAAGGGAGGTATTTTGGGAATGCGGCAGAATAAATACGACAACGAGGCTTTTTTCAATAAATACGCGCAGATGCTCCGTTCCCGCGAAGGGCTTGCGGGGGCAGGCGAGTGGCTGACTTTGAAAAAAATGCTCCCCGATTTTGCGGGAAAAACAGTACTCGACTTGGGTTGCGGCTACGGCTGGCACTGCGTATATGCCGCCGAACAGGGCGCGGCGGAGGTCGTGGGGGTAGACATTTCCGAAAGGATGCTCGCCGTCGCCGGGGCGAAAACAAAGCAGCAAAACGTGCGCTATATCCGCACGGCGATGGAGGAAGCAGAATTTCCCTCCGGCAGTTTCGACATTGTTTTAAGCTCGCTCGCCGTACACTATATCGAGGATTTGCACGCTCTTTTCAGGCGGGTGAACGGTTTTTTAAAGGAGGGCGGCGCGTTCGTATTTTCGGCGGAGCACCCTGTGTACACCGCCTGCGCCAATGCCGACTTTATCAGGAGCGCGTCGGGCGACCCGCTCTGCTATCCCGTCGACAATTATTTTTACGAGGGAAAGCGCAACTGCGTGTTTTTGGGCGAGCCTGTCGTCAAATACCACCGCACGCTCACCTCGTATTTCCGCGCGCTCACCGAAAGCGGTTTCGCCGTTCGCGATATTGCCGAGCCGGTGCCGCCCGAATCGATGCGCCTTTTCATCGGTCAAGGCGCGGGAGGTGTAAAAAATGTTCAGCGGAGTTTCCACGTCGAGTCTTTTCTTGCGCGAGATGAACGAGGACGCGCTCACCGTGCTCAATGCGCTCGGCGTCAGGAGTACGGAGATATTTCTGACGACGTTCAGCGAATATACCGAGGAGTTCGCGAGCCTTCTCTTATCCCGCCGCGGGGAGCTGAAGGTCAATTCGGTGCACCTTTTGAACACGCAGTTCGAGCCGCAGCTGTTCGGCTCGCATCCGCGCGCAAAAAGGGATGCCTTTGAGATACTGCACCGCGCGATGGCGTCGGCGCACATCTTCGGAGCCGAGCGGTACACATTCCATTCGCTCACCCGCTTAAAGCGCAATTGGCGAAAATTTCAACGAAATCATCGCCGCCTGCGCCGAACACGGCGTAAAGCTGTGCCTGGAAAACGTGCATTGGGCGCTGTACAACGAGCCGGGCATTTTTTCGCGGCTGAAACGCCGCTGCCCCGATTTGCAGGGCGTGCTCGACGTAAAGCAGGCGCGCCTTTCGGGGTATCCCTACCAAATGTACGTCAAGGACATGGAGGGGAGCATTTCGCACGTCCACCTGTCCGATGTAGACGGGCGCGGAAAAATTTGCCTGCCGGGGCAGGGGAGATTCGATTTTGAAGAGTGCCTGCGGCGCCTGAAGGACGCGGGGTTTGACGGCGCGCTGCTTATCGAGGTATACCCCAAGGACTACGGCGACTATGCCGAACTCAAGCGCTCGTGCGACTATCTGGACGAAATCATCGACAAAATCGGGTAAAACGGGCGGAAACGTTGGCAGTGGTTGCGCTCTTTTCCGCAAAAATCGCGCGTAAAATTCCGCGCAACTGTTGACAACGGGCGCCCTTTTGTTTTACAATAATAGGGTAAAAAAACGAAATCAAACGGAGGGCTCTATCCTATGAATATCCGGAACAAAGACTGGCGCAACAGCATGCGCCTGACCGTCGATTACAACTACATGATGAAAAAATTCATCGGCGCCGACGGGTTTAAAGATTCTGATTTAAACGAACTCAAGGAAGCGGCGGCGGACGCCTTCGACTACGTTGCCGACAACCGCGGCAAGGGAATGATGGGCTGGACGGAGCTTCCGTACAACCAAAAGGAAATCGTCGAGGACGTCATCGCGACCGCCAAAGAAGTGCGCCGCAAGTTCAAATATTTCGTCGTACTCGGCATCGGCGGCAGCGCGCTCGGCCCCATCGCCGTGTTCAACGCGCTCTGCCACCTGCACTACAACGACCTCGCGCCTTCTAAGAGGAAGGGCCCGAAGTTCTACGTCGAGGACAACGTCGACCCCGAGCGCATGGCGGCGCTGTTGGACGTCATCGAGCCGGAAAAGACCTGCTTCAACGTCATCACCAAGTCGGGCGCGACGAGCGAAACGATGACGCAGTACCTCATCATCAACGACATCCTCACCAAGGCGCTGGGCGACAAGGCGGGCGAGAACATCATCGCCACCACCGACCACGCGAAGGGCAACCTCATCAAACTCGCAAAACAGCACAATTACAAGACCTTCTACATTCCCGACGGCGTCGGCGGCAGGTTCTCCGAGCTTTGCCCCGTGGGGCTTCTGCCCGCGGCGGTTCTGGGGCTGGATATCAAGGCGATGCTCGCGGGCGCCGCGTATATGGACGGCATCTGCAACAAGCCTTCCGTTGCCAAGAACCCCGCACTCGCCTGCGCCGTGTTGCAGTATGCGGCGATGAAGCGGGGCAAGAACATCGGCGTGATGATGCCGTATGCCGACAGCCTGAAATTCATGTCCGACTGGTACTGCCAGCTGTGGGCGGAGAGCTTGGGCAAGAACGTGACCCTGGACGGCAAGCCCTGCAACGTGGGGCAGACGCCCGTCAAGTCGCTGGGCGTCACCGACCAGCATTCGCAGGTGCAGCTGTATACGGAAGGCCCCTTCGATAAGGTCGTCACCTTCCTGTCCGTTAAAAACTACCGCAAAGAGGTGGCTATCCCGCACGGCTGCGAGGACATCCCCGACGTTGCGTTCCTCGGCGGGCATACGATGAACGAGCTGATCGCCGCCGAAAACAAGGCTACGGCGTACGCGCTCGCCAAGGCGGGCAGGCAGAACTACACCATCTGGCTGCCCGAGGTAAACGAGTTCACGCTGGGCGAGCTGATGTACCTGTTCGAATTGCAGACGGCGTACGCGGGCGCGATGTTCAACATCGACACCTTCAACCAGCCGGGCGTGGAAGCGGGCAAGCAGGCGACGTATGCGCTGCTCGGCAAAAAGGGCTACGAGGCGAAGAGGGAAGAGTTGGACAGCGCCCCCGCCGCCGAAGAGAAATATATCGTATAATTCAAAGCACAAAAAAATGCCGACGGCAAATTGCCGTCGGTATTTTTTTGTGCTGAATCGGTGTTGCTCCGCCGGCATGGGAGTTGCCGGGCGCATATCTTCATTCGCCCGCCTCGTAAGGCGCCTGCCGGTAGGAGCTGTCGGTGCGCTCCTTTTTGCGCCGGCGATAGTCGCTGGGAGAACATCCTTCATATTTTTTAAAGGTTTCGTAAAAATTCTGCCGTGTGTTGAAGCCGCACTCCGCTCCAACGTCGATGAGCGGCAGGGCGGTATTTAAAATCAGTTGCTTTGCCCGTTCCACGCGCAGGGTATTGATGTGCGACAGCATACTCACGCCCGTGTGCTTTTTAAACTGCCGTTCCAGGTATACGGGGTGCAGCTTCATGCTCTCCGCCACGTCTTTGCTCGATATTCCGTTCGCATACTCATTATCGATGAATTTCATCGCCTTATTGATGATGTAGCTCCCGTCCGAACCGCCCATGTGCGCGACCCTCGCAATCATCACCAGAAGCTGCGCTAAAAGCGCCGCAATCTGTAAACCGCTTCCGGCGTTGAACTGTGCGCTTCCCAGCTCCTCATGGAGTTTTTTGATCGTTGCGCCGACATTTGCCGTGTCTTCGGCAAAGCGCACGCCCCCGCCCAAAAATTCCAGTCCGGCTCCCTCCAATTCCGCGCAGGGAAGTCCGTTTTCGGCGGAAAGGGTAAGCTCCAGGTTGAGTATATCGCAGCGACCGCCCTGCGGAACGTACAGCATATGTTGTGTCTGCGAAGGCAAAACGGCAAACTGCCCCTTTTTGAGCGCCAGTTTTTTGTTGTTTCCGTTTTCCTTCCAGAATATTTCGCACGCACCTCCGTCGTTGTACATGATCTCCGCGTTGGGATGCGCGTGGAACTTCATATCAAATCCGTTGTAGCGGTACGCGTAATAATTCGCAACCGCCAACCTGTCTGCGCGGTCTGCCGCAAAGCCGAGTACCTTCACGCCCTGCCTCCTTTTCTGCCCCGCGGGGGTATTGCCCGCTGCCATGTATAGTATACCATCTGTTTGGAATATTTGTCAATATTTTGCCGAAATAAATGATTTAAGTTTGTTTTCTTTACATTATTTTCGCCCTTCCTTTTCGATAATTTACCTGTTTTTTCCACAATCGTATACAATAGAGGAAAAAGGACGAAGCGCGTCTTTGCACCGCGGCGCGGTGAGGACGCATTGCGGGAGGTCTGTATGGCAAACGAAACGAAGAAGTGTATCGAGGAGGGGAAGGCGTCGCTCGGCATCGAGTTCGGCTCCACGCGCATCAAAGCGGTGCTTGTAAACGAACAGAACGCAGCGGTTGCGAGCGGCGCGCACGATTGGGAAAACCGCTTGGAGAACGGCATCTGGACGTACACCCTCGGCGACATCCGCGAGGGGCTGCAGGACTGCTATGCGAAACTCGCGGCGGACGTAAAGGAAAAGTACGGCGTTCCGCTCAAAAGGCTGGGCGCGGTCGGCATCAGCGGCATGATGCACGGCTATATGGTATTCGATAAGGCGGGGAATCTGTTGGCTCCCTTCCGCACCTGGCGCAACAACATTGCAGAGAAGGCGGCGGATGAGCTTACGGAAATTTTAGGCTATCACATCCCCGCGCGCTGGTCGGCGGGGGGGAGAAGCACGTCAAAGACGTCGATTTCCTTGCGACCCTCGCGGTGTATGTGCATTATCTGCTCACGGGCAAAAAGGTCGTGGGCGTGGGGGAGGCTTCGGGCATGTTCCCCATCGACACGAAGACGCACGATTTCGACGCCGCTCTGCTCGCCAAATTCGATAAAGCGGTCGAAAAGTACAGGCTTCCGTATAAATTGAAGGACATCCTGCCGCAGGTGCTCGTCGCCGGCGACGATGCCGGCTCCCTTACCGAGGCGGGGGCGCGGCTCCTCGATCCTACGGGCGTCTTGCAGGCGGGCGCGCCCTGCTGCCCGCCCGAGGGCGACGCGGGCACGGGCATGGTCGCCACCAACAGCGTCAAAAAGCGCACGGGCAACGTTTCGGCGGGTACCTCCGTCTTTGCGATGATCGTTCTGGAGAAGGAACTTTCCAGGGTGTATCCCGAAATCGACCTCGTCACCACCCCCGTCGGCGACCTCGTCGGCATGGTGCATTGCAACAACTGCACCTCCGACCTCAATGCGTGGGTGAACCTGTTCGGCGAGTTCGCCGCGCGCGCGGGGATGGAGATTTCAAAACATCAGCTGTTCGATATTTTATACAACGCCTCTCTTGAGGGGGATAAGGACTGCGGCGGACTGCTCGCCTACAACTGCGTTTCTGGTGAAAACATCACCCATATCGATGCCGGTCGCCCGCTGTTCGTGCGCACGCCCGAAAACAAATTCAGCCTCGCGAACTTCATGCGCGCGAACCTGTACTCGGCGTTCGGCGCGCTCAAAGTCGGGTGCGACATCCTTTTGAAAACGGAGAAGGTTAAGCTGGATTCGATTACCGGTCACGGCGGCATTTTCAAGACGGAAAAAGTCGCCCAAAGCTACCTTGCGGCGGCGATCGACGCGCCCGTCACCGTAATGAAGACGGCGGGCGAGGGCGGCGCGTGGGGAATCGCGGTGCTCGCGAACTTCCGCGTGCAGAAAAAGGACGGCGAAACGCTCGAAGAGTATCTCGACAAAAAGGTATTCGCGGGGCAGGAGGGCGTGACCCTTGCCCCCGACCCGAAGGACGTCGAGGGGTTCGAAAAATTCACCGGGCGTTATGTCAAGGCGCTGCCCGTCGTGCAACAGGCAGTCGTTTCCGTCGATTAAAGCAGAGTCACAGTGTAAATACTATTGAAAGAGTAATTTTTTCGGGAGGGAATATACTATGTTGGAGGATCTGAAAAAGAAGGTTTTGAAGGCGAACCTCGACCTGGTCAAAAACAAGCTGGTGCTCTTTACCTGGGGCAACGTCAGCGCATTCGACCGCGAGAGCGGGCTTCTCGTCATCAAGCCGAGCGGCGTTTCCTACGACGACATGACGGAAAAGGACATGGTCGTCGTCGATTTGAACGGCAAGGTGGTGGACGGCAACCTGCGCCCGTCCAGCGATACGCCCACGCACATCGAGTTTTACAAGGCGTTCCCCGATGTCGGCGGCGTCACGCACACCCATTCCACCTTCGCCACGAGCTGGGCGCAGGCGGGCAGAGATATTCCCTTCTACGGCACGACCCACGCCGACTATTTCTACGGCGACATTCCCTGCGCGCGGTCGCTCACGAAAGAGGAGATCGAAGGGGAGTACGAAAAGAATACAGGTCTTGTCATCATCGAGCGCTTCCAAAAGGATAACTTGAAGCCACTGGAGGTGCCGGGCGTACTCGTCAAGAGCCACGGCGTGTTCGCCTTCGGCAAGGATGCCGACGCTTCCGTCTACAACGCTACCGTTATCGAGGAAGTGGCGAAGATGGCGTTCATCACCGAAAGCGTCAACCCGAAGGTGCAGCGCGCGGACAAGTTCATGATGGATAAGCATTATCTGCGCAAGCACGGGAAGAATGCCTACTACGGGCAGGGTTCACACAAATAATTTTGAGCTGACAAAATTATTTGTCGTGATTGGAGGGGAAACCCGAGCGGTTTTCCCCTTATCGATGCGCTTTTGAATGGCACACCACAAATATGCGCATCGATTTCACCCCTTCCGTAAGGCAAGGGATTGCCAAATGGAGTGCAAGAGCAAAAAGCGTGGTTTTTGCTCTTGCGAGTTTGTACAAAACTGTTCTGCACGGTTTTGTACATTAAATCATTAAAAATAAAAATTCAGAGAGGAAATAAAAAATGAAAGAGAAAATCGTTTATTGGCTGACAGGTTCCCAAACGCTGTACGGTGCGGACGTGCTCGAACATGTTGCGCAGCACTCCGAGGAGATGGCGAACTATGTGAACGAGCGCATGCCCGTTACCGTTAAATACCTCACTACCTGCAAGAGCTCGGACGAGATCGTCGCGGCGATCAAGCAGGTCAATGCGGACGACAACTGCATCGGCATTATCACCTGGTGCCACACTTTTTCGCCCGCGAAAATGTGGATCAAGGGGCTTTCCATGCTGCAAAAGCCCATGTGCCACTTCGCGACCCAGTACAACGAAAAGCTGCCGTATGACACCATCGACATGGACTTCATGAACGAAAACCAGGCGGCGCACGGCGACAGGGAGTTCGGCTACATCGTCTCCCGCCTGCGCAAGGACAACAAGGTCATCGTCGGCTACTATAAGGACGAGGAAGCACTTCAAGAGCTCGCCGCCTGGTGCAAGGTCGCCGCGGGTTATGCCTTCTCCAAAACGGTCAAGGTCTGCCGCTTCTCCGATAACATGCGCGACGTCGCCGTCACCGAGGGCGACAAGGTGGAGGCGCACATCGGCTTCGGCTGGCAGGTCGATTACTATCCCATCGGCGACCTCGTCGAGTACATCGAAAAGGTGACCGACAAGGAAGTGGACGCCATGATGGCGGAGTACGGGAAAAAGTACACGATGGGCACCAAGCGCATCGACGTCGTGCGCGAGCAGGCGAAGTACGAGATCGCCATCGATAAATTCTGCAAGGACAAGGGCGGCTACATCGGCATCGTCGACCATTTCGGCGCGCTGCACGGGCTGAACCAGCTCCCCGG